>JBBSVJ010000268.1:0-4291 GCA_038233665.1 Lysobacterales bacterium
CAGCGCGGCCAAAAAGATCAACGAACCCACCATGATCGTTGGCACCCGATAGGCAGCAGGGGCAAACACCGCACTAACTAGAGGCAGCGCCGCGCCAACCGAAAATGCGGCGGCGGAAGAAAGCGCTGCGAGCAAAGGGCGTGCGCGCAATTCGTGGGTGATTCCAAGTTCATCGCGCGCGTGTGCTCCGAGTGCATCATGCGCCGTCAATTGTTCTGCAACTTCTGTGGCCAGTTCCGCAGTCAATCCTCGCTTGACATAGATTCCAGCCAGCTCTTTCAACTCGTGCGCCGGGTAGCGCTCGAGCTCGTCCCTTTCCATCATCAGGTCGGCCTTCTCGGTATCCGCCTGCGAGCTCACCGAAATGTACTCACCCGCCGCCATCGACATCGCGCCGCCGACCAGTCCGGCAATTCCGGCAAGGATAATCGTCGACTGACCGGCATTTGCCGAGGCGATGCCAACGATCAAGCTTGCGGTAGAAACGATGCCGTCGTTGGCGCCAAGGACGCTCGCGCGCAGCCACCCCACTCGATCCGATCGGTGCGATTCACGATGATGTTTGAGCACGCATCTTCCAATATCAGTGGGTCAGGAAAACAATGTCGCATGTTTCGTCCTCAGTAACTGAGCTTCATTCGCCGCATCAGCTTGCCAACCAGCCAGGCTGGGCCGATCAGCAGGTAGGCGAGATCGGTGAAGAATGAAGGTCGAGCGCCTTCGATGATATGGCCGATGAACTGGCCAATCCAGGCGACAACGAATACGGCGATGGCTGTCCACAGCAGTGGGCTCGGCCCGATGCTGCGATACAACCATTCGGTGAACAATCCGAAGACGACAAAGACCAGCAGCATCGCCATCCCGATCGGTCTGGACATTCGCCAATAGAACCCGAATGCGCCAATCATCGCCATGCCACACCAGAATCCCGGTCGACCGACCGACGCAGGAATCGGAATCACCCAGAGAGCGGCGATAGCGGACCACAAAATGGCAGGCACGCAGATCCAGTGGATGATCCGGTTGAGCGGATTCTTGTGATCCTTGCTGTACTCGCCGAACCATTCGTTGACGCTGCGCATGCGGATTCTCCGATCTAATCAGATGGGGCGAGTAATCAATCCAGGCGGATGTCGGCGAGGCGAAGCAAAGCCTCGGCATACTTCGCCGCAGTTCCCGCGATCACATCGGCGGGTATCGCGGGGCCGGGTGCCTGCTTGTTCCAGTCCAGGGTTTCCAGGTAATCGCGGACGAACTGTTTGTCGTAACTCGGCGGGCTGATGCCGATCTGGTACTGATCGGCGGGCCAGAAGCGTGAAGAGTCCGGCGTCAGCATCTCGTCCATCACATACAGCTTGCCATCTGCATCGGTACCAAATTCGAGTTTGGTATCGGCAATCAGAATGCCGCGCTTGGCCGCAAAGCTGGCAGCAAACTGATAGATCTCAAGCGTCGCCGTACGCACCTGTTCGGCCAACTGACGGCCGACCTGATTCGCGACCACGTCAAAGGCGACGTTCTCATCGTGGCCACCGACCGCGGCCTTGGTCGAGGGCGTGAAGATCGGCTCAGGCAATGCTTCGGCCTGACCCAGACCCCTTGGCAGACGGATGCCACAGAGCGATCCAGTCGCCTGATAATCCTTCCAGCCCGAGCCAATCAGATAACCACGCGCAATCGCTTCGAATGGCACCGGTTTGAGGCGTTTGCTGATGACGCTTCGGCGTGAATAAAGGGCCGCATCAGTGCCGACAGGCAGCGCGCTTTCCGGAGCCTGGTGGATCAGATGATTCGGCATCAAGTGTGCGGTTTGCTCAAACCAGAAGTTCGACATCTGGGTCAGCATTTCACCCTTGCCAGGCACCGGGTTGGGCAGCACTACGTCGAATGCGCTGAGGCGATCCGTGGCCACGATCAGCAACCGGTCCTCCGACAACGCATAGACATCGCGGACCTTGCCGCGGTGGATCAGTTCTAGTCCTGGGAGGTCCGATTGATGCAGGGTCGAAGGCACGGGTGGTTTCCAGACGGGCGATGAAGGACAAGTTTAACCCGGGCGTTCATGAGGAGGCGCACACGGGTTCAGTCACCGCCTCACACAATGAATAGTCTGGTTAATCGCTGAGTACCGATCAGGCCATGTAAAATCGACCCTTCCACTCGTTTCAGGTTCACTGAATGCCCCCATCCAGACTGCCCAATCGCGCAACTCGCGCATTTGGCCCCATAAGCAACAGCGTCGTGGAGGGCGGCCTTCGCCGAGCCCGAATTGCGTTCAACAGTGGATTCCAACCGCGCAGGAGATCAGCGGTGTGGGCATGATCGGAAAAATTGTCGGCGCGATTCTGGGTTTGATCGTATTCCGGAATTTTTTTGGCGTGCTGATTGGCAGCTTTGTCGGACACATGTACGACTTGAGCGTGGCCCAATCACAACGACCCTCACAAGCCTCCTCGTTTGTCGGTCCTTTGTTCGCGTTCGCCGGCGCTCTGGCCAAATCCGACGGGCGCGTTTCCGAAGTTGAGATCAGCGCTGCCGAGTCGTTGATGAACCGTCTGCGTTTGAATCCCGAACTGCGACGTATGGCGATTGAGCAGTTCAATCTTGGCAAGGCACCCGAATACGATGTGCAAGCAGCAATCGTCCAGTTGCGTGGCTGGACGCATGGGCGCCGTGATCTTGCGTTCCTGCTGCTGGATCTATTGCTCGATCTGGTCTACGCCGAAGGCACCCTGCCAGCCAACAAGCTTGGCATGGTGCGTCAGCTGTGCGCGGCGCTAGGCGTCAGCGATGCCGAGCTGGCTGCGGTCACGGCAATGAAGGGCTACGGCCCGCGTTATCAATATCAGGGGCCTCAAGGCCCTCAAGGCCCCTACACCGGTCAGCAGCAACGGCCGCGCAACACAGTCTCGGCCGTTGATCCCTACGTTGTTCTCGGTATCACCCACGAAGCCGAATCGCGCGACATCAAGCGTGCCTATCGAAAACTGATGAGCCAGCACCATCCGGATAAACTCGGCAACGTCCCCGATGAGCTCAAGCAGCGTGCGGAATCCCGCGCGCGTGAAATCAACGCGGCCTATGAGCGGATCAAGAGCGAGCGCGGTTTCAACTAGCCGCCCAAAACGTCATACGGTCAGTTCAGCTCGACGCCAGTCTTCTCAACCTGGGTAGGTGACCAAGCCGCTGGCGCCGCCAGGCGGGTGACGATACCCTGCCAAACACTCTCGGCAAGCCTTAAAAGTTGAAACGTTCTGCCATTTCCTTGAGTTTGCCAATACTGAAATTGACTGCCTGACCCATGCTGATTTCGGGCGGCATCGGCAAGGCATCAGGATCCACCTCAATATCGATCACGCAGGGTTTCTTGCTGGCATAGGCCGAGCGGATGGCCTCATCGAGTTGCTCGAGGCGATTGACGTTCCAGCCCTCTCCGCCGCACAAGCGTGCATAGGCCGCGAAATCGGGATTGCGCAATTGAACCGCATATTTCGGTAGCGCCGATGCTTCCTGTTCGGCCTGGATCAGGCCGAGTTTGTGGTTGTTGAAGACGATCACCGTAATGGGCAATTCGTATTTAACCGCGGTCAGAAAATCGACCATCAGCATCGAGAATCCGCCGTCACCACACAAGGCCACGACCTGACGATCGGGGTAAGCCAACTGAGCGCCGATGGCACCGGGCAGGCCGAAGCCCATTGAGGCCAGTTGGCCGGACAAGGTCATGCGTTGATGTTCGCGCAGATGCAGGTGTCGCGCGGTCCAGACGGTAACCTCGCCGGTATCGCAGATGAAAATGGCGTCGTCGCTGGCCAGCGCACAGGCGCGAGCGGGTACGCACTGCGGTGGCAGGGGGCTGGTGTCGCGCGATTCCTGCTCCCTGAAATGATCAAGCTGTGATTGGCGCAAGCTCTGCATCTGTTTGAGAAAATCACGATCGGATTTTGCCCGGATACGTTCAAGCAGCTTGCTCAGCGTCGGTTGGGCGTGACCGATCAAGCCGACTGCCAATGGATGGCGTCGGCCGAGGTGGCGAGGTTCGGCCTCGATCTGGATCGCCCGCGTCCTCTCCGGATAGAAATTCTGATAAGGAAAATCTGTACCCACCATCAGCAGCACATCACAGGCATGCATCGCTTCGACCGCCGGCTTTCCGCCCAGCATGCCGAGGCCGCCGATGTTTAGCGGGTGGTCGTCTGCAAGCAAATCCTTTCCACGCAGGCTGTGCACCACCGGTGCACCCAGTCGCTCACCCATCGCGATCAGCTCATCGACCGCGTCCGCTGCA
>JBBSVJ010000269.1:0-4290 GCA_038233665.1 Lysobacterales bacterium
TGGCCGTGCTTGGCTATGCGCTTGGCACCTATTGCGCGTGGCTCACCGGATTGATGTTGCAAGCGATGGCGGGTTGAATCGTGGTTGCATAGTCAACCGATGCCATAGGCCGTAGTCACTGGGCAGGGGTCGCCGCCAAGCGCCGACCGCCGTATCTTGTACGGTTTTCGCCGCGTTTCTGACCATGGCAATCATTTTCATCCTGACTGCTGATTCGCCATCGCAAAAGTGGCCAGGCGCCGAAAGCTCCAGCGCATTTTTGTGGGTGCCGCGTCACGTTCCTGAATCAACTTCGTATTTTTTTCGTGGGTCAGGTGCATCCACAGCCAAACTCCGTATAAGCTTGCCAGTCCCCTGATTGCTCGCTTGTTCGCGAGTGGGGGAAAACCCTGGGAGGGGTTCTGCAGTGAACTGCAGGCTCGTTGCATGCGGGTATCCATCAGTCCAGCAATGGGTTGAGGCACCTGCAAGCGGCAAGCCATGAACGGGTAGAAAGAAAGGTTTCCTTGTTACAACTTCTTTTACCTTGAATGTTCAGAGGACAACTCCATGAAAAATGCCGTCATCAGGCTCGCAGTCCTGACTGCTCTGGGTACCACAGCCCTTTCTGCATCCGCAGATACCCGCGTCAATGTGGAACATTTCGCACCGTTCGCCGCAACCGTCGCCGCAACCGCCGTTTCCGTCAACGTCAATGGCACACAAGCCTTGCCCAACGTCGTTTTCAACCAGGTTTCCGGTTACCTGACCTTGAGCGGCGCCGGCGTCGCACCCGGCAACACCCTGCTCGAAGTGTTCGCGCCTCCAGGCGGCGCGACGCCCGCCATCACGGCCAACGTGAATCTTGCGGCCGATACAGACTATTCCGTAGCGGCAATCGGTGATGGCAGCAATCAGCCTCTGGCGCTGTTGCCGCTCGTAGATGACAACACCGCGCCGAGCGCCGGCAACGTCAAGATCCGTGTCGTGCATGCTGCTCCTTTCAGTAATGTGCTGGCCGACACAGCCGTTTCCGTACGCACTGAAGCCGGTGCCGTAGTCAACGGATTGGCGAGTGTTCAATTCGCCCAGAATTCCGGCTTTTTCGAAGTACCGGCAGGCACTTACGATCTCAAGATCGCCACTCCTGATGGCGCAACAACCTTGATCAATCCGGCCCCGGTAGCCCTTCCCGCAGGCACCATTGTCAGTCTTTTCGCCGTGGGTGACGGAACCAATCAGCCACTCGGTGTCACAGCGGTATTTGGCGATGGCACCAGCACCTCGTTACCGTTGCAGACCACGGGCGTTGCGAATGCGCCGACCAATCTGCCGAGCCTCGGTTGGATGGGCTTGATGGCGCTGGCGGGAGGCTTGATTGTCGTCGCCGCACGTCGTGGCAAGGCTCTGCGCGCCTGAGCTTAGGCTAGGTAGTTGCGATTCCTCGCCCGCGTAGGGACGAGGATCCCAGCCAACCATCGTCAGCACGGCGCTGGTTGTCGATGGGTTTGGAATTCCGAGGTTCCGCTACCCTGATGTAGCGGAACCTCGGTTGTGGCAACGCACGTTAGTGTCAATCGGCGGCAAGCATGTCGATGAGCGCTTGCTGGGCACGATTTGGCGGTCGGTCACGGTGGCGCAGCACGGTGTAGCAGCGATGCGGCAGATCGAGATCGATCATCGGCAGTCTGCTGCGTAGTGCAGCGAATTCGGAAACCGCACTGATGCCCGCACCTGCCTCGACGGCGGCCAGTACGGATTCATTTGAGGGCATTTCGAGCACCACGTTGACCTCGCCTGAGGCAACGCCCCAGGCACTCAAGGCGCTTTCGATAAGACGACGTGTCCCGGAACCGCGTTCTCGCATCACCCACGCGGCGGCTCGCAACATGGCGGCATTCACCTCGGTGACCGCGATCATCGCGTGATCCTGCGGTAACACCAACACCAGTCGATCCCCCGGAACCTCTTGCGATACCCACGGACCCGGATCAACCGATCCTTCGACCACGGCGATGTCCGCAGAACCCTCCAGCACCGCGCGAGTCGCCTGTTCGGTATTGCACGAGGTCAGCTTTATTGAGACATCCGGATAGCGCGCACGGAAAGACACCACGCGCGAGGGCAACCATTCGTTGACCACCGTCTGGCTGGCCGCGACATGCAAATCACCACGCAGATGACCGGATAGTTCGCCAAGCGTGAGTTCAACGGCGCTCGCGCGTTGCAAAAGCGCTCGCGCTTCGGGCAGAAACAACGCGCCCTCGCGAGTCAGTTCGATGCCACGTCCGACGCGATGAAACAGTTTCGTCTCGTAGCGAGACTCCAGCGTTGCAATCGAAGCACTCGCTGCCGACTGGGTCATGTGCAATTGCTCGGCTGCGCGGGTGACGTGCAACGCCTCCGCAACGGCAACGAAGACACGCAATTGTTCGAGGGTCATCGCGAGGTCAGATCAAGACGGAAAGTATCGGAGGAGTCTACGAGCTTTGCGGTTTCAGTATCTGCCACCGGGATAACAAGATGATGTTCGTCTCGGCAGTCTTGATCCAATTCAAAACATCAACCAATACAGGCTTTCCGTAGGAGCCCGTTCACGGGCGAGTTCTCCGTCACTTCGAATGAAAGCTCACCCCTGGTGGGGCTCCTAAAGAAGCGCTTGCAGCCTTTAACGTGTTGAAATACTTTATATAAGTAACAAGTATTCGACATCGCACCACATGAGCAGCGGCAATTCGGTCTTGGCGAATCGGCGGGATCAGCCAAATAATTGGATTGCGGCAAAACTGAAGCTGGCGATAAACACCCAGGCCATGGCACCGAGGAAGAAAGGACGCAGACCCTTCATGCGCAACTTGCGCAGATCGGTCTCCAATCCCATCGCCGCCAGCGCCATGGTTAGCAGGATCGTTGTCAGGATGATCAGGAGCTTCTTGGGCGCATCGGGGATGCTGACCACACTGTTCAAAACAACCAAGCCGATGAAGCCGATGACAAACCACGGCACAGGCACCTCGACTTGTGCGTTGTCGCCGCTGTTGTTGCGCTTGGCCGCACGCCTTGCCAACCAACCGAGCCCAAGCACCACCGGAGCCAGCATGATGACGCGGCTCAGTTTCGCGATGGTGCCGAACTCGCCAGCTTGCTGACCACGCTGAAATGCAGCCCCAACCACTTGTGCGATTTCATGAATCGATGCGCCAGTCCATAGCCCGAATGCATGTGCATCAAGATGCAGCACGCCGCCGAGGAACGGCAGCAGGAACATCGCCAATGAGCCAAATACGGTGACGCACGCCACGGCGTAAGCGACATCCTCATCACTTGCACGCGTCACCGTATTGGTTGCGATCACCGCCGATGCGCCACAGATCGACGTGCCGGCGGCAATCAGTTCGGCCAGCTTGGCATCTACGCCAAGGCGCGCGCCTAGCCATCGCGTGAACTGAAACGTCGCCAGCAACGTCGCGATGATGATCAGCATGCCGCGCCCTCCGACCTCGATAACCTGGGTGATGGTGAGCTGCAATCCGAGCAGGATGATCGCCAAGCGCAGCAACCGACGCATGGCGAACTGCACGCCTGGTTTGGCGCAGAGTGGCGTGGATACGGTGTTGTGAAAAATGATGCCGAGCAGGATGGCCAGAATCATCGGGCTGAGCAGACCGAGGCCTGGAATCAAGCGCAACGCATATGCCACTGCGGTCAAGGCACCAACCAGCAGCAGTCCCGGAATCATCGAACTTGGCGATCCAGGCGTTTGCGCACGCGCTCCCGATTCGGGCGAATCAACTTCGGTGATCGTGGTGGCATCGGAATTCATTAAGAAACATCCATTGGAGCAAGGACAATATGCTCCGCTGAGGGCATCCCGGAATCAAACGCAATCTTTGAATCGGAACGATTGGAAATGCTGATCGATCAATCAGCGAAGACCTCTCGATCAAGCGTGGGATCAACCGCTCCAACCGACGCTCAGGAGAAGAGCACGTCGAGTTGGGGCAACTGGTTTGCGAACGGATCAAACGTCGTCACACCTCGCTGCGTGCGAAAGCGGCCGTTTGATGGTGGCGAACTCGGCGCATGCTTCACACGCAGAATAGCCATCGCAAGCAGCGAACGATTGATACCGATCTCTCTACCGTGTTGAGAATATTTATTCTTAATGTTGGCATTGACGTGCGCGAACCGGGCAAGATCATCGAGCTGAGGCACCTTGCACGCTCGCCGATACGCACCGAGAAAATGGATTGAACCCCAGGATTCGAATCTCTTGAAAGGAGGATCTGGCCAATCCTGTTCGACTGAACA
>JBBSVJ010000270.1:0-4251 GCA_038233665.1 Lysobacterales bacterium
ATGGTTGACACATCGCCTGACCTGACCCAAGGTCGGGCGATGTGCTTTCTGCGTCCTGCAATCTTGCTCATGTTTTTGCTCTGCGCTTGCGGAAAGAGCGAAATACGCCCGTCGGTTTACGCCAGCGGAGGTGAGCAAGTACCCTTTGCCGATACCACTGTCCTCGCCAACGCGGTGTTGTTCCGTGCGATGTCGCTGGTCGGCGTACCCTATCGCTACGGCGGCAACACGCCGCAAACCGGCTTTGATTGCAGCGGTCTGGTCGGTTATGTGTTCCGCGATGTCGCCGGCATTAGCCTGCCGCGAACATCAGCGGACATCGGCAAACTCAAACAACCCGATGTTTCCCTACGGCATTTGCAAAGCGGCGATCTCGTGCTGTTTGCTGCTAACCGGCGCGTGAGCCACGTGGGCATCTACGTGGGCAACGGGCAATTTGTGCATGCTCCGAACAGCGGCGGAACCGTGCGCCTCGATCGACTCGACGCACCCGGCTGGAAAGACACGTTCAGCGGCGGCAAGCGAGTTATCCATTAACCGATAAACTGACCACACTCTACGCCGCGCGCCTGCAATTAGTGCCGGGAAAAGAGTCCGGGCCACACTCGCCATCAACAGGCTGTTAGTGCTCCACGCCAGCCGGGCCGTGAACATGCCGGTGAGAAATCTCATCGGCTGTTGCTTCCCGGACGCTCAAGATCTCGACATCGAAATTCAGCGATTTGCCAGCCAGCGGGTGATTGAGATCGACATCAATGACGCTTGAACCGACTTTCACCACGGTCACGGTTCGCTGTCCGCCTTCCTTCATAGCGAGCGTCGCGATCATGCCCGGCTTGAGCCTTGCACCGTCACGAAAATATTTCTTCGGCAACCGCTGCACTTCGCTTTCATTGCGCTCGCCGTAGGCATCGGCTGGAGTCAACTCAACGGTCACTTGATCTCCGGCTTCGTGCCCGATAAGGGCTTTTTCCAGACCCGGGATCATTCCACCGTGCCCGATCAGAGCCTCGATAGGCTGTTTCGATTCGCGCGAATTTTCGACCTCACCTGCCGCATCACTGAGGATGTAGTGCATCGAGACGACGGTGTCCTTGGCGATCTGCATACGGTGCTCCGGCTTCAACTGGCTTGAGGGCGCGCGAGACTATCAGCATTGTGCTGAGACTGCAGCCGCAAAATCTCCATCAGCCGCGTATTTTCAAGTCATCTTTTCGACACGTGCGTCGAGACGCTCGCGTCGAATTTTCAGCTCCTCAATCAATTCGGCGCGAAACTTTGCCAGCTCGCCGGCTTCTGCGCGTCGACTCAAACCAGCGACGGCTGACGCGGCTCGTGATTTCCTGAATTCGCAAAACTGACGATACGCTTCCAAAACGTGACGCATTCGTCGTGCGATCAGCTCCAGCATGATGGCGTCATCGATCATGCCGATTACCTCGATGTGATCGGGAATCAAGTCATCGGGGTCACCGAAATAGGCCAAAGCTGCCAATGCTTCGCTGCGATCAGGCATGGGCAGACACCAATCGTCATCCTCCAGCAACATGATCAGCCGCTGCACATGCACCAGCCGGTTGCGCACGTAGGCTGGAATCTTGTCCAGGCATATCGTGTTGAGTGCCTGCTTGGCGGCATCGACAATATCGACTTCGTCCGCTTCGATGGCGAGTCGGCGCGCACGCTCGAACGCGCTTTGGAAACGTTCGAGATCGGTTGAATCCAGTTCCAGGGAGATGCGCATGGACGGCACGCTATTCTTTGCCGACGCATTGGTCAAAGACCAGTTGTCATCATCCCTCCAATGCGTCGTCAAATCAGTGGCTTGAATCGTTTGAATCCTGTAAACTTGTCGGGTTAAGTCGCGTTGACCCCCGCTTCCCTTCCGGTTATTCGTGTCCCTGCCCGTTCATTGGCACGGCCCGAACCTCACCGCTCGTGGTCCCGACGCCCGAAACCGGAATGCCCGTCATGTTGACCGGCGTCCGAAAATTCAAACCTGCAGCGCGGTTCATCAGGGACGCTCCGGGTTATACATCAGGAGCATCACCATGAGTTTCGACACCCTCGGGCTGTCGCCAGCATTGCTGCGCGCGCTCGGCGAACAAGGCTACACCCAACCCACACCGGTTCAGATCGCCGCCATTCCAGTTGTTCTGGCCGGTCACGATTTGATGGCCAGCGCACAGACCGGCACCGGCAAGACAGCGGCATTCGCCCTGCCCTTGCTGGAACGCTTGTATCCGGAAGGCAAGCGCATGCCGTTGGCACGCAATCCACGCGCATTGATTCTCACCCCGACGCGCGAACTCGCCGCCCAGGTGCAGGACAGCGTGCGTTTGTACAGCAAACATATTGGCGTCAAGTCGGCGACGATTTTTGGCGGCGTCGGCATGGGCCCGCAGATCGACGCGCTGCGTCGTGGCGTCGATATCGTCGTCGCCACGCCAGGTCGCCTGCTCGATCACATGCAGCGCCGCACGGTGGATCTCTCCAACGTTGAGATACTGATCCTCGATGAGGGCGATCGCATGCTCGACATGGGCTTTCTGCCAGCCATGAAGCGCGTGTTCGCCGCCTTGCCGAACCAGCGTCAGACCCTGCTGTTTTCGGCCACGTTCTCAACCGAGATCAAGGCCCTGGCCAGCCAGTTCATGCGCTCGCCGCAGGAAATCCAGATTGCCAAGCCAAACAGCGTGGCCTCGACGGTTACCCACCGCGTGCATCCGGTCAACCCGGAAGCCAAGCGCGACCTGTTGCTGCACCTGCTCAGTCTTGATGGCAGCCAGACGTTGATCTTCGGCCGCACCAAGCACGGTTGCGACAAGCTGACCAAGCAGCTGGAAAAGTCCGGCATTCGCGCCGCCGCAATTCACGGCAACAAGAGCCAGAATCAGCGTACGCGTGCTTTGGCCGACTTCAAGAGCGGCAAAGTCAATGTCCTCGTCGCCACCGACATCGCCGCGCGCGGACTCGATATCGATCAGTTGCCGATGGTCATCAACTTCGACCTGCCAATGGTCGCGGAAGACTACGTCCATCGCATCGGTCGCACCGGCCGCGCCGGCACCGAAGGCCTGGCGATCTCACTGGTCAGCCGCGAAGAAGAAGGTTTGCTGCGCGACATCCGCAAGATGCTCAAGCAGGATATTGCGATCGTCAACGTTGAAGGATTCGAGCCCTCGCAGCCACTACGTCTCGAAGGTCCCGGTGGCGCACGACCGCAACAGGGTCGCCCGCAACACGCACGTCGTCCGCACGCCCAGCAACCTCGCGGCAACGGCGATCACGAGCACGCGGCAGCGAACAAGAAGCGCAGACGATTCAGTGGCGGCAAGCCGGCAGCAAGCCGCCCCTCCTGAGTAAAGATCGCTAGTCCAGAACTCAATTCAATCTGTTCTGGACTAGTTAAATCGCAGCATGCGTCGATAGTTGACCAGCCCCGAACCGAAGCTCCTGTCGTATCAATTTCATCGTAATGATCGTTTATGCAATACTAAAGCTTGATGCATAAAATGATATAGCCTCGCTTCATTTGATGACTTGGTGATGATCAATTGGAAAGGAGAGAAGGAATGCTCAAACGTGCCGCATTTAGAAGGACGTTCAATCTGGGAGGCGTAACTTTCGCACTTCTTTGCTTGGCGGCCGCCCTGTTCTCAGAATCGGCCGCGGCCGCGAGAGTGTCAGCTGGCAATTATCATTCTTGCGCAGTTGCCGATGATGGCACCGTAGCGTGCTGGGGACGCAATGATTTCGGTCAGCTCGGTGATGGCAGCACGGTCGACAGATCAATGCCAAGCAAGATCAGCGGATTGACAGGTGCAACCGCAGTCGCCACAGGTCGCTACCATTCGTGCGCGCTGAAGACAGATGAAACCGTTGTCTGTTGGGGAAGCAATGGAAATGGACAACTCGGCGACGGTACCAATACCGATCATTTGACGCCGAACGCAGTCGGGGGACTTACGGATGTCGTCGGCATCACTGCGGGCTATTTTCACACTTGCGCCCGGAAGTCCGATGGATCCGCATTCTGCTGGGGAGGAAACAGCTATGGCCAGGTCGGAAATTTTAACGACTTTCCAACTTTAGCGCCTGCATTGGTTTTCAATTCCGATGTCATTTCGATGTCCGCAGGACCCTTTCACACGTGTGCCGTATTCAGTGATGGCTCCGCCAAGTGCTGGGGGAAGAACGATTCTGGACAACTCGGAAATGGTGGCACGCAAAGTTACTGGGTTCCTTTTC
>JBBSVJ010000271.1:0-4235 GCA_038233665.1 Lysobacterales bacterium
AAGAGCCAGGCGTTTCTCGAATACAGCGCGATCGACAAAATTTTTGAAAGGTTTTGTGTGTGCCGAGATACCGATGGCTCCGTGGTCGAAGCGCGTGGTGCAGCTCACCCCTTGTGGGTCGATCCATTCCAGACGGCGCGTGGCGAGGCGCCCGCCGACTCCGCGGGATTTGTCGATCACATGTACCGCGTGTCCGGCCAACTGAAGCGCGTGCGCACAAGCGGCTCCGGCGATGCCTGCACCGATTACCGCGACTGTCCTGGATTTTCCGAGCGTCATCGTTCAGAGCCATTTTGCTGCGATGTCATGAAAGACCGCTTGATGGGATCTTGCGTGGCTGTAAGGCTGGCACCAAACCGCCATGTGCAAACTCGTCGCCGCCTCGGGAGCGAGCTTCAGGGTCTTCCACGCAACTCTAGCATCACTTTTTGTTGCAGCGACAGCGGTCAAAATATCGGCACTAGAGCACTGCGTCGATCGATTGAGATCAGCAACGTCGAAAAACAAAGCTTGGCTTCCTATGAGCCGGTTTCGGTGCTTTCGGAGTCGCTGTTCAACAACGCAACGCGATCGCGTGTAAGGATCGAATCGCCACTACCGAAGCGTAGCGTCAGGTCACGATCTACAATGCGTTTCACTCCTGAGGTGACTCGCCATGACTGGACGGATCGCTGCGGCTGTCTATGTTCCTATTTCCCTGCCGATAGCCTTCGGTGTATTGGCCAAACCCTCGGTGGAGGTTTCGATGCGTAAATTGATGGATTTTGCTGAGGATTCATCGGAACCGCGCTGGGTGGCGGTCAACGACGGCGTGATGGGCGGGCGTTCAAGTGGCGCGCCGACCGTGAAAGATGGCGAGTTGGAATTCAGCGGTTCGCTATCACTGGAGAACAACGGTGGGTTCGCGTCGATTCGCCCACGCGGCTATGCGCTCAATCTCTCGAATGCCAGCACCGTGGTGTTGCGCGTACGTGGTGATGGTCGCCGCTATCAGCTTCGACTCGCCACGAATGCGCAATACCGGGGCATCACCGTATCTTACGGCGCAGAGTTCGACGCGCCCGCGGGCGAGTGGACGGAGGTGCGTGTGAGCTTCGACTCGCTACGCCCCAGCGCACGCGGAACCATGCTCGATGGGCCGCCATTCGATCCAGCGCAGATCAAGGAGTTGGGCTTGTTGATTGGCGACAAGCGGGCAGGTCCATTTTCGCTGGCCGTCGACTGGATTGGCGTGGAGTAAGAAGTGAGCCGCAACGTCATGCAGACGTTGCGGCAGCGCATCTATTCGATTCCGCGATCAGGGGCAGGCGCCTGCGCCAGGTATCTCGGAAGGTGTCAGCTTGGTGAGCGGATGGCTGCCACTTCCATAGGCGGGAAGACTCGAGCTATAGCTATATTCACCGGTCGAACACGAGTTGAACTTGACTCTCAGCGATCCCCAGGGCTGGGTAGCCAACGCTGCGGCATCGAAGTCCTGTCCAAAACTCGGTCCACTGGTGAGATACATGTCCGGGATCACCAGACTGTCATCGACAAATGTGCCCATACCCTGGATCCAGGCTTGACCACTGCCGTCCGGCAAATAAGTGAAATAGGTGACCACTCCTTTCATCGCGCCATCACGCGGAAACACCTCTATCATCAAGCCTTCGCCATTGCGTGCGGGATCGTACCAACCGCCCGAGAAGCTGCCGTCAACCAGCGGCCCGATGTGGATTCGAGCAATTTTTGAACCTTCGCGACTGAAGTCGGCAGCGACTGCGTCGAACATCGCGCCAGCCCCATTGCTGCCACCGAGAATATTGACGGGGATTTCATCCGGATTTGCGACCGAACCATTGAAGCCGGAATGACGCATGACGACACCGTTCTCGACGACTCCGGCATCGCCGGCAGCCTGGTTGAGAAATGCTGCATCCACTTCGGTGTTTTGCTCGGAGCCCGCGTCGAGCACTTGATCGCCGTTGACGTAGATATCGAAAGACCGGACGTTTCCGTCCTCATCGAATACGTTGTATGCCTGCGGATTGTCGTTGGCGATGAAGGCATCGTTGGAGGGAATGACCATGCTCGCAAAGCTGAAATAGCATTCGGAGGTTGGGCTGACGTCAAACACCTTGGTGCTGCTGTTGCCCGGATCAAAGATCGGCATGCCGGGAAATCCATCGGGCTCCAGCAGGGTCGCGTCCTGTCCCATTCCTGCCGCAGGGCCGACTACGCCGGAAAATGCCATGGACAGTGGGCCTGTATCACCATCTTCGGCCAAGCGCTCAAAGGCCGGCGAAACTGCCTCGCCTCGATTGTAGGTATCGAAATTGCCATTGTGAAACGCAACCCAGACTGGGGTCAGATACGTGCCGCCCGCGGGTGCCAGATTGGTAATGGTGACGCGAACCTTGGCTGCATCGGCGGGCGTGATATTGAGTGAAAAAGCGGCAGCGATTGCGAGAACGCTGACTTTCAAACCTGCATGAATGGATTGCATGAAACCTCCTCTCTGGATGATCAGGGGGTCGCCAGACCATCAAAAGAAAAGACCTCGCGCATGGCTTCGGCGACATGGGCTGAAACGCGCAGAAAATCCGCTGCCCGCGCACTTCAGACCTGTTTAAAGGAGATAAACTTTCAGCAGCGCGACCACAGGCACGTTCGCCGGCGTCATTCGACGCTGCAGCGGTCGTATCTGCAAAACAGTTCCGAAGGCGAAGCGACTATACGAAAGGTCCAAAGAGAGAGAAAGAAATAATTCGTATGGCCAGCTGGCTAGCCACGCCACGCGCCTGGGCTGGATCGCTCAGCGGATGTTTGCCCGATGAGGTGCATTGACATATTGCGGGGTTTTACCGAGTACACCACTTCTGGTTTCTTGCGGCGTTGGACCGGTGCATACTCGCGCCAGATCGGTGCTCAGCGCGGTTGACGCGGGCCCTCGATTGGGGACGGGAATTTCGCTTTGAGTGGTGGGGAGAGGATCATGCTGCGTATCAATCGATTGCTTGTCGCGTCAATAGCCGCGTTGTCGCTCGGCCAGGCATGGGCGCAGCAAGATGACGGTGTTCCGAAGGTAACTGATCCTTCTATTCCACTCAGCTACGTCGGCAACGACGGCAGTATCGCCATCGGCGTCAACAGCGAAGGCGAAAGCGAAGGCAAGCTCACCGGCGTTTTTGCGCGCAACGACGAGCGCGCATTCATCGCGCAACTCTGGTGGGATCGTTCGGGCGCCGGCGGTATGCAATCGGACTACAACTGGCTTTGGGGAATGACGGCGCAAGAGGCGCTTCAGCATCCTGATCAGGCGACGGTTGCGCGGCTCTCGTTCGCAGTTGACCAGAATGGTGAGCACGATAGAAAAGCAACGTTGGGATTTGGAATCGATCGGCGTGCATTTTCGATCGAGGGATATGTCGCGCGCGGAATCAGTGGTCTGCGCAATGATGGCGTCGGTCTGCAGTCGGATGCCCAAGTCATTCCCGGCGTTGATGATTTGGGCAGCTTCACCCAGGTGGAAACAACCACCGTTGAGACGATATTCGCAAGCAAGCCGTTCAACTCTGAAGTCGGCTTGCAAGTCAGTCACTTCTTCGAGCCGCTGTCGATGCGTGTGCACGGTGGCGCGAGTTTTCAAAACGGTGATGGTGCGCGCTCGAATACCTTGTCGGTGGGAGCCGACGCGCCGCTGGGCAAGAGTGGATGGGGTCTCACCGGGCTTGCCGAGCATGTCAACGCCAGCGGCGGAATCGCCGCGCGTGATGATGACCGTTTTTCCGTTTTTCTGCGTTATGAATTTGGACGACATGGTTCGTTCGTGCCGACCAGTCAATTGGTCGGGCCCGCCTGGATTGCGCGTTCGCTTGCGCGTGACTCGACGGCGCATTCGCGCACGGTCGAGACCTATCGGGTTCGTCGTTCGCAGACCACCAGGATCAGCCGATCGCCGAAGGAATACATCAATCTTTTCCCGCTTGCACGCGATGACAGCGCGACGACTTCAAGCGGTACGTTGGTTTCGATTGATGTGCTGGCCAATGACAACGATCCGGAGGGAGGCAGCTTGTCACTGGTTTCGGTCAGCGCGCCCACCAGCGGTAGCGCCGTTATTGCTGGCACGCAAATCAACTACACGCCCGCAGCGGGATTTGCCGGTGTGGCGACATTCCGCTATTCGGTCAGCGACGGGCAGGGTGGAATGGCATCCGCGCTGGTCACCGTTACGGTCGATGCTCAGGTCAATA
>JBBSVJ010000272.1:0-4163 GCA_038233665.1 Lysobacterales bacterium
AAGTTCGTGAGCGAGGATGAGCTCAAGTTGTTCACGTGGAAAACCAATCACGACGGCGGCAGGCAGCAGGATCACTGGCTTGAACCAGCCAATCAAGGTCGGTGTATCGATATTCGCCGAGACCAGAACGCGCACGCCCGGCAACGACCTGAAGCGTTGTCCGACTCGGATGAGCATTTCTTCGATCTCAGCCTCGCGCCAAGCCAATCGTGAAGCGATGCGCTCCAGTGCTCGCCATTGGTAAACAGCTCGCCAGATCATCAGCAAAACCCCAGACATCCAGCCAGCGACCAGCAAGGAAAGCCAGCCGATCGGCATTGCCGATTCCGCTGCAAATGTTGATGTTGAAAGACCCGGCACTACTTCGATCACTTCGCCCATGGCGAAGGACGCGTTTGAAGCGGGTGACCAGATGGCGAAAAAAGTCAGCAACGGACATACCGCCAAGATCACCATGGCAGTCAACCCGATGAGATAGCGCGCTGAACTTCGTTCGTTCGCAAGCATTCCGCGCATCAAAGCGAACAAGATGCCGACCAAAGCACCCTGCCAAAGGAAATGAACCAGGCTCCAGCCAAGTGCCTGCACCCAGGAATGATGTGCAGCGATCAGGTTCATGGAGATTTTCCGGATTCGATGCTGTCGAGCAACGCACGGATTTCGTCCAACTCTTCCCGACTGGCTTTCGGCTGGCCACCAAGCGCCTGCAGAACCAGCTGCGAGGGTGACCCATCAAAAACGCGCTGCACAATATCGCTGAGAAACCGCTTCTGGGTAATCTCTTTGCTGATTGCTGCACGATAGACATGCGCGCGCTGCGAATCGTTTCGTTCAACCAGACCCTTGGCGTGCATGATCTGGAGCATTTTCAGCGAGGTCGTGTAGCCCGTACCGTCATCGCGATAATGCGCCGCGTGCAACTCGCGAACGGTCAACTCACCGCGGTCCCAAAGCACATTGAGAATGCCGAGTTCGGCTTCGGTCGGTTTCGGGGTCTGCGTGGTTTTGCTGCGCATGGCAACCTCTGCGTGGGTTCAGCGAGGCTGGCTGCAGCGAGATCCGCAGCGATCAGCAGGCTAACGATGAGATTAGTCACTCATCCACGGCGTGTCAACGAGAGGCGTCGTACATCCATGTCGAGGATCATCGAAAAGAGAGATCAACGCTAAACCCACCCCCAGGAGCCCGTTGAAGGGCGAGCTTTTGCGTAAATTGAAGAAGGACTCGCTTTTAAACGGGCATCTGCAGACCAGGCAATTCTCGGCCTCGACTCAGGCCGAGAACACCTGACCGTCCTCGATGCGGATCGGCACACGCAGGAGGCCGTTGCTGCAAGGTCCGGATACGCAATCTCCGGACTTGATCGTGAATACCGCTCCATGGGCCGCACAAATGATGCGTCCTTCCTTGATCAGGAACTTGCCCGGCACGTAATCCAGGTTCCGGCCCTGATGCGGACACTCATTGTGATAGCCGAAAATCTCATCCCCTTCGCGCATGAGAATGATCTCGAACCCGCCGGTAGCGGACTCGATTCGCACGGAAATAGCCCCGGCATCGGGAATGTCATCGACTTGGCAGAGCGCGGAGGATTTGTTCATGGCGACCTTGGACACTTGTTCGGCGGGCTTCCAACCCCAAGAATACCTGTCCTGAGCCACGCACCGCAGCCAACTTGCGACGCGGCCGGCAATCCGAGGAGAGGTCCATGTTTGTTTTCCAGTCCCATCTGCGCCCCCGCAACCCGCTGGTGCGTGTGATCGGAGGCGTTCTCGGCTTGGTCGTTGTCCTGGGGCTTATCGCACTCGGGTTTTTCGCGTTTCTCGCGTTGTTCGTCGGCGGCGCGTTCTGGTACCTCATCCACATGCTTCGTGCAAAACGCCCTGGCCCGGCTCGGCCGAGAGCGAAAAAAGCTGAGGACGGGGTGATCGACGGCGAGTTCACCGTGGTCGGTGATTCCGATCGACGCATTCGCATCGAACAACCCGATCGCGATCATCAGCCGCACCGCTAAATCGGTTCATTTTCATTCAACGCCAATGGTGCTGACCGCCATTGACTGAATCGCGGACGCTCGATCCACCCGGATTTCCCGGATTCCATTGCTTCAGTCGCCGAGCCGGATTCGGTCAGAGTGCGACGAGCTGAAACGTGATTGCGCTTGCTACTCGCCAGAGACTCCCCTGAATGTCTGAAAGCGATCGCATCAGCAACATTTCGCAGCCGCCCGGGCAAGGCGACGTAGCGATCTCCGCACCGGCGACGGTGCTCACATCACCCCGGTTGCTGGTTCCGCTGGCTTTGCTGGCTGTCTACGTTGTCTGGGGATCCACTTATTTCGCTATCCGCATTGCGCTCGAAAGCTGGCCACCGTTTCTTTTGGGTGCGGTCCGCTTTCTGATCGCGGGCGGAATGCTTTATGCCTTTCTTCGCGTGCGCGGCGGCGCCTCACCCACACGTCCGCAATGGATCAATGCGGCAATAACCGGCACTTTGCTGCTTGGCGTCGGCAATGGTCTGGTCTGTTTTGCCGAACAGACCGTGGCATCCGGTCTGGCAGCGATCGCTATCGCAAGCATGCCGCTATTTGCGGCAACGTTTGGGGCAATCTATCGCGATTGGCCAAGCGGACTCGAATGGCTGGGTCTGACAATAGGCTTCGGTGGCGTCATCTTGCTCAACGTCGGTAGCGGCATGGGCGGTTCACCGACTGGTGCCATCGCCCTGGTTGTCGCAGCAATCGCATGGGCTTTCGGCTCCGTCTGGAGCCGTCGTCGAGACATGCCACCCGCATCGATGAATACCGCTGCTCAGATGCTCAGTGGGGGCATCGCCCTGAGCGTTGTTTCATTGCTTCAGGGCGAACGCTTGCACGGTTTGCCGAGCATTTCAGCATCGCTCGCAATGCTTTACCTGATCGTATTCGGCTCATTGGTGGCTTTCACCGCTTACCTGTATCTATTGCGCCATGTACGGGCAGTGCTCGCCACCAGCTACGCCTACGTCAATCCGCCAGTGGCCGTTCTGTTGGGCGTACTTTTTCTTGGCGAAGCGGCGAACACCGGCGATCTGCTTGCCATGGCCGTGATTCTCGCTGGTGTGGGCATGATTACGTTGGGAAAGCTACGTAAAAATTAGCGATTCGGGATTCGGGATTCGAGAGTCGAGAGTCGAGAGTCGAGAGACACCGTGACAGTTACGAGACGCATCCCGGATGCCAACAGGTGCGAAAAACAGCTGTCGCGAATCACGACTATCGACTCCAAAATCTCGCTATCAAGACTCACGTAGCGCCGTTGTAACGGGCAATCTCGCCGCGCGCACGGCGGGTAACATGCCGCCGACGAAGCCGATTGCCAGCGCCCACTTGACGCCGGTCCACAACAAGGCCGGTGAGACGGAAAACTGGAATACGACCTGACTGAAATTCGCGCCTAGCGTCGAGACTGAGTAGTTGTTGAAAAGTAGCCAGGCGATGAACGCGCCGAGCAATCCGCCGAGCAAGGCCAGCAGCATCGTTTCGAGCATGACCGAAACGATCACCGGCGGTGAGCGGAAGCCGATTGCACGCAGTGTGGCAATTTCGCGGGCACGGGTCGCTACGGCGGCGTACATCGAGTTGAGTGCGCCGAAGATTGCGCCGATCGCCATGATTGCCGCGATCGTGATGCCGACCACGCGGATCACCTTGCTCAAACCTTCTGATTGCGCGGTGTAGTAATCGAGCGTGGACTTGGCCTCAACCTTGAGCTGTGGATTGCTTGCCAACGCGGCCTTGAAAGTATCGAGCGCCTCGGGTGAGGTCAGGCGTACGGTGACCGACTGGAAACCCTGGCGGCGATAGGCTCCCGAAACGGTATCGACGTCACCTTCGAGTTCGGACTCATGCGCATCGCCTGACGCAAACACGCCGACAATCGTCCACTGCTGGTTGTTGAGGTTGATGGTCGAGCCTGGATCCAGACCGGCGAATTGCTGGCGCGCCCCTTTGCCGACAATCATCTCGCGCAAACCCGGCGTGAACTTGCGACCTTCAATGATCTTCATGTTCGGTCGCAACGCCCAACTCTGCGGGCCGACACCACGAATCTCGACATTGGCATCGGTGCCGGTGGACTTCTTGGGCAAGTTGGCAACCACGACCAGCTCGGACGACGCAATCG
>JBBSVJ010000273.1:0-4113 GCA_038233665.1 Lysobacterales bacterium
CCTGATCATTGACGGCATCAGCGCTGCGTGATGCCAAATTCGGTCAGATGCGCGACGTCAAATTCAAAGCGCAGCTGTCTATTTCGGTCGTTCGACTCTGCTGCTCGATGCACCTCACGCAGAGGTGCATCGCGCATCCGCAGAAGTGAAACGCCGTGCAGCCTATCCCGAACATCTGCATCCATTCGTTGAGAATGGTTCGGCAACGTGAAAGGCTGGGTACGTGGCACCGGTGACCCGTGTTCTGCAGGATTGGATGGCGATCGAAAACCAGTCTCTCTTCGCAAGCCTGTTTTGCAGCGGCTTACAATGGCCGCCCGAAAGCCACGATGAAAACTGGAGCTGGAATGCGGAAACGGCTGGACTGCAGATGAACCCTCAGGATTCGACAACCTCGCCGGTAACGGGTTTGGTGTTGACCGGCGGTGGTGCGCGGGCGGGCTACCAGGTGGGTGTGCTCAAGGCGATTGCACAAATCCGGCGTGGCGCCGGAACCACGGGAGGCAATCCTTTCCCGATTATCGCGGGCACCTCGGCAGGCGCGATCAATGCCTCGGCGCTGGCGACGCGTGCGGATGATTTCGACGCTGCCGTGGCCGACCTCGTTGAGGTCTGGTCAAACTTCAGAGCCGGGCAGGTCTATCGGTCCGATTTACCAGGAATCATCGGTACCGGTGCACGCTGGCTGACGATGCTGATGTTCGGCTGGCTGATTCCAGGATTGCAACGCCCGCAATCGCTGCTCGACAATTCACCGCTCAAGGCGTCGTTGCGCGTATGGGTTGATCCGAAACGTATTCGCGAACTGATGGACCAAGGGCATCTACGCGGTCTGGCTGTGACTGCCTCGAGCTACGGCTCGGGATTGCACGTGACTTTCTACGAGTCGACCACCGATATCCAGCCTTGGAAGCGTTCGAAACGGATCGCTATTCGCGGAGAGATCGATACCTCACATCTGCTCGCTTCCTCGGCGATTCCGTTTGTATTTCCGGCGGTTCCGCTGAGCATCGATGGTCGTACCGAATACTTTGGCGATGGCTCAATGCGCCAATCTGCGCCGATCTCGCCAGCCATTCATTTGGGAGCGGATCGCGTTCTCATTGTCGGTGGTGGGCGTATCAATGAACCTCCAGGTCCGCGCGCTGGTTCCAGCGAGTATCCGAACCTTGCGCAAATTGCCGGTCACGCGTTGTCGAACATTTTTCTGGATTCGCTGACTGCAGATGCGGAACGACTGCAACGCATCAACAAGACATTGAAACTGTTACCCGAAGAGGCGCGAGGTCAGACCCGACTGCGTCCGATTGACGTGCTGATGATTTCGCCCAGTGAGCGCCTCGACGATCTTGCCGGAAAGCACATCGGCAGCTTGCCTCTACCGATTCGAGCCTTGCTTCGCGCGGTGGGTGTCTCTGGGCGCGGCGAGTCGGCGCGAGGCGCGGCACTCGCGAGCTATCTGTTGTTCGAGGCCGACTACACGCGCGAACTGATCAATCTCGGCTTCAAGGACGCAATGGCGCGACGTGACGAAGTGCTGATGTTCTTCGGGTGGAGCGAGCATGAGCAAGCGCAAGCGCAAGCGCGACACGCCACTCGCGCCGATTGAACACCGGTCGCGCCCCAGTAACCCCCACGAAGAATTACGCCTGTAGATGCCTGGCATCGCTGTAGCCCGTCGTGATCGGCTACGCTTCCGTTCAATCTGGAAATCGAGGTTAACCGTGTCGATTACTCTCACCGAATTTGCGCGAACGCGTCTTTTCCCACGAAGGCCGCGCAAGAATACGATTCAGGATTGTTCGGCCAAGGCGTTTGAGCAGCATCTGAATGAAGTCGAGCCCATGAAGGTGCTCGATGGATATGCGCCATTCTGCAAGTTGCATGTTCACCGCAACTGGACCTCAACGCGTTGCATCGCACTGCCCATCTCAGATGAAAACAAGCACCAACTGCGCTCGGCTTACGAGGCGCGAAATTCGAATGAACTGGCTGTCCTTGTGCGTTGGTTCGAAGGCGTCATTCCACCCACGGCGAATTACCTGTTGCCGATTCTCTACAGTCGCGAACAGCTCGCCTTGGAGGGAACCGCGGTCGAAACCGACTGGGGTGTCGTCGGTTGTCTTTACACCATGCAGCCGGAGGAGATTCCGATGGCGCCGATTACGATGATGCGTAACGCGCTTGGCGTCGAACACGGAGGCTCGGGGGTTCTCTTGAACGCCGAGTCCTACCAACGCAGCGTTGAATTCTGGGATAAGCACGCAAACTGGCGAGATCGTTAGTCGGAACGTTCGGTGTGGCTTACGGCTCGCGTGAATTGTGTGAAGTACGAAGTACGAGAGTCCATCGAGTGGCATCTGCATAAGCCGCTGGCTATTGCTTCACTCGCTTGGCGTCTATTTCTACCAGCAGCGCATCGGCCGCTGTGATCCAGGCGGGATCCACGCCCTTGGCTTTCTTGTAGATCGTTTGTGCGTAGAGGGCGTGATTGCGCGCCAACTTGAGCTGATTGGTTTTCAAGTAAAGATCGGCGAGTGCCTGATGCGCCTTGCCGATGCGCGGATGGTCGGGCTTGTAGCTTTCCTCGGCGATCTTGAGAGCTTGCAGTCCATTACTTTCGGCGGCCTTGAAATCTCCAGCCTCGGTTTGAACGTGCGCCAGGTTAAACAGCACGGTCGCTGTTTGCGGGTGATTTTTGCCTAGCGTCTGACGACGGATCTTCAAGGACTGTTTGAGGTTCTCGATACCTTTTTCGAGCTGCCCCTGATCGACAAACAAATGTGCCTGATTGTTGAGTACGACGGCGTAAGCGGGATTCATCTCTCCAGTGGCCTTGCGCTGCATCTGCAGTGTTTTTTCAAAGGAATCAGCGGCGAGGTCGAACTTTTTGTTGCTCTCCTGAGCCGTCGCCAAATTGCCCCATAGCGTGGCCAGGGTCGCTGCAGGAGCGTCGGGCCAATCCGCAGCGGCGGCAATCGCCTTGCGACTGATGGTTTCACTACGGTTGAAATCGCCGGCATCGATCATCATGCCGGCAAAGTTGGTCAGGGTGTCGACGCGAAGCACGGTTGCCCGTTGTGTGGGGTCCACATCAATCAGGTCGAGCGCGGCGCGAAAGTGGTCTTCACCGGCCTTGAAATCGCTCTTCCACCATTCGATGATGCCAAGTCCGGTGATCGCTTCGGCGATATCCAGTTTCGATCCGTGTACTTTTCGCAGAGCCAAAGATTTTTCCAATTGCTCGCGCCCGGGTTCAATCTCGCCGAGATTCTGCAGCGCATAGCCGATCGCGTAGCGCATGTCGGCTTCAAGCAGGGGTTGGCCCTTGAAACGTACATCAATGTCGGCGATAGATTGCTTGATGGCGCCTATCAAACTGGCCGATTCTGAGTTTTCGTAAGGGTCGGCGCGGCCGATCATCTCGACCAGAAAATCCTTGGCGCTCTTCGCGCGGCTGGCCTCTTGCATGGCGAGATCGCGCTGCAGTTGTGCCTCGTGCGCTTGCAAGCTGACCGCGACGAGGCCGCCAAGCAGGGCAAAGAAGGCTACGCCAGTGGCCGCCACAACCATGCGATGGCGGGCGACGAATTTTCCCGATCGGTAGAGTTTGGAAGCCCCACTCGCCTTGACCGGCATTCCGGACAAGTAACGGCCAATGTCGGCGGCGAATGAAGCTGCACTGCTGTAGCGTTGTTGCGGTTGCTTGCGCAGTGCGGTCATGACGATCCGATCAAGATCGCCGCGCAGCTTGCTGCGAAGTTTTCGGTTGTCTTCCAGCCCGGCAGGGGGTCGCGCTCGCATCGTCGCGACGCGGCTGCTCGGATCAGGCGGGATGGTCTCGCAGACACTGTGTTCGATTTCGCCTGGAGACAAGCTGATCGTTGTGTAGGGTCTTGAGCCAGTCAGCAGCTCGTAGAGCAAAATACCGAGCGAATAGATATCGCTGGCGGCGCTGATTTCTTGGCCGCGGATTTGTTCCGGGCTTGCGTAGTCCGGCGTCAGCGCAGTCAATCCCGGTACGGTTGCTGGCAACGCCGCTGCGAATTCCTCCGCTCTCAATACCTTGGCGATACCGAAGTCGACCAGCACGGTGCGGCCTTCTTTGGTTGC
>JBBSVJ010000274.1:0-4098 GCA_038233665.1 Lysobacterales bacterium
AGGGCCATCCGAAGAGGCGCGAAACGCAGCATCGGTCCAGCCGGCTGCGAAACGCGCAACAAACAACGCAATGACCGCCGCGATCGTGCTGAGCAACAAGCTTTGCGCGATCAGATGCAGGGTCAGTCGCGATCGACTCGCGCCGAGTGCGACGCGAATCGCGAGCTCCTGACGACGCGCGAGCGTGCGCGTCAGCAGCAGGTTGGCCGCGTTGGCGCAGGCAATCAGCAAGACAAGCAACGCTGCCACGAGCATCACGCTGATCACGCTGCGCATGGTTGCATTGACGGTCAGCAGAGCCAGCGGCTGGACGCTGGCGCGCAAGCCGCGAAAATGGTCCGGCTCGGCGCGTGAGGCGTCGCCAAACCAGCCGCTCACGGCAGTCTGAACGGCACTTTCGGTTACCCCATCAAGGCTCCGCAGAACCAGCGCAAACGAGTCATCCGGATTGGCACCCTCGGTGAATGGCTTGGCCATCCAGATGACTTCGCGACGCGGGTAGGAGAAATCCTCGGGCATCACGCCGACAATCGTCGCAGACCGCGAGTTCGCCCGAATCTGCTGGCCGATCACACCGGGATCGGCGCCGTAGCGGCTCTCCCAAAGATCGTGCGAAAGCATGACAGCCGACGGCGCTCCGTCACGCTCATCAGCCGGGCTGAAATCGCGCCCAAGCACAGGCGCGACACCAAGTACATGAAACAGGTTGGCGGAAACGAACGCGCCGTCATAGCGCTCCGGGCGATCAAGATCACTCAGGTTCACGGTCGCCGTATTGAATGCAGAAACGTCGGCTATTCCAGCCAACTGGCGACGCAACGCGAGTACGTCATCGGTCCGCACCGGATCCAGATTGCCACCGCGATCGTTGCCATCATCCAGCCCGGCACTGAGCAACTGCCCTGGCTGTGGAAATGGCAGCGGACGGATGACGATATGGTCGATCGCAATCAGTGCGTAAATAACCGCCGTCAAGCCCACCGCGAGCACGCCGACAACGAGCATCGAGAACGCTGGCTGACCGATGACGCTGCGCACGGCTTGTTTGAGTTCATGGCGAATCGCGTGCATGTCAGGCTCTCCCTTTGTATTCATTTAGTTTCGCTCGCACGCCAAGGCGACTGCGCGACAAGCGCGATTCAAATAGCATTCTCATGCCAGCGAATCGCGTGGCGCTACGGCGCTGGCCCGGCGTGCCGGTAAAAGACAAGCAAGCAACAAGGTGATCAGCAGCAGCGCGCAAACGCCGATCAGGGTCGGTATGTTCAAACTCGGCGCGCCGTGGACAAGATTGCCGGTCACCCGCGCGCTGGCAATTGCCAAGATCAAGCCAATCAGCACACCCCCGGCACCGATGCGCATGCCACCTTTCAGAACCAGTTGAGCGATGCGTTTGCGCGTTGATCCGAGCGCCTGGCGCAGGGCGAATTCGCTCTGCCGCTGACCGACGGCAAAGGCCATCAGCGCATACAAGCCACTGACGGCGAGGACAAACGCGACGCAGGCGAAGGTACCGAGCAACATCAGACTGAATCGGCGATCAGCCAGCGAGCTTGCACGCACTTCAGCGAGTGGACGCACGCTATACGGAATACCTTTGGCATTGCTTTCGAGCACGCCACGCAGTGACGGCATCACGCTGGCGATCGGCAAGCGTGTGCGAACGAGTATGTTGAATTCGGCGGCAACCATCGGACGCTGCGCAAGATCGACGTAGACCGTTCCGGAAACGTCGCGATCCAGACCACGCTGGCGCACATCACCAACGACTCCGACAATCGTCAGCAGGCGCATGTCACCATCCATGTTGCCGTACTGAATCTGCTTGCCTAGTGGATCTTGATCGCCCCAGGTGTCCTTGGCCGCACTCGCGCTGATCAGCGCAACCGGTGCGCCATCAACCCGATCGGCACGCTCAAACGCGCGCCCCTTGATCACGGCAATACCGGCGGCTTCGAAATAGCCGGGGCTTGCGACGCGAAATTCCGCATCACCAATCGTCGCCGGCGGCGTCTGATCGAGGTTCGTCACCGAGCCATCCCAGAAGCCACCGTTGGAGCCCTCAGAAGTCAACGGCAAACTGCTCACGCCACCGACGACGCTGACACCCGGGATACCTGCAAACTGCTGCATCAACTCATCGTAGCGACGCGCCGTCGTGGCAGCCGCAGCGGCATCCTGCGTCCACGGCTGGGATACTTGCACGGTGATCGCACCGTCGGCATCGAACCCGGGATCGACATTCAGAAGTTCAACGAAACCGTGTCCGAGCAAGGCCGTGCCGATCAGCAGCACCGTTGTCAGCGCGGTTTGCGCGACCAACAACCCGGCACGCGTACGCAACTGACGTCGTCCTGGCGATTGGCCGCGTCCGCTTTCGCGCAAGCTTGCCATGGTCGCGGTATTCCGGTTTCCCCAGATCACGGCGGCAGTCGTGACGACAACAATGGCTAACGCGCAGAAAAGGCTGAGCGCGATTGTCGCGCCATCGAGATGAACGCCTTGAGCGCGCGGCAAACTCTCACCCGCAGCATGCACGAGAACGCGCAACATCGCCGCCGCCATGCCAAGCGCGACCATTGTCGCCAACGTCACAATCAGCAAGCCTTCCAGCAATACCTGCAAAGCGAGGCGTAGATCACTTGCTCCAAGTGCCGCGCGCACGGCAAATTCGCGACTGCGCGAGGCGTTCAGTGCCAACAGCATGTGCGTCGTGTTGGTGATCGCAATCAGCAGAAGAAATGCTGTGCCGGCGGCCAGCAGCAACAGACCACTGCGCACGGGCGCTGCGATCGCTTGATCCAATGGCGTCAGCTCAAAATTGACGGCATCCATCTGGCTGCCCTGGCCCGCCTTCAACCGCGTGGCCAACGCGGATGCTGCAAGCCGCGCTTGGGGTAAATCGGTAGCGCTATTGAGTCGTCCCAGCACACGCCAGTTGTGTGCCGAGCGCGAGGTGCCGATATCGTCGCGATACGGCACCCACACCTTGCTACCCTGCGGAAACTCAAAATCAGCCGGCATCACACCGGCGACGGTGTATTGCTTGCCATCGATCACAGCGAGCTTGCCAAGGACATCAGTGCGGCCCTGAAAGAACGATTGCCAGAGCGCATGGCTGATCACGGCGACGTTGTCGCGCTCATCGACATTGAAGGTACGACCGATCAAAGGCGCAGCGGCCAGTACGTGGAAAAAACCTTGGGAAGTCGAGGCAATGACGCTGCGAATGGCGGTGTCTCCCGATTCGACGATCCCCGAATTGCTGCTGTAAATCGCCATCGAATTGAATTCAGCGATTCCTGCGGCCAGATCCGTGTAGTTGGGACCGGCCACGTTCATCGCATGACCGTCTTCGGCAAGTTCACGAATCTGCACAAGGCGATCTGCATTCGGGTATGGCAATGCCCGCAGGATCACCGCATCGATCACGCAATAGATCGAGATCGCCGCAGCCATGCCAACAGCCAGTGAAGCCGCAGCAAAAAGGGTAAGACCCAAGCGCGAGCGCAGGCTGCGCAAGGCGAACTTAAGATCGGTGGCGATGTTCATGGATGATTCCAGAATCGATGGTGTGAGCAGAGGCAACAAGAAAGATCATTCATGGCGCAAGGCCACCAGCGGATCGACACGTAGCGCGCGACGCGCCGGAACCAGCACCGCAAAAAGTGCAGCGATGCCGAGAATGCCCGTGACAATGAAATAAACCGTTGGATTGTCGGCATCGAATCCATTGAGGGTATTTGTCAGCGCGCGAGCGAACGGCCACGCCAGCGCCAGCCCGATCGCCAGCCCGAGGCCTATCTGCATTGCACCGCGACCGAGCAGACTGGAAAGCACGCTGCGCGTCGACGCGCCGAGCGCGCGGCGCACACCGATCTCACGCGTGCGTTGGCGCACGCTGAAGGCGATCACACCGTAAACGCCTGCCCCTGCGAGAAATAAAGAAACCACACCGAAGACCAGAAACAACCGGGCCAGCACGAACTCGCCGAAAGTCGCCTCACGAATGACTTGATCATAGGTACGCACCCAGTAAGCCGGCGTATCGGGCTCGACGTCGCGAAGTATTTCGTTGAAACGCGGCGCGAACGCGAG
>JBBSVJ010000275.1:0-4097 GCA_038233665.1 Lysobacterales bacterium
TCGCGTGCAGTGAACTAGCACGGAGTGTGCCAACGATTTTATGTAGCTAGGTTGAATCTGTGCTGTGGCTCCCAATAAACGACTGCCGTTTGCACGATGAGTGCCGCGCGAGCCCTGTTTCGCGATTGCATCAGCCATAGCCCGCTCTTATTGCGCGGTGGTCGGAATGCAACTCAGATGCGCCTGACCGGTGGATCATTGAAAGCCTGAAAGGCGGGAACATCCGGCGGCTTGCAATACGGGATCAATCAACTGAGAAGTTACAATCGGATGGTTGGATTTAATTACTGGTGGAAAAAGCGCTTGCTAGGGCAAGGCCGGATGGTTCCACTATGACTCGGGTTTCAACATTTTTTCGGAACTCGATCACGCCTGCTCCAAATTTTCCCGGTTTCGGCCTTCCCGAAGCAGCTCAGATGCCGTGCCGCTGGCTGAAGAAGCCCCTTGCTGCGCGGCGAGCCAGCGCTCTGACAAACTGGTTCTCTCGAGTGATCCTGGGGTAGCCGGCAAGTACGGTTTGATCATCGCAGAAGGCATGCATCAGATCAGTATTTTCGGCAAGTGTGAGCACTTCAAATAGTTATATGGGTAAAAAGAAATATACTCTCACTTACGTCGGAATTGACGATTGCGATGCTCGGTGCATGGATGTTGCTTGCATCGTCTGCAAAAATCGCTTCACTACGCGGTCGATGATCGATACGTAGCGATTGACCGGCAATTCATCCGGCAGATGCCGGTTCGTATCGAGCCAACAGTTTTGCAAGTTTATTCCGCGCGGAACGAGCCATGCGGAATTTCCATTCAAACATTGAAAAAGTAGTCGCGACCTCGGGCAAGGCGATAGTTGAAGCAGCGGGATTAGGCCTCGGTGCCCTCGTTGCGTGATCGGGTAGCGGCCTGACGCGAGCGTGAAGGTGGAGCGTGAATCTCCGAGCCATTGTTTTCTTGCCGGAGCAACTCGCTGCTTGCTCGATCGTCATTTTAGGCGGCCGAGGGCTCGCGTCTGAAATCCATCACTTGCGTGATGTGGGCGCCGATGGAGGTGGCCGCGGGTAGAGTCACATGCGCCTGTCGCTAGTGCTGATCGAGAGGTGATCTCAAGCAGTAGGGCGATTCGCGTAATACTTCAGCGAGGCAATCATCTTGAATGCGCTTGTGCGAATCCTAGCTCAGCAGCGCCGCTGCGCCCAAGATGGTGATGGCGCTTGCCACCAGCGTCAGCTGCAATCGCATGGGTAGCCATGCCTGTAGCTGATAACGTGGGTACAGCGCTCGATCCACTGCGTAGCAGGCCAAGAGCAAGGCGGCTATCAGCAGCAGTCCGGTTGCCGGGCCGAGGAGCAATGCCAGCCAGGCGACCAGGCTGGGCAGAACGCCCCAAACCAACGACGTCGCCTTGCGTGATGGGGCTTCACGCATCACCAAGCCCCAATGGATGGCGCCGAGGAAACTGGCAATGGTTGCGCCGTATCCAAGCAGTGCCATGCTCAACCACGGCCGATTATCTGGTGAGCTCAGCCATAGCGCAGCTGCTAGGCCCACAAACGGAATCAGTCCAGCGAAACCCATTTGGCTTGCCAGGCGTGAAGGGCAGGGGCTATCGATATTCAATTGGCCTCCAGTGGATCGGTGGATAAATTCACGCCACGTGAGGCGCGTGCCCACCATTGGGAAAACGAATCGCAGCACGGCTCGATCGGAGGAAAGAGTGCGGGCGCAGGATCGCACGTGGCCAAGCTCGGCAGCCAAGCTGCGATGTGTGGTTCGTCGACGCTGCGCACCGAGCGGGCGCGTTCAAGTGCTTCGCCGATCGCGGCCGCCTCCGCATACCAGCGTTCGCTGGCAAGTTCACTCATCCGATTGCCGACGAAATTCCAGCGTTGCTCACTCCATGGCCAATCGCGGTGAAACTTGGCGAAAAAAATGCCTATCACTTTGATGTGTGCCGGCACGTTCTCCGGGAGCTTGCCCAAACTCCACGGGTGTACCAACCAAACGTCACGATCTTCGACCGCAGCGGCGTCCGGAATGCTCAAATCCAGCGTATCGGGAGGCGCGCCGATCAGGCGTGGCTCAATCGATGGGTAGCAAGCAGACCGGTCAAGAGCTCGCGTCGAATCATGTTGGGCAGGCGTGCGCGCCATCTGATCGAGTGATTCGTAGGTGGTGTCGATCACACTGGCCGGGCTGCGCCAGGCAGGCGGGGCAAAACGTGCGACGTTGTCAGCGTTGAACAGATACGGCTTTTGGCTGCCGGTGCCGGCAACCCACTGCCAACTCAGATGGTTGCTCGCGAGGTCACCATCAAGCAGGTGGCCGTAGAGCCAATCAGCGCCTGCGCGCCAGTGTACTTTGCGCAGGTGTATCACATAGCTTGCCAGCCACATGCGTGCATGATTGTGCAGCGTGCCGCTGGCATACAGCATGCGCACGGCCTCATCCACGACAGGCACGCCGGTATGGGCGTTGCGGATGTCAGCTGGCAAATCCCAACTATAGGAATCATCCGGTAGCGGGCCCTCATGCAGCGAGCGAAAAATGCCTTCGCCGCGATGTCGCCAGACATGGCGGAAGTATTCGCGCCAGCCAAGTTCATAAAAAAATTTGTCTTTTACCTCCAGCGCATGGCCGGCGGCCACTCCGGCGACAACATCCGCGAGGGTGATGAAACCGTGCGTGATGTAAGGCGACAGTGTGCTGACGGCGCCGTCGATCATGTTGCGTGTGCGTGCGTAGACGGCGGGCTCCACGGCACTGATGCGGGCCTGCGCGGCAGCCAGAGTGGGTGCGAAGATCTCACTCATGCATCACGCCAACCTCTCCCGCACGGATAGCGGCTGCGCGTTCGATCTCCGCCTGCTTTTGCTCGTCGGTCATGCGCACGAGGTTCTTCACTTGCAGCGACATGCGCGGATTCTTCGCAAGCGTCACTTCGTGGCGCATGAGAAAATCCCAATACAGGGTAGTGAACGGGCAGGCGCTATCGCCACTGCGCTGCGCGGGATCGTAACGACAGCCCTTGCAATGCGGGCTCATGCGCTGGATGTATTTGCCGGTGGCGATGTAGGGTTTGCTCCCCATCATGCCGCCGTCGGCGTACTGGCTCATGCCGAGCGTGTTGGGTAATTCCACCCACTCCACCGCATCGACATATACCGCCAGATACCAGGCGTGTACTTGCTTTGGCTGCACGCCAAGCATCAGCGCATACAGGCCGGTGACCATGAGTCGCTGGATATGATTTGCGTAACCATGCTTTAGCGTTTGCGCAAGCGCGTCGTGCAGGCAAGCCATGTCGGTCGCAGCGGTCCAGTACCACGCGGGAAGATCATGCTCGGCATTCAGCGCGTTGCGTTCCAGGTAACTCGGCATCTGTGTCCAGTAGATGCCGCGAACGTATTCGCGCCAGCCGAGAATCTGACGGATAAACCCTTCGACGCTGGCCAATGGCGCATGCCCGTCACGGTAAGCCGCTTCGGCCACAGCGACCACTTCGCGCGGATTGAGCAACTTCAGATTCAATGCTGCGGAAACGTGTGAGTGATACAACCACGGATCGCCCGGCCACATTGCATCTTGGTAGCGACCAAACAGCGGCAAGCGCTCTTCAATGAAGGAGCGCAGAGAGTCGAGAGCTTGAGCGCGCGTTACCGGCCAGAGGAAGCTGTCAAGCTGGCCCGGGTGATCGGAAAAGCGTTCATTGACGCACTCGATTACCTCGCGGGTGATCGTATCGGGCGCAAAGTTTGCGCGCGGCGGCACCGCGTCCGGCCCGGTCTTGCCGAACGATTCGCGATTGTCGGCATCGAAATTCCACTGTCCGCCGACCGGCTGATCGCCATCCATCAAGATCTGATGGCGCTTGCGCTGCTCGCGGTAAAAATACTCCATACGCAGCGACTTGCGACCTTTGGCATGTGCAGCAAAATCGCGAACGCTACTGAAGAAGTGGCGGTCTTGGCGAATATCCAAGGCAAGTGCGTTGGCGTCGGCGACCGTTTTGATCGACTGCAGTACGCGCCAATCGCCTGGCGCGGTCATCACCAGGCCCGAGGGTTTCAGGCGCAAGATATCGGCTTCGAGTTGAGCGGCCA
>JBBSVJ010000276.1:0-4063 GCA_038233665.1 Lysobacterales bacterium
AAAATATCAGCCGATCGTTGATAGAGCTGGCAGGACAATTTTCCATTGGCAACGTGAAACTGGAACATGGTGTGGCACGGCTGCAAGGCCATCGCATCGAGATCGGCCACGTTCCAGGCACTTATCACGAGCCGACGTGAATCCGGATTGCGCCGGATCTCATCAATTAGCCAGCTGATCTGATCAATCGTGCGGCCATCGGCGCATTGCCAGGATCGCCACTGCTTGCCGTAAACCGGACCGAGATTGCCATCCGGATCGGCCCATTCATCCCAGATGCCGACGCCATTGTCCTTGAGATAGCCGATATTCGTATCGCCCTGCAGAAACCAGATCAGCTCGTGGATGATCGAGCGCAGGTGCAGTTTCTTGGTGGTAACCAGCGGAAATCCCTCGGTCAGATCAAAACGCATCTGCCAGCCGAACACGGAATGGGTGCCGGTTCCGGTGCGGTCGGATTTCGGCGTACCTTGCTCAAGTACATGCTTGAGCAAATCCAGATACTGACGCATCAGCTCGCAACCTTCGGCGGATCTTCGACAACGCGAGGCTGCAAGGTCGGCGCGCGGCGCGACATGAGAATCCAGACGATGCCAACAATAATCAGCGGCAGCGACAGGACTTGGCCCATGGTCAACCAACCCCAGGCGAGATAGCCCAACTGGGCATCCGGTTGGCGCACGAACTCCACGGCGAAACGAAACACGCCATACAGCAGCGCGAACAAACCCGAGATCAGATAGCGCGGTCGCGGCTTCATCGAAACGATGTAAAGCACACAAAACAGGACGAGGCCTTCGAGCGCCATCTGGTAAAGCTGTGATGGATGGCGCACCTCGTTGTCGAGTTGACCTGCCGCTGCCATCGCCTTGAGCTGTTCGATGCTATGCCCAGCGGTATCGATCGCGCGCGGGAAAATCATGCCCCAGGCGACATCGGTATGCCGTCCCCACAATTCCCCACCGATGAAATTGCCGAGTCGGCCCATGCCGAGTCCGATCGGAACCAGCGGCGCAACAAAATCGAGGACGTCGAAAAAATGCAGACCGTTGCGTCGCGACCATAGCCACATCGCCAGGACCACACCGAGCAGGCCGCCATGGAAAGACATGCCGCCTTCCCAGATCTTGAACAGCGACAGCGGGTTTGCGACCAGATCGGCGGTTCCGTAGAACAGCATGTAACCGACTCTTCCGCCGACGATCACGCCGATCATGCCGTAGAAGGCCAGATCGGAGAAAGCGGTTGGCCCGACTGGCAGTCGACCGAGCCGACGCCGGCGCTCGCCAAGAAACCAGAAAGCGCCAAACGCGATCAGATACATGATGCCGTACCAATGCACGGCCAGAGGACCGATCGCAAATGCGATGGGATCGATATCTACGAAATAATGCATGGATTGGCTTTGCATGATGCGCGGAGGTTCAAGCCCACATTATGCCAGCGACGAGCCAATCACGCGGGCAGCACTCGCAGGACGAAGCCCTTGAGGTATTCGGTCTCGGCAATCGCCGGATGAATTGGATGATCTGGACCTTGCTGCAAATTCCAAAGCAACTGTGCCTGCCGATCCAGATGTCGCGCAGCCTGCTGCACGCCACTGAGCAACACACTGCGCGGCATGTGATACGAGCATGAGCAGGTGATCAGGATGCCGTCGCGCTCAAGCACCTGCATGCCGAGTTCATTGAGGCGGCGATACGCAACTCGGCCCTCAGCCAGATCTTTCTTGCGCTTGACGAAAGCCGGTGGATCGAGAATCACGACATCGAAATGTTCGCGCTTCTCGCGCAAGGCTTTCAAATAATCGAAGGCGTCGGCACGCACCGCGCTGACCCGATCGTTCAAGCCGTTGCGTGCGATATTGCGCGTGATCGCGTTGACCGCGGGCTGCGAGGCATCCACACAGACCACTTCACTGGCGCCGTACGCCGCCGCGCGTAAACCCCAGCCGCCCAGATAGCTGAACATATCGAGCACGCGCTTGCCCTTGACCAGATGCTCTAGATAATCGCGATTGCCACGCTGATCGTAAAACCAGCCGGTTTTTTGTCCTTCAACCGGATCGCATTCAAATTCAAGTCCGGCCTCGCGCACAATCACCGGATCGGTGCTCGGCTCGCCAATCGCCAACTCGATATGATCAGGCAAATTTTCCATGGCCCGGATCGAGGCGTCGTTCTTCCACCAAAGCTGACGCGGTTTGATCACCTTGACGATCGCCTCGGTGATTGCGTCCATCAGATGCTCCATGCCGGCCGTGGTCGCCTGGGCCACGACGACATCGTTGAAGCGATCCACAGTCAAGCCAGGCAAGCCATCCGATTCACCAAAAACAAGGCGATAGAATGGTTCGGCGTAGATTCGCTCACGCAGCGACAAGGCGACTTTGAGCTTGTGCACGAGCAGCGATTTATCCAGCGCATGCTCCAATCCACGACTGACCAGACGCGCACAGATCAGCGAATTGGGATTGACGTAGCCGACTCCAATCGGCTTATCGCGGCTATCGACGATTGCGCAAATCTGACCGGGTTCAAAATTCGACAGTGGCGAGCGCTGTACATCAACCTCGTTGGAAAACACCCACAGATGCCCTTCACGCAGTCGGGTGTCTTCGCCGCGCTTCAGGTAGAGCGCCGGATATTGAATCTCGTCTGCCACGTTGAAAACCCCGTATTTGCGATGTCAGCAAGTGATTGTACGCGGTCGTCTCGCGATCGAGTTTTGAATTGATGATGAAACGCAAAAAGCCGGCATGTTGCCAGCGAAGCCGACGCCAGTGGAATGCCGTCTTGATCAAAGCAAAACGGCCGAGTTGGGCAGCTCGTCAGGATTATCGTTTTGATCGGCCGGAAAGTACTCGCTTAGCGCGCTGCCGATTTCATTGATCGCGGCAAGCGCGCCTTGTTCGAATTCTCCCGCGACAAATCGGTCGCGCAAGCGCTGGCAAACAGCCTTCCAGACGTCGTCATCGATTTGAGCAGAAATGCCGCGATCAGCAACGATCTCGATCGCGCGTTCGGACAACAAGACATAGATCAGCATGCCGGTGTTCTCGCGCGTATCCCACACCTTGAGTTGGCCAAACACCTCCATGGCGCGATCGCGTGGCGTATGCCGCCGGCAAATCGATTGCCAAGGCAAGCCGCCTTCCACGGCGAAGCAGACTTCGCCGCGATGTCGGCGCTCGCCGTCAACCACCGCTTGCTGAATAGCTGCCAGCGTAACCGCTGGAAACGCCTGGCGAACCGGATTGCCGGGGAACAGATTTCGCAACCATTGCATCCTTGTTACTCCTACCAGCTTCCCGAGGCGCCGCCGCCGGCGGACATTCCGCCACCGCCGCTGAAACCGCCTCCGGAACCACCACCCCAGCCGCCACCGCCACCGAATCCACCGCCGCCCCAGTTGCCAAAACCACCGCGATTGGCGAACCCGCCACCTCCGCCACCAAAGAAACCAAGAACGACACCTACCGCGGCAAGTCCGATACTGACGGGCAGCAGGCTGCTGACGAGCCAGCCGACTCCGCCGCTTACGGCTCCCACCAGCGCGGCCCTCGGCAACGTGGAGAGGCGCCCGAACATGGAACGGGCCCAGAAGCCTGCGAACAGGCCGAACAGAATTGCATTGAAAGGATCCCCGCCATCGCCTGCAGCACCGCGGTCTTTCCAAGGCTCCGGCAACGGCTCGCCGTCAACCAGCTTGGTCATCGCGTCAAGCGCGTCACTGATGCCGCCGTAAAAATCACCATTGCGAAACTTCGGCGTCAGGTATTCGCGAATGATACGCGCGGCAGCCGCATCGGGAATGGCCCCCTCCAGGCCACGAGCCACTTCAATGCGCATGCTGCGATCGTTCTTCGCGACGATCAACACAGCACCGTCATCTATATTCTTGCGCCCAAGTTTCCAGGTGTCATACACGCGAATTGCGAACTGGGCGATATCCTCAGGCTCGGTCGTCGGCACGATAAGTACCGCCAGCTGAGCGCCCTTGCGTTGCTCGAGCGCGGCCAGCTTCCCATCCAATACCTTTAGCTGATCGCTATCGAGAGTCG
>JBBSVJ010000277.1:0-4036 GCA_038233665.1 Lysobacterales bacterium
ATAAAAAGACGATCGCGATCATTCTCGGGGAGCGAATCTGCTTCGTCCATAGCCTGTTTCGCCAGATTCAATCCCTCATCGAAGCGCCCGAGATTGCCATTGGCATCGGCCTGGGAAATCAGCAGGCGCACCCGCTCGCTCGGCGAGCTGCCAGCGCTGATTGCCGCCGAGCGAGCCGCGCCAAAATGCTCGGCAGCGAGCGCGTATTCACCGATGGCGGCATAGCTTTTGGCAATCGTTTTTTCGATGCTACTGCGCACGCCAGCTTGGCCGGCCAGCTCTTTGCCGGCGCGTGACGCGGCCGAATCGAGCATCAAACGCATCAGGCTGCGATCCAGCCCCTTGGCGCGATCCGGATCGATACCTGCGATCATCTCTTGGACAAACGTGGCCACCTGAGCGGCCTTTTTCGCCTCGACGCGGGCTTGTTCCGCGGCGACTTCGGCACGACGTTGACCTTGCAAGGCCATAATTGCACCGCCGATCAAGGCGAGTGCTACCAAGCTCGCGGCGACGATGCCAAGACGATGGCGGGCAACGAATTTGCGCGCCGTGTAGGCACGACTTCCCGGCATGGCCTGAACCGGGCGATTTTCTCGAAAGCGCTCGAGGTCATCCACCAGCGCAGCAGCTGATTCGTAACGGTCTGATCGATCCAGGGCCAGCGACTTGCGCAAGATTGCGCGGAGTTCCGCGGGCACTTTGCGCGCCGCAGCGAATATCGCATTGGTATCCACCGTGGCGCCTGATGAAACCGAGTCACTGTCCAGCACCGTTAGTAAGGTTTCGTGGGGCGCGCGCGCTGAGTTGTGCACGTTGACGGTCAGCGTGCTGGCATCCGCGCCGGTGAGGATTTCGCAGAGCATGACGCCGAGTGAATACACATCGCTGCGCGTATCGATGTCGCGGTGGCGCAGCCCCGCCTGTTCCGGACTCATATAGACGGCCGTACCGGCGCGATTGACGTTCGAACTCTCGATTCGTGTTCCGTCGACCGACATGTCCCCGCCCACCGCGATACCGAAATCGATAATCTTAGGCATCGCGATGTTGTCGACATGCCTGACAAGGACGTTCTCGGGCTTAAGATCGCGATGGATAACGCCCTTCTGATGGGCGTGCTGAACGCCGTGGCAGATGCGCACGAACAAGCCGATAAGCTGGTCACGCGTCAACGCGTGCGTGCGGCAGTAGTCGGAGACGGGGGCGCCCTCGACGTACTCCATCGCGATATAGGCGTGACCTTCCTCAGTAGTGCCCGCATCAAAAATCTGTGCGATGGCGGGATGTTGCATCTGCGCCAAGGCTTGGCGTTCCACCTCAAACCAGGCCAGGGCCAGTGGACTGGCAATCTGCGAGCGGATCAACTTGAGCGCGACATCGCGATGCACCGGAGCGGTCTGTTCCGCCAGATAGACCTGGCCCATGCCGCCCTGCCCAAGTGTGCGGCGAATTCGATAGACGCCAAGCCGCGTTCCTGGCGCGAGGGCGTCGCCATCAGCATTGTTGAGTGGTACGCCTTCGAGTTCGGTCGCGGCGGTCGCTGAGGAATTCTTGTCGTGGTTCATCGTCAGTGGCTATGGAATTTGGAACTCAGGGAATCATCGTTTCGCATTGGTTGGTGGAACAAGTGTTGCGCGACATTTTACGCCCAGTGCAGAAATCTTGCGGCGACGCCGCTTTTCCGAATTTCGAATTCCGAAGTTCGCTGTAGTCACCACACGCCCGTGTTCGGCATCGACGACCACGGCTCACATGGAGCCAAGGCATTGCCTTTCTGCAGGAGTTCTATCGAAACAAGATCAGGTGATCTAACAAAGGCCATATGGCCATCACGCGGTGGGCGGTTGATGACCACGCCCGCGTCCATCAGGCGCTGGCAAGTGGCGTAGATGTCATCAACGGAAAAGGCAAGATGGCCAAAATTTCGGGCGGTTCCGTAATCCTCGGCATCCCAGTTCCAGGTCAGTTCGATTTGCCCGCGCGATTCATCGCCCGGTGCGGCGAGGAAGATCAAGGTGAACCGCCCTTGATCGACATCGCGGCGTGATATTTCGACCAGGCCAAGTTGCTGGCAATAGAACTCGAGCGAAGCATCAAGATCCTTGACTCTGACCATGCTATGCAAAAATTTCATTGATTACTCCAAGGGTTGACCGTGATCGAAGTACTCAAGCCCACTCGCTGAGATCTTCGATCTTGTACAGGCGCTTCCACGATGGGCGCGATTTGACGTGCTGGGCGAGGTTTGAAAGTGCCGACCATTGATCGGCGGATTTTGGCATGTTGCGTGACCAACGCATCAGCATCGTCGCGTACAGATCGAGCAGACTGAATTGCGAGCCGAGCATGAAAGGGCCGTGCGCGGCGAGATGCGCGTCGATCCGATCCCATGTCGCCTCGATCCGGCGCCGGGCGAATTCACGCATCGCATCGGCTTGGTCTTCCGGCCCGAAATCAGCCGGATAAAACCATTGGCGGAATGCCGGTTGCACGGTGTTGGCCAGATGCAGCACCCATTGCAGATACTCGCCACGTTGCTCTGCCCCAGGCATGGGCGCCAGACCTTTGTCGGCGTGACGTTCGCCGAGCAGCAACAGCAACGCCGCGCATTCATAGACGGGCGCGCCATCGACGATCAGGGTTGGCACGACGCCATTTGGATTCAGGCGCAAATAGTCGGGATCTTTCTGCGCGCGTGAATCGAAATCGATCAGACGCAACGCATGCGGTGCATCGAGTTCGAGCAGGGCGAGATGCACAACCATGCTCGCAGTACCGGGTGAGTAGTAGAGGGTATACATGAAGGGATTCCTCGAGCGTTCCTGCGCGCAGGATACCTGAGGGTTGGAATCCGGGATTGGGGTTCAGGGCTTTGGGTTTCGTAACAGCTGGAACCGCACACGCTCGTGCACTTTCGAATCCCGGTCTTCAACAGCCGAATGGCTGGTCATCCCGCGCTCTCAGCAATTCCGGCTCTTAGCCGCCCTTCGCCGCCCGCGATTTCAGCCAGGCAGCATATTCATCGAGATCACCCTTGAACTCCTCGACCTTGCCGTCGGCGACGCGCCAGAAGGTTTCGCAGACGAGGCCGATCAGATGGCGATCATGCGAAACCATGACGATCGCGCCGGGGAAGATGCTCAATGCCTCGGCCAGCGCCTCACGCATTTCGAGATCGAGATGGTTGGTCGGCTCATCGAGCAGAAGCACATTTGGCTTGCGCCAGGCGATCAGGGCGAGTGCGAGTCGAGCGCGCTCGCCGCCGGAGAACCCATCGACACTCTCGAAAGCGCGGTTGCCGGCGAAGTTCCAGCGGCCGAGGAAATCGCGGAACTCCTGCAAGCTGGAGCCTGGCGCGATATCGCGCAAATGATCGATCGGCGACTGGCCTTCTTGAAGGGATTCCACGGTGTGCTGAGCAAAGTAGCCGAGCTCCATGTCCGGATGCGCGCTGCGCTCGCCGTCGAGGATCGGCAACTCGCCAACCAGGGTTTTGACCAGGGTCGACTTGCCGGCGCCGTTGGGCCCAAGCAGGCCGATGCGGTCACCCGCCTCAAGACCAAAGCCGACCTTGGACAGGATCTTGACCTCGCCATAACCGGCGTCGACCTTGTTGAGGCGGGTCAGCGAATTCGGCAGCTTGAGTGGCTCGGCGAAGTTGATACGGATTTCGCGCTCCGCGCGCACGGCTTCGGTGCCGGCCAGTTTGGCCAGGCGCTTGACCCGTGATTGGGCCTGCTGAGCTTTCGCCGCAGAAGCCTTGAAGCGATCGATGAACGATTGCAGATGGGCGCGCTCGGCCTGCTCCTTCTCGAAGGCGATCTGTTGTTGGCGCAGTTGCTCGGAACGCTGGCGCTCGAAGCTCGTGTAGTCGCCGGTATAGAGTTTGGCTGTGCCGTCATGCAGATGCAGCATGTGCGTACCGACGCCATCGAGGAACTCGCGATCATGCGAGATCATCATCAGCATGCCCGGATACTTGAGTAGCCATTGTTCGAGCCAGAGCACGGCATCGAGGTCCAGATGGTTGGTC
>JBBSVJ010000278.1:0-4024 GCA_038233665.1 Lysobacterales bacterium
GAAGAAAATGCAGGCCAATGTCGCCATCATGCGCAAGCTCCTCACCGTCGCATGGGCCATGGTCAAGAACCCTCAACCCTACAATCCAGAAAAGCTCTATTCCAGCGAACAAATCGCTTGACGCGGAACAGAGTGTCTACAGGTCCGCCGTAATCTCGTAGGAGCCCCGCCAGGGGCGAGCCTTTCTCCCCCGCCGACCCTCGTCTATGGCACAAAATCGTACTATTTGAGGGCCGGATCAACAGTTCGCCTGTCTATAGGGGATCGGCGACGTGGTTCGAAGGAATAAGCAAGCGCTAAACCAACCCTCGTCCCGGTTACCTTGCGACACATGAAGCAAACGGCAATGTCGCTGTTTCCAACCGAATGACGTTCTTCTCCCCAACTACCGGGCACCAGCCCCATTGGGAGTAGGCGTTATGAAACAGAAAACAGTGATCTGGGGATCCTTGCTGATCAGTCTGGCCGTGGCATCCCCGGCTGGGGCCAGTACCTTCAAGGTCGGAACTGGCACGGGCTGCACCCATTCAACCATCCAAGCAGCGGTGAATGCGGCAAATGCAAACCCGGGCGTCGACCACATCATCATCACGCGCAGCCTGAATTACACGGCGCAAGCAGTCAAAATCCAGCAGGCTCAACCGTTGACGATCACGGGCGGCTACCCGACGTGTGCAGCAACTACTCCTTCCGGAGAGCGAACCGTTGTCAGCGGCAATGGCGGATCGGCGGATTCTGTCTTCACCGTCGAACCAGGCGCTGCAGAAATCCTGTTCGATAATTTGTTCATCAGGGATGGCGACGATTCGAACATTCACTACGGCGGCGGAATTGATTTCACTGGCAGCGGCGCGCTGACCCTCAACAACGTGACCCTGACCCAGAACGAGGCCGGCTACGGCGGTGGTTTGTCGGCCCGTGGCACAGGCCCCAATGCCAGTGTTCTGTTTCTGGGTGACGTCATCATCCTCAACAACCTTGCAACGCAAGATGGTGGTGGCGTGCACCTGCGCGGCGAGATCACGCTGTATGCGCTTGAACCCAACACCGCGATTTGGCTCAACCGAGCCACCGGCCTTGCGAATTCTCCGTCCGGCGTTTTTCACGGTTACGGCGGCGGCCTAGCGGTGTTGTCTCCGGCCAAGGCCTACATAGGTTCGAGTGGCTATAGCCTGGGTACGATCTACGGCAATACGGCGCGCGCCGGCGGCGGCATCGCGGCGCTTGCTGATGCCGGCAGTGGTTTCGAGCGCAGTCTTGTGAATATGTTTACGACTGATCCGACGAAGCCGCAGAAGGTCAATGGCAATCGGGCAACGGATGCGGGGGGTGCATTCTATTCGGACGCATCCAATAGCGCGTTTGCGAGGTTGACCGGACAGATTTATTTGTGGGATACGACCGTGGAGAACAACTCTGCACCGATCGGCTCGATTGGCTTTCTTGCAAGTAGCTCTGCCTTCACCGGGTCTACTTCAAGTGGCTACCTTTCGATGAATGATCAACCGAGCGGTAACTACGACCCCCGCCCTATAACTAGCGTTCCTTGTAATCCGGGGATCGTCTGCAGCGTGGCTCGCAATAATCGCAGCGAAGACGCTTCAGGCAACCCAAGCAATGGCGCGCTGATCCACAGCACCAGCGATGCGAACATGCGCATCAACAATTATCGCTTCACCGAAAACAGCGCACGCAGCCTGCTTGACCTGACCAGCGCTTTCTCTCTGAAAGTCGCCAATACCTTGATCGACAACAACACGTTCACTGCGGCGGTTTTTCAGTTTCCGCAAGATGATCCCGAGGTCAGGCTCAACTATCTGACCATCACGGACAACACCATCGGCGGCCCCGGCGTGATCGCCCATCGCGGTCATGTCGCGCTCAATCGCAGCATCGTCTGGCAGCCGGGAAAAACTGTGCGTGATACGGCGGCATCGAGCGGCACTTTTGACGGTTCCTATGTGCAATCCAACGAGAGAGCGAGCATCCCTCTGGTCGCCAACTCTTACTACCCGTTCGATCCGGGTTTCGTGAATCCGACCCTGAAGGATTACCGCCTGCGCGCCGGTGCGCCAGCGTTGGATGAAGCGCCATACGACTCCTCACTGGAAGGTGCCCTCGATGTGGATCGTCTGCCACGATCGGTAGATCTTTCGCTGGTGCCCGGCGCAAGCGTCGACCTCGGCGCCTACGAGCGCCAGTCGATCGGCAACATCATGGTCAACGATTCGTTCAATACCGATCTGAGCCAGTGGACACTGCCGTATCCAGCTATCGTCAGTCGTGACTCAAGCAATGGCAGCGGCCCAAGCGGCTCGGGTTCGTTGAAAGTACTCGGAAATGTTTCGGGCACTTCATCCAGCGTCACTTTCGCCACGCAATGTCAGGTCCTGCCTGGGCCGAGTCTCTATAAAGTGACCGGCTGGGGTCGCTCGCCCGGCGCCAGCAACATGTCACCCGGTGACGGGTTGCGCGTGCACTGGAAGGTGTTCAAACCGACATTCCCGGCTTACGGATGCACGGGCATGGTCATCAGCGAAGGCGACGTGGTGATTCCGGCAACCACCGGTTGGCTGATGTCACCTGCCGCCGGTCAGTTCGCCATTTCCTTCGACGACTACCTTTCCAACGCGGCGGTGGAAATATCACTGGTGGCGAAAGATGTCGGTTTCGTCGACCAAGGTTTCCGCAACTTCAACGTCGGCTTCGATGGCATCACCCTCGAAACCAACAACGACCTGATCTTCGCGGACGGCTTCGAATAATCCGAATGAGCGCAAAGGGTCGATGCAATGGGAGTTCAAGCGAGCGCTGCGGCTGGATCAGCGATATCGCACAGACAATCCTGATGGTCTGAGCTACTTCAGCGAGTCGACGGCATCGCCCAATTCAAAATAGGCGAGAAGGCAAAACCAGCGAGCTAGCGCTGCGCTGGATGGCAAGCGCACAGGGATGTGCGGGCCTGCGAAAGCGAGACAACCAGGGAGAACCGGCGAGAACCGGGACATCCAGGATTCCAGCAATTCCCTACATCGCGAATAGACGATTTCCTACAGACAACCTGACGTGATCACGTCACGCTCGGGACATGACTACTGCTCGCAGCCTACTCGTCGACCCTGACGCTCCCGGCTTCTACCACTGCATCTCGCGATGCGTGCGACGCGCATGGCTCTGTGGGATCGATTCTTACAGCGGCACGTCCTACGAGCATCGACGAGCGTGGGTCGAGCAGCGCTTGCTGGAACTGGCTGAGATCTTTGCCGTTGGTGTGTATGCCTATGCGGTCATGAGCAATCATGTGCACGTGGTCTTGCGAATCGATCCGACCGCTGCCGCCACATGGGCGGACGAAGATGTCGCAACGCGCTGGGTTCGCTTGTTTCCGGCAGCCGTGGACGGAGAAGTTGATGTGCTCACCTGCATGAGCTACGTAGATCTGAACCCGATCAGGGCCGGTATCGCCGAGAACCTGGAAACTTCTTCTCATACCAGCGCCCAGCGACGCATTGCGGGTCTTCGCGAAAATCCAGACCGCGCAAAACAACCGCCCACATCGCTAAAGTCTGCGGTCGAGGCGAGCTTCCTTTCCATCACCACCGAAGACTACCTCGACTTGATCGATTGGACGGCACGACTAACCCGGCCCGACAAGCGCGGCAGCATCGATGCGATTGAGCCGCCGATATTGCGCAAGCTCGGACTGAGCGAACGCCAATGGCATCAGCAGATGATCGGCACCGAAACCAAGTATTGGCGAGCGATCGGTACCGCCCAGGCGCTGATCGAGAAAGCCGCAGCCATGGGGCAGGGATGGCTCAAGGGCATCGGAAGTGCTCAGCGGTTTTTACGACCTCAACCGGCCTGATTCAACTCATCAGCACATCACGTCGAATCGGGTTTGCCGAGGGTGGTCCGTGGGCGGCTGCTGGAAATCGTCCGGCCGATCGTCAAAATCGTACGATTTGGCGCGCCGTGAAGCATAGATTCCGGCCGATCGGCCGGGTGATGAGTCAGTTTTCAC
>JBBSVJ010000279.1:0-4015 GCA_038233665.1 Lysobacterales bacterium
CACCGACCCAGCGCAACCAGCGACCGCCGCGTGCGGCGTGCACCACGGATTCATCGTCAATTTCGGCAAGAATGCGATCGCAGAAACTGTCAGGGAGCACAAATACATCCTGTCGACGCAGAACCTGGCGAGTGACGTGATAGCTGGCCCAACGCTGGACGAGTTCGCCGTCGTTGTTGATACGACGCATGAGAAACAGAGTCTCATCGCGCGCCAGCTCGCCATCCATGAAGGCGGATAACTGTTCTGGAATTTGTTGACTCATGCGGATCAATCCTCGTCTGCTGACAACAACGGCCTCAGCCGTTCATCAATGGCTTCCCGGGCGCGGAATATCCGGGAACGTACAGTGCCGATGGGACAATTCATTGCTTCCGCGATTTCGTCGTAGCTCAAACCATCCACTTCCCGGAGGGTAATGGCGGTGCGCAGCTCTTCTGGCAATTCTTCGACAGTGTCGAATACAGTTCGTTCAATCTCCTGACGCAATAATTCCCTCTCGGGTGTTGCCCGGTCGCGCAACTGCGACGCGCCATCGAGAAGCACCGCATCTTCGATCGCAATATCGCCGATCGGAGGGCGGCGGCCACGCGAGACAAGATGGTTCTTCGCCGTATTGATCGCAATCTTGTAAATCCAGGTGTAGAACGCGCTGTCTCCGCGAAACGCACCGATAGCCCGATAGGCGCGAATGAAGGCTTCTTGTGCAACATCCTGGGCTTCGCTCCAATCCGAGACATAGCGCGTCACGACGCTGATGATCTTGTGCTGGTACTTGCGAACCAGAAGATCAAACGCCCGCTTGTCACCCTTTTGGACGCGCTCGACTAGCGCCTGGTCCAATTCGCTTTCGCCCATGCGGGCAGATCTCCTTGCCGGCGATACAGTCGAGGCATACGGCGTTCGACACTATCGGCGGTGATTAAGTTCAATTTGTCGATCTCACCTGGAGAGATCAGACAGCTGGTCCACGACCCGCCTAGTGTATCAATCGAATTGGTGTCCATCTCCGCTCAGACATCGACCTGCGTCAGTTTTTTGATAGCGGCGTTTGCAGCTCCAGATGAAGCCGTTCGCGCTCAGTCATCAAGCTTTCAAAGCTCGTGGCCGGCAGCGGCCGGCAAAACAGGTAGCCCTGCAAGACCTCGCAACCCAGCTTGCGCAGGAAATCGAGATGGGTCTCAATCTCGACACCTTCGGCAACAACGGCGCGGTTGAGATTATGCGCCATGCCGATGGTTGCCTCGACGATTGCCTCGTCATCCGGATCAATACCGATATTACGAACGAAGGTTTGGTCAATCTTGATCCGATCCGCCGGAAAGCGTTTGATGTAGTCCAGTGACGATTGTCCCGTGCCGAAATCATCGATGGAAATCTGACAACCCAAATCACGCAGGGCCTGGAGCGTCTCCAGCAAGTTCGGAATGGACTTGACGCTGATGCTTTCAGTGACTTCCAGATCAAGCAACTGAGCCGGCACTCCGGTTTCTTCGAGTATCTCCGCAACAAGGGCTACAAGGTTGGGTTGGCGCAACTGCAATGGCGAAAGATTCACACTGATTCTCAGTGGCATTGAAAAACGCAGTTGCCAGCGCCTGGCATCCTGGCAAGCAGCACGCATCACCCATTCACCAATAGAAATGATCAAGCCGGTTTCCTCGGCCAGCGGAATGAAAAAGCCCGGGCTGATCATGCCGAGTTCGGGATGCTCCCAGCGGATCAGCGCCTCCATGCCGACAATATCCTCGGTGGTGGTGTCGACTTGCGGCTGATAGAACACGCGCAGCTCACCATTGCGCTCAGCCTGCCGAAGCTTGGCCTCCAGGGCCAAGCGCTGTTGATGGGATTCTTCCGGTACCGCCACATACGCCTGAAAATTGTTACGCCCCATGCCTTTTGCCGTGTACATGGCGACGTCCGCATGCTTGAGAAGCCGCTCTGCAACGGTCGCGTCATCGGGATAAAAGCTCAAACCAAGACTCGCGGTAATCTGAAGCTCGAGCCCATCCGGCAGGGTTAGCGGCGCCTCCATGACGCGGATGATTTTTTCCGCAATTCGCATGACGTCATCACGCTGCACGATATGCCGCAGAATCAACGTGAACTCGTCACCGGCGTAGCGAGCAACCGAATCGGACGCTCTGATGCTGGCGCGCAGCCGTCTGGCAACGGCCACCAGTACATGGTCGCCAACATTGTGACCGAGCGAGTCATTGATGTTTTTGAAACGATCCAGATCAACAAAAAGAACCGCGAACATTTCACCCGTGCGATGGGCTTCCTGGATTACCGATTCCAGACGATCGTTGAACAGCAGCCGATTCGGCAGCCCTGTCAGCGAATCCTGAAGTCCACGTACCCTGCCCTGTTCTCGCGCCCGGCGCAGCTCCAGTTCAAGTGCGAGACGATGCGTGACCGCTCTAAGTCCTTCAATCATGGGTGAGAGATGCGCCATCGGCTCATGTCGGGCGATGACCAGTGCTCCGAGAACCACCTTGCGCTCATCGCAAAGTGGCAGGCCGATCAGGTATTCGTAACCACGCTCAACAACGAACTCGTCGCCCGCATTGGTTCGACAAGCATCGTTAAGAAGAATCACTTCGTCGCCATCCAGCGCTTGTCTCAGCGTGGACAGACGCAGTGGATCTGGCGAATCTTCGGGCGGGCTTTGCCGATGAAAGATGACCAACGGTTGAATGTCGCCATCCTGCTCCAGTCGCAGCGACACCAGCGCCAGGAAATCCAGCTGAAGCCAATCCACCAAGCTGTTTACCGTCGCGTTGACACCCTCTTCGCCGCCACCGGTCTGACTCAAGCCGGAGATGAGATCGAGCGTCTTGGCATAGCCGTCAAGTTCGCTGAGATCGCGGAATGTGTGGAACTGGATTGGCTCTCCATTATCTGCGGTGGTTTTTACGGTGACATCAACGAGATAGCTGTTGCCATCTGCATGCGGCTTGCGCGAGCGGAAATGAATTTCACCCTCGCGAGCCAGCAGCTGGTACAAACTCGTGCGCAAATCGGCAGAAATCAGCGCGTCCAGTCCCTCGATGCGATTGCCCAGCAGTTGCACGCGGTCGTGTCCGCTGCGCTCGCAGAAGCGCGCGTTGACATCGACGATGCGGCCGCTGCGAGGATCAACGATAGCCAGCTCGTCGTTGCTGAATTCAAATGCGAAAGAATGTTCGGCAGGTGACACCTCGGATGCTGATTTATCGCTCACATCATTTGCGCCGGATAGTTGCGCATTGATACGACGCAATGCCTCATTTGGATCGACTGGGCTCGAAAGTTGATCCACCACCGCCGAAGGGAGAGGTTGCAGCGAGGTCCAGATCGCGCTGGTTTTCGAGTCGAGGATGCCGATTACCGGGATTGCAGGCTTGCCTTGTTGGCCTCGTAATTCGTTGCAAAAGGCGATGGCATCGGGCGCTTCGCCGAGAAACTCGAGCAAGATGAGATCGATCTGAGGATCTTGAGCCAGAAACGTACGCGCCTGGTCGATATCCTTCGCCGTATAGAGCGCATCGAACTCCTGCGTATCGAGCGCTTCGAAAAGAGACCGGCGGTCATCGCGATCGGTCGCGATGATCAACACCGAGCCGTTGATTTTCTCCGCGACCCTCACGTCATCGGACCCAACGCCCGTCACGCAAACGCGGAGGCGTACTAGAGGTTGCAACAATCGATATCCTTTCTACCAGCACATCGATCTCATCAGGGAAATGAAGGTTTTTGCCCAAGAAGACGATCTTGCGCAGATTGCCGCTGCGCACGCGTGCAAAGCGGCGCAACAACGCCGTATTGGGCGGCTTGATCTGATCTTCGAAATCAATCAGCAGATACACGCCGAACTGCATGCTCTGGGAAATGAATCGAAGCGCGTCGTTGAATCGTCTCGAACCTGGAACACGCAGCTCACTCTGGCGCAAAGCTGCAATGCCCGATTCAGGATCCCATAAATAGACAGATTGGCCGCTGCGCAATGCAAGCTGTCGAAATTGCTCAAGCA
>JBBSVJ010000280.1:0-3964 GCA_038233665.1 Lysobacterales bacterium
GAGCCGACGGTCATCGTGGCCACGCCTGATTTAGAAGCGCCTTGGAAAATCGAGCGTATTGACGGCGTCGAAGTGCTACGGGTGAAGACGCAACAAACAAAAGATGTGGGGTTGATCCGTCGCGCATTGGCAGAATGCTGGCTGCCGTTCGCGATGCTGCGTGGTCTGCGCCGCAGTCCTCTGGCTGAAGTTCAATGGCAGGGGGTGATCTGGTATTCGCCAACGATCTTTTTCGGTCCAATGGTGCGCGCAATCAAGCGGCGCTGCGGATGCCGTGGATACCTGATCCTTCGTGATCTTTTTCCGGATTGGGCCGTTGATGCCGGAGTGATGCGCAAGGGTCTCGCCTACCGGTTCTTCAAGTGGGTTGAGCGCTATCAGTACGCCTCAGCGGATGTCATCGGCGTACAGACACCCGCGAATATTCCCTTGGTCGAAAAGGATTCGCAACGCGACGGTGCCAGGATCGAGGTGTTGAACAACTGGTTGTCCATTCCCGATCGAGCAACCACCAGCGTTGATCTATCGGTTGGACTACTGGCGGGTCGAACGATTTTTGTCTACACCGGCAACATGGGTGCGGCTCAAGGCATGGATTGCCTGATCGATTTGGCTGCGGCGTTCCAAGGAGACGACCAGGTTGGATTTCTCTTCGTCGGTCGAGGAAGTGAGGTGGCACGACTGAAGGCGCGCGTTGATTCGCAGGTTTTGTCGAATGTTGTATTCATCGATGAGGTCGATTCCGGTGAGGTCCCGGCAATCCTCGATCAATGTCACATCGGGATGATTGCGTTGGATCCGCGCCACACCACGCACAATATTCCCGGCAAGCTTCTGAGCTACTTGCGTGCAGGCTTGCCCGTTTTGGCGCGGATCAACGACGGAAACGATCTTGAAAATCTCATCAATGAAGAAGACGTTGGGCGAGTGGTGGTCGGCGACACGTCTGATCGCCTATTCGAACATGCCACGGAGTTGGCGTCCGATAGCGCTTTGCGAGATCAAATGCGTGGGCGTTGTGTCGCACTAGCCGAACGTGATTTTTCTTCCGCGAGCGTGGTCAGGCAAATCCTTGCAGGTCTGCGAGATCAAGACGATGTTTCATCGATTTCCGAATGATGGCGGTGGGAGCGTGTTGCCTCGCGCGTCTTCGACGCCTTCAATGATGCCGCCTCGACGACGCGTTGACTGGGCGATCCTGAGCTTGAGCATCATCGCCGTTTTTTTTGGAACCGTGATGCCGCAGGCTGCCGTTGCCTGGTTGCGCGTCCACGTGCCATTTTTCGCGCTGATCTGGGATTCGCTTGACGCGCTGCTGCCGTGGTTCAACCCGCTGCACATCATCTTGTACGCATGGGTTGCAGCATTGTGGCGGGCGCTAACTCCGCGCTGGTCACGCTGGTGGATCGTACTGCTTGGTGGTGCTTTCGCTGCAATCTCCGAATCATTGCAACTACTTGCTCCGGGGCGAACCGCCCGGATAAGTGACGTGCTCAACGATCTGATAGGCATTGCGATCGGATTGATACTGGTTGCGTTGATCAGACGAGCATGGCCGACCCATCGAGCCGCAAGAAATTGAACCAATCACGATATCCTCTGCTTTTTTCGGCGTGCCCTTGCTCGCAGGTGCCGCTGCCGCGCAAGAGATCCAAGACAGGAAGATGACGTGATTCTGCTTCAGCGCTATGCCAGAAACTTCGACAATCCACCGAACGATTTGGAGGGGGGCGAGCAACCATCAGTCCGTCTTTCGATATCCAGCGTCAAGCGGCCAGGACTTGTTTCGCAAATTAACTATCGAACAGATGAGCGCTGCACGTTCGTTCAAATGCGCGGCTGGTGGTTGTATGTAGCGACACCCGTTGGCCTCGAATGCTACCCGGCGCTGACTGCTTTGCTCGCCAGTGCGCCCACTTTGGGAAAACAGGAGACGCTGGAACGATTGGAGGATCTTCGGCTGCTCACCTTTGTCGTTTTCTGCGAGGCTACGGACGAGGTGTTTTTCGGCCGATCCCTCGATGGATTTGGTTCGCTGTTTTTTGCCAACCAGTCGTCTCGACTGATCATTTCGGACTCGCGCCAAAGGGGTGCCGCGAGTTTGGGCCACGTGAAGCTCAGCGTCGACGATGAGTCTTTCTGGAGCGAACAAGCATGTCTGCAGCCGGAGGCTTCGTTCTACGAGCAGGTGAATCGTTGCTTCGCTGGCGTTCGCTATTACGCTGATTCCGGAGAGCGATCGATGGTTTCCAGGCATTTGATGGCAACAAACTCACAACCGCTGAATCAAGCCAATTCGGTTGACCTCCTGCACGGTGGATTGCTCGACGTGTTTGCAACATACCGCGAAAAGCGGGTCGCGCTGCGTCTCAGTGGCGGTATTGATTCACGTGTTCTGTTGGTCGGATTGCTGGAAGCAGTACGTCGGGGAATCTTGCGCCGGGAGCAGGTCCTTTGCGTCAGCGTTCTGTTCCCGGGGTTCGATTGTGACGAGTCTGAAGAGATCCGCGAGATCGTTCGAAGTGCGGGCTTCGAATGGGTAGGCATCGTCGCGGACGCTGACAACGTGAGAGGGGCCTACGAGCACTGCCTGCAATTTCCTGCACCTCCGTATCCGACCAGTTTCATTGGCGCGTTGTGCTTGGCCGAGGCCAAGAAGCGTGGCGCCCAGATCATGCTTTCCGGCCATGGCGGCGACGAGATTTTTGACTTCAATCTGACCGACCTGCTTGCCGGCAACTTGATCGATCGTATTAGGCGCGCACGCCTCATCGGGCTGTATCGAAACGCAGATGGCTTTGTCGACGAATGCAAGGCGCTCGCATCTGTTTGCTTTGGTCGTCATGTGTTGCGCACGACTCGCCGCACGATGGAGTCTTTCGGACTTGATGCCCGGGCGATCCATTCTCATCGACTTGGAGTGAGAATCGCGCTGGCACAAAGCAGTGGTTACGAGCTTTCAGCGTGCAATGTCGCCGCGGCCGGAATGCTTATTGATGTGCCATTCCTGCGGGGACCGTTCTTCCCCCGCTTCGATCCGGCCTTTTGGGCGCTGGAGTCAAGTGATGAATACAAGGTCGTTGCTAGAAGATATATTAGAGAGCGTGCGCCGGCGATGTACGCGACACGCGCACGCAAAGTGTTTTTCGATTCGATGCTTAACAGGTATTTTCAGGTCATAGGTAAGAACTGTGACGGACTTGACGGTAGTAAGACGTGTAGTTATGCTGCCATACGCGTTTACGCCGATTGGCGCTCACGCGGCATTACTAATGGGGTTCGAGCTAATGAAAGCCACAAATAGATCAAAACCAGCTTTGCAGGGACTGCTCGAAGGCGATTCCTCCATCAGTCGCGCCAATTACGAGGCACCGAGTATCTCGTTGTCTAGTTTGTCAGCTGTCATTGCCGGTCCAGGCGGGTCGCAAGCCGACGATGACTTTAGTGTCTCAAAACCGCCAGGTTTCAACGGCCGGCCTGCTCGAAGAGGGTAGTTTTATGTTTGTCAGGGGGAGTAGCTTTATGCTTATAAAGCGTTCATTCATATTCGCAGCGATTATGCCACTGGTACTTGGAAGTGCCATGGCGGCCCCGCTGTCGCTCGGTGGTCCGGTTGCCAAAAGGGATCAACTTCCCGAAATTTTGTGCGATAGCGTTGGTTGTTCGCAGAAGACTGTCGGCGCAACCACTCAGGGAATTGCTGCGCCTGCAGCTCCTAGCCCACTTCCGTACAACGTAGGGCCACCCGCTGGACAGCGATTTAACTGGCGTGGAGCCAGCTACCCGGCGTGTCAATCCATGAATACGTTGCCTGCGCCTTCGGCTGGGGCACCCTATGAATATATCAGGGCAGATTTGGTCCCTGTTCCGCTTGGCTCAACACACGCGACGCTTCTGTCCTCGGTGCAGGCCAACATCTCCGGCGGGCCTAGCGGCTCAGCGGGCGTTGTCGCTTTGATGCAAA
>JBBSVJ010000281.1:0-3958 GCA_038233665.1 Lysobacterales bacterium
CCCCACCAGGCCATCTTGAGGCGCTCCTCACTCTGGCGAATGGCCTCTTGGGCAGATGCTCGGCGATGTAGATTCGAACGCACCCAGAGCGTGGTCAGCCAGGCCAGTAAGAGCAGTGCGATGAAATAGGCGGCATAAGCGCGAGGCGACGCCCATATCGATGGCGCGACGTTGACGTCGACAACAAATTCTTTATCGCTCCAGGCTTGACCGTCGCGGCGCGTGCGCAATCGCAATTGATAGCTGCCAGCGGACAAGTCGGTATAAGTTGCGAATCGACGTGATGCAGACGTTTCAATCCATTCCTGATCGTGGCCATCAAGGCGATAGGCGTAATCGATCGATTCCGGGTCAGTGAAGTCCAACGCAGCGAACTCGAAAGTAATGTTGTCCTGCTCATGACTGAGCTCAACCTTGCCACCCAGCCACAAACTGACATCGACTGGCGAATCCGGATCACGCCATTTCAACTTGACCGGAATGTTTTGCAGCAACAAGCGCGTCGCAATCGGCGTTGGAGGGGCGGGCAATACAACGTCACGCGGTTTGAAGAACGAGATGCCATCAAGACCGCTGAAGACCATCACGCCTCCGGGAAGTCGCGTCGCGCCATTGATCCAGTAGCCTGAAGTCAGCGTGCCATCATGCGGCCCAAAATTGATAAAAGTCTCGCGCACTGGATCAAAGCGACTGATGCCCGCTGTCGTGCTGATCCATAGTTTGTGATTCGCGTCATCCATGATCTTGCCGATGGCCTCAGCCGCCAAACCCTGTTTTGCGCCAAAGGTTTCGAAGCGAGGCGCATTCTCGGTGCCTGGTAAAAGATGACTGATGCCGCCCCCTTGGGTTCCGATCCAGAGTTCACCACGGGAGTCGATGGTAAGTGTGGAAATAGCATCACTACCTACCGATGCGGGATCTTCGCGGATCGAATGGAAATGCTCAAATCGTTGCGCGTTACGATCGTATCGATCCAAACCACCGCCACGCAGTGCCAGCCATAGGTCGCCTTTCGCTGTCTCGACAATGTCACCCACCGTGTCGCCGCCGAGATGCGCGGAGTCATTGGCTTCTGCTGCTTGATGCCGATGATGGACGAACGATTTGCAAGTCTTGCAGAGCTCGTCCAAGCCTTGGTTCAGGGTACCAATCCAGAGTGTTTCGTCACGCCCTTCAAAAACCGAAAGAAGCGAATTTTCTGCCAGACTGCCTGGATCCTCCGGATCGTGCTTGAAGTGTTCAAAGCTGTCTTTATCTCCACGCATACGATTGAGGCCACCACCATTCGTCGCCACCCATAGATTTCCGTCGCGGCCGCGGGTGATGAATTGGACAAAATTGTGTGAGAGCGAATCCTTGCGTTTCGGGTCATGCAAATAGCGACCAATGACACCTTTTTTCGGGTCCAGGTGAACCAATCCTCCACCTTCGAGCACGCCCACCCAAAGCGTTCCATCCGGATCTCCCCAGACCGTCAGTGCAAGACGCGAGGGCAGCGTACGCGGATCGCCGGCAACGCTTTCAATACGATAGAACGCTTGCGTTCTCGGATTCTGCACGGATAGACCATTTGCCCACGAGCCGACAAAAAGACTTCCATCCTTGCCTCGCAGAAGCGATGAAAGGCGATTCGCCGCAACCGTCTGGCTGCGCCCTGGATCGTGCGAGTACTCGACGAATGTTTCCAGATCTGGAGCCAGTCTTGCCAAGCCTCGAGTGTTGCCGGCTATCCAGAGTCCTCCATCAGCATCGGCCAGCAAAGCGCGGACGGCCCCGTCGGGTAAATCAGAACCCGTTTTTACCGTTCTTTCCCGATAGTGTTTTAGCGGCAGCCCATCCGCACTGAACCGGTATAGCCCTGTTTCCGCAACTCCTACCCAGAGATCTCCGTTTGCACTCTGCGCCAGCGCATAGACATCGAGGGAATGGTTCTCCTGGTCAACAACCTCATGCAGGTCGGTGCCATCTGCGTTGACTTGCCAAAGTCCTTCACTGGCACCTAGCCAGATCGTTCCATCGGCCGATTGAAGCATGCTGCGAACCATTCGAAGTGCAGGGTGTACTCCGAAGGGAACGTCCTCGAAGGTTTCAGACTTGCGCTCAAACCATTGCAAGCGACCCGCAGAATTGGCCACCCAGAGACGCTTGTCGCGATCCAGCAGCAACGCCGTTACGTGATTGCTTGCGAGCGCATGAGGATTTCCGAGTTCGTTTCGGTACCTTACAAAACGATCCAGCAAGGGATCATAGTGATCGAGTCCCCCCGCCTGGGTGCCAACCCAGAGGCTGCCGTCGGGATCCGCCGTCAATGCCCAGATATGGTTTTGCGACAGCGACCAGGAATCATCGCGATCTGCCTTGTAGACGCGAAACTCGGAGCCATCGAAACGGCTCAGACCATCCTGCGTTCCGAGCCATAGAAAGCCGCGTGTGTCCTGGGCCATGACCCTGACCGTCGCCTGGGATAGACCATCAGAAACGCTGAACGTGCGGAAATGAACTCGCTCGATTCCAGGAACAGCTCCGGCTTGGATCACTTGCAGCGGCAAACAAACGGCGAGGAACAGACCGAGCATGCCGGTTCGTAACCATTGCCTGCCCCCTCGGCAAATTGCGTTCATTCGGCGAGGCTAAACTTCTTCAGCCGGATCGACAAGCGAGGTCGCACCAGGTCTGTCATCCGGATGCTCAGCGGCACTCCGACCATGTCCTGTGCTGCGCTCGGAATCGACGCACACACGGTCATGTGTCGTGTGCCGAGCCGAGCTTCCATTCTATTGACGACCATCACACTTGGGGCGCGCAAAAAAGGCGTATCGTCCGGCGATATTTCGGGGGATCAGTGATGAAGCAAGCGATGTGGTGCCTGGTCGCAGGATTCGGATTGGTTGCCGCACACAACGTGCAAGCGCTGACCCATGATCCGCTGTTCTCCAGTGCGTTCGAAACACCGACGGATCTGCCCGCCAGTGATGCCTTGGCGGCTCGATTTTTGACCCAGGCGACATTCGGCCCTACCCCGACCGAGATCACGCGCTTGCGCGCAATCGGCTATTCGGAATGGCTACGCCAGGAGTTCAACAAGCCAGCCACCTCGGCACGACCCTACATGGAGTCTGTCAATGCCGCCTTGCTCGCCGCGGGCCAGAACTCGGTAAGCCAGAATCAGAGAATGGATCGCTGGTTCCACACGGCGGCGGTGGGCAATGACCAGCTGCGTCAACGAGTAGCCTTTGCGCTCAGCCAGATTCTTGTCATTTCCGATCAGAATGGTGCGATTGGCGGTGAGCCGATTCAAATAAGCGAATACTGGGACATCCTTGCGCGCAACGCCTTTGGCAATTATCGCGAACTGCTCGATCAGACGACCTGGAATCCGTCGATGGGCAAGTATCTCAGCCACTTTCGCAATCGCAAGGCCTCAACGGACGGGTTGCGTCAACCTGATGAGAATTACGCCCGCGAGGTCATGCAGTTGTTCACGATAGGTCTGATCGAGCGCAATCTCGATTTCACACCGATGTTGAGCGCTGGCCTGCCGATCCCAACTTACGATCAACTGGTCGTCAGCCAGTACGCCAAGGTGTTTACCGGATTCAACTACAACAACGCGACCACAATCAGTAACGGCACGAACAATTATTTGCGCATGACCTGTATCGGTGGCGAGCACGATACGACAGCCAAGACACTCGTTGGTGGATCGTCACTGCCGGCTGGCCAGGGCTGCGCCAATGACGTTGATGATGGCCTTGATCTGCTCTTCGCCCATCCGAACATCCTGCCCTTCATCTCGCGCCAGCTGATCCAGCGTTTCACCTCCAGCTCGCCGTCAGCCGCATATATTCAGCGCGTCGCTCTAAAATTCAAGAACAACGGCTACGGTGAGCGTGGCGATCTCAGCGCCGTAATCAGACAGATCCTGCTCGATGCGGAGGCGCGCAACGCACCGACCGCC
>JBBSVJ010000282.1:0-3937 GCA_038233665.1 Lysobacterales bacterium
CGACCATGGGCGGCAGCCTGCCGTTGTTCATTATTACCGAGATTACTGGTGCACCGACCCTGGTTATTCCGCTGGCCAATCCTGACAACAACCAGCACGCGGAAAACGAGAATCTGCGCGTCGGTCATCTCTGGGACGGCATCGCCACGCTGGCTGCGGTGATGCGTTTGCCGTCAGCTCCTGCCAGTCCGTCTCGACAGCCTTGAATCACCATGATCGATTTGACCATTCGCGTTGCCCACTTACGGAACGGAGAAGGCGTCCAGCCATCGGCGAAACCGCTGGGGAGGCTCCCGGGAAGGGCGAGCTGATTTCGTCTTCGCGCGGATGAATTCGCGCGTCGATCATGGTGCTTCGCTCAACGCGCAGGAGCATCGATCCATGACGCCGTGCGTTGTGCGATCAATCAAAGTCGTTGGCGAAGATCAAGTCTGACCGTGCGGCCACGCCGCGAACTGATTGACTGATGCCCGCGAAGCCTTGAATCGTGATGTCGTTGACGATGATCGTGCCGTTGGCGCTGTACCAGGTGTCACGGCCTTGGCTTGGCGTTATCGAAGAGGCGTGATCAATTGAGGTGACCGCCTTGTTGATCACGCCGCTCGGTGTGCTGACTTGCACGAGGTCGCCGACCTTGAGGATCTCGACCGGCGTTTCACCAGGGCGCAGACGCCACCAGCTGTTTGCCGTGCTGGCATTGGACACGTTGCGGGTTTCCGCCAAGGTGACGATGTCGCCGCTATCGAATACAGCGTACTCGTAAAACGTACCGGTCCAGACGCGACCGGAAGCAGGCGCATAGGCCCCCGTGTTGTCGGCGATTGCAACCGGCTCCACGTTGCCACCTGCAACGAGACGCCAAAGCCCGTAGGTCCTTGGTGACGTGGTGCCTGTGGCCAGGATCGAGGTGTTGAGCACGGCGTACTTGCCTGCGCCAACGACGTGATAAGGAATGGTCGCTGTGTTGAACACAAAGCCGGGAATTTGAGGGCCGTAGGTATTGTCATCGTCTTCCAGCAGGATCGGCACATTGCGCCCGAGCGCCCGGTCATGCAGGAACAAGCCGAGGAAGATCGTGTTGTCGGACATCCGGCCGCCGGAGGTGAAGTAGAAGGAGCCTGGCTGACCCGGTGCGGAGAGTGCATTCAGTCCGTTCAACTCGCCGCCGAATCGAGCGCCATTGTCGCTAAGGCCGGGACCGAACTCGCCTACCACGCCAGTCAACACGGCGAGGCGAGGCGCACCGTCGCAGAATTGCCAGAAGCCTTGAGCGCCATAGAAACCAGGCGGCGATGTGGGGGTCGAACTCAACGTCGCGTAATCGTAGACCTCCCCGCGTGGGCTTACGCTCGGTCGTGCCCCCGGGCTGTTGAATTTGGCCGCGATGCCGGGACCGAATTCGGAATCGCTCGCGCCACTGAGCATGCACGGCCGATTGCCGGAACCGGGCTCGTACAGGCTGAGGCCATCGGCGCCCAGGTTGCTGTCGGTGCCGATTCTGCCGGCAAACAAGACGCGTCCATCGGGCAGCATGCGCACGTCGATATCCTCAGTCGAGTCGACGTGATGCAAGTTCTTGTAATAGACACCATTGCCGAGGCCGGGGCCGAGCGCGCCATCGCTGCCAACTCGGGCGATCTCGGTGTTGTGGCTGCCATCGGAGACCCAGACGCCCTGACTGATGCCTGCATTCGCCGCACCCGGTGCACTGGCTGTCGCGCCAAATGCGTTGATACCGGCACCGATCGAATCACCATCGTAGAGGCGACGGAAAACATGTGAGCTCTCAGCACCGCTGCGACCTGGGCCAAGCGAGCCAACCTCATTCAGGGCCGCATACCGGGAAAAAATTGCGCCATGTTCGAACCAGTTGCCGTCGACCGTCTGGCTGCCGATGGGCCGCAACTGAAAGCCGAGCAGGCCGCTGCCCGCGTCAGCGAGGCGAGCATGCACAAGTGCATGGGAATCCGGCAGCTGCGGTTGCGAAACTCCCGCATTGCTCGAACTCAACGCGAGCTTCCATTCAACATCACTCGCACCGGCAAACGATGAAAAAATAGTAAGCGACATCGCAAAAGCCGAAAGCAGACGAAGCATTCAGAGTCTCTTGATGGAATTCAGGGGACGAGAGTATAAACAGCGTGGATTCGACTGGGCAGCCGCCAACCTCGGAATAGTGATCGAGTTCGGCACGCCTGGGGTGCAAACGATTGGTTGCCGCCTATCCCATTTGACCAGCGTATGCGGTTTTGCTCACACGTGGATTTACGGTCAATTTTCGTTATGCGTCGCGAACGCGTGTTCAATACGTCGATCAGGGATAAACCAGATAAATGCAGCCAGAACGAGAATACCTTGCGCGATCCACGCATTGACGAAAGCCAGATCCCACTCTACTTCATGGCAGGCACGAACAGCATTGATGCCAGTCTTGTGCAACCATTCGTCAATTGATCGACCATTTTTCCACCGAGGAATTGCTGATGTTTCGAATCCTGCTTGTTTGCCTGGTGTTGATCGCGCTTCCGGTCTGCGCGCAATCGGAAGTCGATCAATCGTTGCTGGCATCGTTGCCCAATGTCAGTTTCCATGGCTCGAATCTGGTCGCTTCGGGTCGCTTGGCGCCGGCCGATATCGACCGGCTAAAACGTGCTGGAATCCGCCATGTGATCGATCTCAGTGATGAATCCGAAACCCCGGATTTCGATGAGGCCAAGGCGATGAAATCAGCGAACATCGGCTACGAAAACCTGCCGATTCATGGTGCTGACGGGTTGAGTGTGGCGAATGTGCGCGCATTCGATAACCTGATGAAGCGGCTTGATGGTCAACCGACGTTGATCCATTGCGCATCGAGCAATCGGGTCGGTGCGCTGATCGCATTGCGCGCGTCCATGCTGCAGGGCGCGTCAACTGAAGAAGCGCTTGAGAGTGGGAAATCCTGGGGACTCAAAAGCCTGCTGCCGATTGTTGAGGAGCGACTGAAAGAGGCCTCAAACTGCAACGAAACGCTTCTCGCCAGTGCGCCAACCGCAAGCGACAGATCAGCCTGTTCAGGCGAATAGAACACGCGCGGCAGAAGCATGCGAACCAGTACACAACGACACGCACTTTCGCCATGTCCGAGTCGCAAGCGAATGCCTCGCCAGGCAAGTCAAACTGAGGCGGATTCCGTTGCAGTCGTCGGATCAGGCAATGGCTGTCCGGCTTGCCATCCGATTGCACCAAGTTGATCAAACAGTTCACCGGCGATTCCCTTGGCTTTCAAACCGTGAACCGGCAGCACGAGAAGATCACCCTCGCGCGCCCATGCCAAACAATGGCGTACTGCTTCGAGTTCCGTTTGGCATAACGGAAGTTTGGTCAGCGACAGACCACGATTCTGCAGTTCATCGCGTAGCACATGGGCGACTTCGCCTGCAGCTCGTCCACGCATATAGCCTTCCATATCCTTGAGCACGATCAGCTCCGGCGCAAACGTAGCCGCCGTCGCGGCCAGCGCGCGGATTTCGGGTTCCTCTCTATTGCCAGCCTGGCCAAGGATCAAGCCCAGTCGTCCGCCCTGGCGCATTGATTGTGCGATCGAGAGCAGATTGCGCAGCCCCTCCGGGTTGTGCGCGTAATCCATCAAGACGCTGATACCGCCGAACGTCCAACGCTAGAGTCGCCCGGGATTATCGGCAAGCTTGGCTCCGAATTGGCTGAGCACTTCAGGTATCTTTGTGACGCTGACGCCAAGCGCATCGGCGAGCAGCGCCGCCCCGGCGATATTCGAGATGTTGTAGTCGGCGTGGCCATCGGCACTCAAGGGCATTGATGGAATCGGCCCAAGATCACGACGCGTCAATCCGTGACTGAGCCAGAGCCGCCCCTCATCGACGCCGCAGGTGGTGCCGCCATCTCGGCGAAAAGCGCATAGAAGCTCGTTTCGGTCATC
>JBBSVJ010000283.1:0-3903 GCA_038233665.1 Lysobacterales bacterium
AACTCATCACGATCGTGCGCGCGAACAATCAGCGCGTTGATCTGGCTCAGCACTGCGTAGACCCGATTCAGACGCTGGATCTTGCGTTCGGCTTGCTTGCGTTCGGTCACATCCTGACACGTGCCGATGGCGCGGACCGGCTTGCCCTGCGTGCTGAAAATAATTTGCCAACGCTCTTCAACGTACTTGATATGCCCGTCGCTCAGCAGCGTTCGGTGTTCGACCACGTGGTCGTGATGCTGATCAATAGACTGGGTGAACGACTCTCTGAAAACCTTATCCACCTCTGCACGATCTGCAGGATGTACCAATGCAAGAAATTCCTCGTGAGTTGGATGGAAGGTGGACGAGTCGGTTTCATAAATGCGATGGGTCTCGTCCGACCAGATGACCGCAAGCGTGACCAAGTCGGTCTCCCAGCTGCCAACCTTTGCGACTCGTTGGGCTGCGATCAGTCGTGCCCGCTTGCTCTCCAATCGCTCGGCCAGATGTCGCTGCGATTCCGCGCTGGCCTCAAGCACATTCAACGCCTGCCTGCGATCGGTCACGTTTTCGTGGGCGATGACCACGTTGCGGTTTGCGCCGCGGAAACGTGTCACCCGCGCTTGGAACCAGCGCTGCTGTGTGGGACTGTGGCATGCGTATTCGAGGGTGAACTCTGCCACTGTTCCATCGAGAACCTCGCGGATGCCGGTCGCCATCGACCGCGCGTCCGAGGCATCCGGTCCGAAGGTCGTCTCGGAAATCGCCAGATAGTTGCTGCCCAGAAAGTCTGTGCACTCGTCCGGTCGCGGATGATTCTCAACGCAAAACTCACGCCAGGCCAAGTTGACCGCGATAATCTTGCCGGTATCGTCGAGCACGCAGATTTGCGCGGATACGGAGTCGATGGTGGCTTGAGCAAACGCCTGTGAAGCCAGTAGCGCCTGTTGGGCGTGTTTGAGTTCAGTCACGTCCAACACCAGGCTGACCACGCCGGTCAACAGGCCGTTTTCGCCGAATATCGGATGCGGATGGGACAACACGTGCAGGCGCGTGGCGTCGGGTCGCTCGAGCAGGTACTCGGCGCCCGGGATGGCGCGTTGATCCCGAAGCACGCGCGTCGTCGGCCATTCCTCTGCGGGAATCGGTTTGCCGTCCAGATCAAGCAACTCCAGGGCGCAGTCGTAGATATCAGCCCCCGGTTTGGGACGCCGACCCCAGAGCGCGACGGCCGCTTCGTTGAACAGCGTAATCCGGCCGTTCGCGTCGGTGCTGTACATGGCCATGGGCAAGGTGTCGACCAATTTCCGATAGCTGCGTTCGCTCAGACGCAAACCTTCCAGCGCAAGCTTGTGCTGTTTGCGCGTCTGGCGAATTTCCAACGCACGGCGCACGGCAGGCCCGAGCCGGGCGAGGCGGTCCTTGAGCAGGTAATCATCTGCGCCACGCTGAATCGACAGCGCGGCCTGTTCTTCGCCAATCGTCCCCGAGACGAGGATGAAAGGAATTTCCAGCTCGCGCTCAACGAGCAAATCCACCGCCAGTAGGCCATCGAAGTGCGGCAAGCTGTAGTCGGAGAGAATCAGATCCGGCGCAGTCTCGAGGGCCAGCAAATATTGGCGCTCGTTTTCGACGCGGGTCCAATCCACCTCGAATCCGGCGCTATCCAGTTCGCGCACCATAATCTCGGCGTCTTGAGCGTTGTCCTCAACCACAATTACGCGAAGACCTCTGCGGGTGGCGGAGCTTTGATCCTGGCTGGGTTGGGAGTCTTTCATGGCCACCGGTACCCGGGCTGCTGATTGATCAACAGCGGGTGGCGGTCAGCTTCGGCCATCGCCGAGCCGCGCAGCGTGAATTCGACGTCGCGCGGATAATCCTCGACAAGCAGGCTCTCAACGCTGTTGATTCGTGCGTTCATGCTGGTTGCTCCTGCGCAATAGGCAACGAGAGGTGAAATGTTGCGCCCCTGTCGACTTCGAAATCTGCTCTGTCCATGCCCCCGTGAAGCTGAACGATTTGCTCCGCCAATGCAAGTCCTGCGCCCGCGCCTGCGAATTTTTCCTCGCTATTCAGACCTTGGCACACGCCGACTAGCTTTTGCCCGAAGCGCGTGTCGACGCCGGTACCCATGACCTAGACAGAGTCGGTGGCAAGACCTTGGGCGAACGATGCGCCAACTTCAATGAACGGTGTCGATTCTTGGCTGTTGAAACTTCGCGCGTTGGACAGCAAGCTGATCCCGGCGGGTTGAATCACGTCGCGGTCACCAACGACGTGGCCTGCCGTATTCGCGCCGACGCGGCGCGGATGCAAGGTTTGCATCGCGTGCGACGAATCCGTCAGTAGCAATTCGTCCACGCCGACAGTACAGCTCAAGAAGTACGCGATCCGCGTGAGCAGGCCCAATATCGTGGCCACACTTGTGCACACTTGCCCCGTCGCGACGCGGATCGCGAGAATAGCTCATCACGCAGTTTCCAGAGTGCGATGACGGAGAGCGCAAGACCAAGAGCGTTATTGCTTCATGCTGAGCGAGCAAGGTTGGCAGCTTTGCTGCGTTCGAATGTGGAACAGCCAGCCAAGCGGACCCGCTGCGCCGACGAGCGTCATGGCCAGGCGGTGGAGCTGAGGCATCGTCGGAAGCATCCACGTTCGTTTTGTTTGCACCCGTAAGCGAATGCTCTACTTCGCCGTTTCTCGTTACCACTCCAATTCTGCGCTGATGCGAATCTGACCATGCCTGCAACGCTGGATGCGGCGCCCACTTCTCTGAGGTCTCGAGCTTAGGTGGGGACATTCGCCGTCCCCCTGCTGAAAAGCGCTGAGTTCAGCGTCGGCGTGCACACGAAGCGTTGCATCACGGGCACCTACTTGGCGATTTTTGGGGGCCACTGCAGCGAGACGGTCGATAGGCGTATGGTGGTGCAGGTACGAAAAGCAGTCATGACACGAGGGTAGGCGATGTTCAGGATTCTGGTGGCCAACAGCAAGGGCGGGTGTGGCAAGACCACGCTGACCACAAATCTCGCCGCGTATTTTGCCAACAGTAGAAAAAAAACAACGCTTTTCGATTGCGATCCGCAAGGCTCCTCGCTCGCCTGGTGTCAGCAGCGGCCGGCGCATCTGGCCGCGATACATGCCGTCGAAGGAAGTGATCCCGCGCGCGGCCTGGCACCGGGTTGGATGCTGCGCATACCCGCAACGACAGAAATCCTGTTGATCGATACCCCGGCCGGAATACGCGGGCACGAGTTCGATCAATTTGCCCGCCATGCCGACGCACTGATTGTTCCAGTAGTGCCTTCATCGATTGATTTTCGGGCCACGCTTGGTTTCATCGACATGGTTCGAAAGCGCGAAGAAGTGCGCAAAGGTCGTTTGCGTCTGGCCATGATTGCCAATCGATTGAGAACCAACACGGTATCGGCGAAACAACTGGACAGCGCACTCGGACGGATGACCTCGGCGGCGATGATCCGGGTACGCGACTCGCAAATCTACGTCGGACTGGCCGAGCGCGGTCAAAGCGTTTTCGACTTTTCAACCCAAGCGGTTTTGGCTCATCGGAACGACTGGACGCTGCTGCTCAAGTGGCTGGAATGGTGCGCGGAAGAATCTGTCAATCGCAGCAATATCACGCCGCTGCCCGTTTCAGGCACGGTGCGGATGCTCAACCGCTAGTCCGTATCCCACGAAACAAGATCGGCGATGCTTGAAGCGCTCGGTCTGCTCGTCATTGTTGGAGGGGACCGCTACCTGGTAGCACCGAGCGTGTCAGCCTTGTTCGTGCCAGCAAAGGCCAGTCGATTTCTGCTTGAATTCGCTGCCACCCCTCGGGTTCATTTCAGCGAAATGTTGATTCCCCTTTTGGTCGGCGGCTCGGTTTTGATCTCCGCGAAACGGCTGTTCGCGACTGAG
>JBBSVJ010000284.1:0-3897 GCA_038233665.1 Lysobacterales bacterium
CGTGATCTGCAAGCGTTGAGTGGCAGGCGCGCGCGGGCGCTGAATATAGCCGAGGCGTGGGCCGCTGACCGACCGGATCAGCGCTTGTGGCACGCCGCTGTTGTCGTGCACGAGGACGCTATCCAACTCGCCCAAGGCGGCGCGGGCAAGCTCGGCTTGACCGGGCCCTCAGAAATACCGAAGCTAGCGGCGTGGTTTGCGGCAGCCAATCGTTCACGCGAGCTGCTCGCGACCCAGGTTCGCAGTGACTTGGTCGTTCTCGACCTTTTGCATACATGGCAGTCGCCACGGAGTTTATAGAATGTCGATTCCCGCCAGCGGTGGAGTGCCCAGACAGGGAATCCTGTCATTGGCAATCAAGGATAAAGGTGCGCTGTTCAACGCTTACATGCCGTTTGTGCGTGGTGGCGGACTGTTTGTGCCGACCAGCAAACGCTACAACCCGGGCGATGAGGTGTTCATCCTGCTTTCGCTGATGGATGAGAAAGATCGCTTGCCGGTCGCGGGCAAAGTTGTGTGGATTACCCCGCCCGGCGCACAGGGAAACCGCACAGCAGGCATCGGCGTTCAGTTCAACGAGTCCAGCGACGGCGACGCCGCACGGACAAAGATCGAGAGCATCCTTGCCGGTATCCTCGGCCAGGAACGACCGACGCACACCATGTAATGCGCGTCCTTGTACTTGGCGCAGGGGCGACCGGCGGTTATTTCGGAGCGCGCCTGATGGAATCGGGAGTGGAGGTCGATTTCCTGGTGCGCCCGAATCGAGCCTCGTCACTCAAGCGGGATGGTTTGCGCGTAAAGACCGCCGCAGGTTATTTGAATTTTGAAGTGAATGCCCTGGTCGAATTGCCGGTCTCCTACCGCTGCGATCTTGTCATGCTCTCTTGCAAATCCTATGACCTTGACTCCGCGATCGAGGCCGTCGCGCCGGCGATGAAGTCGGGAGCCATGTTGTTGCCCTTGCTCAACGGACTGCACCATCTTGACGCCCTTGACCAAGCATTCGGCTCAGCTCATGTTCTCGGTGGCCTCTGTCATATCTCTGTGGCCTTGCAGAGCGATGGCTCGATTCGCCAGATCGGCTCGCTGGATCGCTTGACCTTCGGTCGACGGCCGGGCCAGGACGCGATTCCAGCTGGGATTCTCGACGGGTTGCTGGGAATGCAAGCTGAAACGGCTTGCAGCGATGATGTCATTGGCGCGATGTGGAGCAAGTTCACCATGCTGACGGCGCTGGCCGGGATCACCTGCCTGATGCGTGCGAGCATCGGTGAAATTGTTGCCATTGCAGGTGGAGCAGATCTCACCGTTCGACTTTATCGCGAATGCGTCGAGGTCGCTCAGCGGAGTGGTTTCGCGATGTCCGAACAAGCCCGCGATGAGGCAATCCGGATTCTGACCGCTGAGCGATCGCCGCTCAAAGCTTCAATGTTGCGTGATGTCGAGCGCGGCCATCGCAGTGAAGTCGAGCATGTCATCGGTGACATGCTGAGTCGTGCGCAGGCGCTGAAAGTTGATTCGCCCCTGCTGCATGCGGCGTGTACCCATTTGCGCATCCATGAGGCGGCTCTAAAGCACTGAGCCGCCTCCTTGATTTGCTTGATGCTCAGGCCTTGTTGCGTAACGCCGGACTATCCCAGCCTTCTCGCGGTGTGAAGCGCGCGCCATATTTTGCTTCCAGCGCCTGCAATCGTTGTTTGAGAACATCGGCACCGGTATCGCGAATATGCTGGATCGGACCGCCGCGGAACGGTGCAAATCCGGTACCGAAAATCACCCCTGCATCACACAGATCAGCATCGTCAACAACGCCATCGTGTAGACACGCAACCGATTCGTTGAGCATCGGCAGGATCATCCGGTCTTCGATATCGGCGGGTGCCGAATAGCCAGGGTCAACCTCGGGTTTGATCGGCTTGCCGTTCTCCCATTTGTAGAAGCCTTCACCATCTTTCTTGCCGCGCTTTCCCGATTCGAGAAGTTTTTCCATTCCCTGAGGAATATCGAGATTGAGAAATTCGGACAGCTCCTTGCCGACCGATGCGGCGACGTCGAGTCCAACCGTATCGGCCAATTCGATCGGTCCCATCGGCATACCGAATTTTTTCGCCGCCTTGTCGAGAACCGGGCCTGGTACGCCCTCACCATACAAACGCACGGCTTCAAGCATGTAGGGCATCAGAATTCGGTTGACGAGGAAGCCTGGTGTTCCCTTGACTGGCACTGGCAATTTGTCGATCGCTTTGCAAAACGCCAGCGCGCGTTTCTCATCGGCCTTGTCGAGCTTGTCATGGCGCACAATTTCAACGAGCGGCATCAGGGCGACCGGGTTGAAGTAGTGCAAGCCAAGGAAACGTTCCGGCTTGGCCACCGCCTCGCGAAGTTCGTCCAAGGGAATGCTCGAGGTATTCGAGGCGAGCAGAGCCCCTGGTTTCATATCGGGCTCGGCGTTCTTGTACAAGGCCTCTTTGGCATCGGCATTTTCGTAGATTGCTTCAATGACGAGATCGGCATCCTTCACGCCGAGGCCTTCAACATCCGATACCAGCCGAGACCCGGCCAGCTTTATCTTGTCGGGTGTTTTAAGGCGCTTTTCAAACAAGATTTGCGCACGCTGCATGGCGGGATCGATGAATTTCTGTTCGCGATCCTGCAACGTCACATTGAAACCCCGCAAGGCCGACCAAGCCGCAATGTCGCCACCCATTACACCGGCACCGATGACGTGAACGTGCTTGATGCCATGCTCGATGCCACCGCCCAATCCCTTGAGGCGCTCCTGCAGGAAGAAAACACGAATGAGATTGCGCGCAGTTGAGGTCTGCGCAAGCTTGGCTACAGCGCGTGCTTCGTTTTTGAGTCGTTGTGCAAGGTTGCCCCCACGACGCCAGGTTTCGATCAACGCGAACGGCGCGGGATAGTGTTCCGGCCGAGCCCGGGCGGCGGTTTGCTTGCGCACGATCGGCGCAAGAATCTGTCTTGCCAGCCAGGTATTGGTGGCCCAGGCGGTCAGACGTTGCTGCGCTGATCGGGTGGGTGGGCGGCGGATGATTTCGCGCGCACGCTCGATCAACTGCTCTGGCGTTGCGACGGCATCCACGAGTCCGATCGAACGCGCGTAGTCGGCGGAAGCCGCGCGTCCGCCAAGCATGAATTCCAAAGCCTTGGGTGCGCCAATCAGATAGGGTAGCCGTGCACTGCCACCCCAGCCAGGGAAAATACCGAGTTTCACCTCGGGCAATCCGATCTTGGTTGACGGATCACGGCTGGCAACGCGGAATTTGCAGGCCAGCGCCAATTCAGTACCGCCGCCCATACAGTGGCCATGGATAGCCGCGACGGTCGGGCAAGAAAGGGTGGCAAGGCCTTGAAGTACGCGCTGCCCGTAACTGATCGCATCGAGTACGGTTCCTGATTGCGCATAGCCTTCAAATTCGCTGATATCTGCTCCGGCAATGAATCCGGATGCCTTACCTGAGCGGATGATGAGGCCCTTTGGTGGATCGAACGACAGGCGCTCCACAACCTCGTTGAGCTCATCGAGCACTTCACGGGCAAACGTGTTGACCGAGCTGCCGGCCCGGTCGAAGGTCAGCACGACGATGCCATCGGCGTCACGCTCAGTGCTCCAGTGCTTGAAACGGAGTCCTTCAAACATGGCGGTTCCTTGAGTGGGGCGGACAACTATGATCCGGGCAAGCTGAGGCTCTGGTCAATGTGTCCGGTTCAGTCTACTGTTTAGGTCAAGCAGGATTTCTGCGAATCAAAGCCCATGTCGGATCCAATGGATGTAGTGGTCACACCCAAATTACTTGAGCAGATTCTTGATGCCGAAGGCAATCTCATTGGAATCGAGACAGCGCATGTCGAGGAGATGCTTGAGCAATTTCGACA
>JBBSVJ010000285.1:0-3825 GCA_038233665.1 Lysobacterales bacterium
AGATTGATCCGGTGGCCAACGTAATCGCGGTAAAAATGGCGCCAACGGGCGCGCTGGCCATGGCCAGGATTTCAGAGATCTTGATTCGCCATACGAGGGCGATAAACGCGTTCGCCGCCATGAAGAAATAAGCGAACAAACTCATCCATGCGCAGGGCACATGGATAAAAATGATTCGGTAGGCATCGCTTTGCTGATAATCGGCCGGAGCGAGCACCAATCCGCCGTAAAGTCCGACCGCGCCGATGATCAAGGCTGCGGCAAACAACCACGGGTTCAAGCGACCCGTCAGCCAGTGAAAGGTGGGTGGCGAGCCGAATTTATGGAACCAGAGAGTCAGCGTGTTCATCAGGTAATCGAAATCCGCAGCGCGGCAGCGCAAGCCAACGGTGCAAGCACAAGAGCCATCACCAGAGCCGCGCCCAGCCAGAGCAGTGGAGCGAGAAACGGTAGGCCTGCCTGAGCCGCATTGCAGGCACCCGCGGCGAAGATCAGCACAGGCACGTACAGAGGTAAAACCAACAGCGCGAGCAGCATACCAGAGCGCCGCATGCTGACGGTCAGGGCGACGCAGACGGCACCGAGCAAACTAAGCAATGGCGTGGCCAAAATCAGCGACGACATCAGCACCGGCAATACCGCGTGTGGCAGGTGCAACATTTCTGCGAGCAGCGGCGCAATCACAATCAGGGGCAGGGCGGTGGTTAGCCAATGCACGGCAATCCGGCTGGCCAGCAACAACGATAGTGGATGTGGCGAGAGCACGAGTTGCTCCAGCGTGCCGTCGTCGTGGTCGCTGCGAAACAGGGTGTCGAGAGCAAGCAAGCCGGCGAGCAGGATCGCGACAAACACAATGCCAGCTGCAATCGCCGCCAGTTGATTTGGCTCAGGCCCCAGCGCCAGTGGAAACAGGACCACAACCATCAACGCGAACAAGGCGGGATTCAAGGCATCGCCACGACGTCGCCAGGTCAAAAGCAGATCGCGGCGAATCAGCGCAGTGCACGCGGAAGTTGTCGTGCCGTATCTCATGCCGTCGGCCTCAGCGGCAGACGGCGGGGTGTTCCGCTGGTGAATGCATACGCGCCATGTGACGTGACCAGTGCCGCTCCACCGCGCCGAGCGTGAGCGTCAAGCAGCCGATTGACCAGATCGATACCTTCCTTGTCCAAATTTGCATAGGGCTCATCAAGCAGCCACAACGCGGCAGGAACGAGCAACAACTTCGCGAGGGCGACCCTTTTCTTCTGGCCAGCGGATAGCTGCCGTACCGGCACGTGTTCGTACCCTTCGAGACCCACACTGACAAGGGCCAGCGCGGGAGTTATGCCCGCACGCATGCCGAAGACGCCTATCGTAAAGCGCAGGTTTTCCAAAGGTGTCAGATCGGTCTTGAGCCCTGGAAGATGGCCAAGAAGGGCGACCTGGTGCGAGAGCCTTGCGAGAGTGAGCGCTTCGCCATCAAGCTCGATTGATCCACTGACCGGCTCAAGCAAGCCTGATAGCACCTTGAGCAGTGTCGTCTTGCCCGAACCGTTGTCGCCCTCGATCAGCACAACCTCCCCGCGCTGCAGGGCGAAATCGAGCGGGCCAAACACCGGCTCATCGTTTCGGGCATAGGCAAGGCCTTTCGCTAGCAACAGCGGGATGCCTGTTTGGGGATGGTCTGCAGTCATCAACAAGAGTCGTATGGCGATCGGTTGCACTCGCCAGTCGAGTCGGGAGGCAGCCAGCCCGAGGATTGTAATGGACAACACCCGGATTGATGAGTCTTGGCGACGTCAACGATCGAATGCCGAGCCGAATCGGAAACTCCTGTTTCACCTGACGCGTTCACGTGTCATCGACGAGAGGCGCGGTTTAGTGTGAAGGAAAACCATGGCTCGCATGTGCGCGGCAAGATCGATCAATCAACCATAGCGTTGTCGCGATTGCAGCAACGCCGGGGGCTGAATTCGGCGACAGAATCGATCTCGCATGCGCTGACGTGCAGTGAACTTCTTGTGGCCCATGCACCGATTGCCTTGACCAGCCCGATCGATGCCGATCGGCAATGGTTCGCATTGGGTAGTGGCCTGCCGGGCGTGAAGGAGGCGCCTTGCAATCAGGCGTTGTCGAGTCGTGCTCAGCTATTCCTCCAGCGTATCCGAATCAGTCTCACGCGATGCGACCTGGCTCTGCCATGATCAGCGGCTCAAAAATGGTCGGCGAAGACTCTGTCAACTGAATCACTAACACTCTTTTTGATCGGTGCTTTTCTTGCAGGGCTGTTGATCGGCTCACTGATCTTCAGCTGGCTAGGCAGGCGTTGGTCGCGCGAGGCTGCCTCCGTGGCCGACGCAAGGCGAGAGCCCGAGATCTCCACGCTGCGCGAACAGCGTGAAGGTCTGGACCGGCAGCTCGGCGATCTCCGTCGGCGCTTTGATGGGCTGGCTGCAGATCGCGCGTCTGTTGAACATCGCGCGCTTGCCGCAACCACGCAGGCTGTAGAACGGAAATCCGAAATCGACTCGTTGACTCGTCAATTGGGCGAGTTGCAAGTTCGACACGATGCCGGCCATCGAGAGCACTTGGCCTTGACCGGTTTGTATGCGTCGCTGAAAGCCAGTGCCCATGAGCAGGCCGAAGCGGCTCGCGAAAAGCTCGCCTTGCTGGATCAGGCGGAGCTGCGGCTGCGCGAATCGTTTCACAATCTCGCCAATCAGATCCTTGATGCAAAAGCTGAGCGCTTCAAGGAGCAAAGTTCAGAACAGCTGGGCGGCCTGCTTGATCCACTCAAGCTGCAGCTCAAGGAGTTCCGCGAAACGGTCAACCAGACCCATGCCAACGAGCAGCGTGAACGCGGCATGCTCGTGCAGGAAATTCGCACGCTGAAGCAACTCAATCAACAGATCAGCCAGGATGCGATCAACTTGACTCGCGCACTCAAGGGCGATGCTCGAGCCCAAGGTGCTTGGGGCGAAATGGTCCTCGAACGCGTGCTTGAGGCATCCGGACTCCAGGCCGGACGTGAATACGATACCCAGGAAAGCTTTGTAGGCGCGGACGGCACTCGCCAGCGTCCCGATGTAATCGTGCATCTGCCCGAGAACAAGGACGTCATCATCGACGCCAAGGTATCGCTGGTCGCCTGGGAACGCTCGGTGGCGCTGGATGACGAGGCCCAACGGCAAGCCGCGTTGCGCGACCATCTGATCTCGTTGCGGCGACATATCGATGGCCTTGCCGGGAAGAATTACAGCGATATCCCCGGCATGCGCACGCTCGATTTCGTTCTTCTATTCGTGCCGGTCGAAGCTGCCTTCATCGAGGCGGTGCGCAGCGATGGCGGAATCTACGATTACGCATTGCAACGCAAGATTTCGCTGGTCAGCCCTAGCACCTTGCTGGCAACCCTACGCACCGTGGCCTATTTGTGGCGCATTGAGAGCCGCAACAGCAACGCCATCGAAATCGCTCGACGTGCGGCCAACTTGCACGACAATTTTGTCACCCTCGTCGACGAATTGAGTGCGCTCGGATCGCAACTCGACAAAGCCCAGGGCGCACACGCCAGCGTCGTACGCCGCCTCACCGAAGGCGGCAAGGGCAGTGTGATTCTGCAGGTAAAAAGCCTTGCCGAAATGGGTGCGCCGGTGAAGAAATCGTTGCCACCCAGGCTGGTCGAGTCAGCCGGTGCAGGCGATGAAGATGATCAGCCGGAACCCGAAGCGTAGGTCAGAACGCTTGATAGAGATTCAATGTAGGAGCCCCGCCAGGGGCGAGCCTTTCGTCTTCCTGCAAAAGAGCTCGCCCCTGGCGGGGCTCCTACCATGTGCCACTCGC
>JBBSVJ010000286.1:0-3804 GCA_038233665.1 Lysobacterales bacterium
GACATCGGCGCTGCGCACAAACCCCGCGCGTTCTCGCCGATGATCATAAACCTGCAGGTAGTCAAGCCTCTCGCCGCGCACTTCGACGGTATCACCTGACCACAACATGGCGTGGCGGGTTGCCGAATCCCGCGCTTCGGCACGCAATGCAGTTTTGTCATGCACGACAATGGCGAGGAATGTTGCGGCCTGAGTCGAGCCGAACATGAGTAAGCCGAACAAGAGTAATGCAACCACCCATGCACGCCTCACTGCCCTGTCCCATTCGCGGAAAGGTTCTGGCCAATCAGATTGCTTCCGATGAACCCTCCTTGCGCCGGTGGTGCCGCGATGATTACCGAAATTTTGTCCGATAGTTTGTCAGCCATGGTCTTCTGGATCAGCAGCGGATACTTGCTGATCAAGGCACCATCCCGCTCCAGTTGAATAGATGAAATCTTGCCGATTTCGTCCATGCGATAAACCTCGGCCTTGGCCAATTGACGTCGCGATTCAGCTTCCGCCTTGGCCTCGATCAATCTTGCCTCAGCCGTACCCTCGGCGATGCGCACGCGTGAAGCCTTGTCGGCATCCGCTTCGAGCTTGCGCTGCTCGATCTGCTTCTGCTTGAACGGAATCACATGCGCCATCGCCTCTTCCTGGGCCTTGGCGGCGATGATCTGCTCGTTCGCCGAGGCCTCGGCAGCCTTCTCGCGACGAACTTTTTCCGCCTCGCCCTCAAGCTCGACCTGCTTGACCTGTTTCGCGGTCAGCTCGAGGGTGTATTTCATTTTTTCGGTTTCAAGTTCCACCGCGAGCAGTTGATCCATGCCGGCGCGATAGTCGGGCGGCAGATCGACATTGCCCAACATGACGTCCTTGAGGATCAAACCATCCTTGGCCAGCAGCGGCTTCAGTTCGGCTTCAATCGTGTCCTGCAACTCCTGGCGTTTGCTGGAAAAGATCTCACGCACCGTATAGCGGGTGAATACGCGATAGATAACGCCTTGCAAGAGTGGATCAACCAGTTCCTTATCAATGTTCTTCGGCAACTTGCGGCCGAGCGTATCGAGCCGCTGAGGATCCACCGCATAGCGCACCGTCAACTCCACACCGAGCGACAGCCCTTCGGAGGATTGCAGTGGCGCTTCGCCATCCGAGGTACTGCTGCGCTTCGGCCGATACATGTGATCTTCAAGACCGACGTGTCGAAGCTCGTGTACTCCGGGTATCACAACCGCCAGACCTTCACCAAGAATCGTCGTCGATCCTGTCCATCGATTGATACGCAGGCCAACCTCTTGTGCCCCGATCGTCTCGACGGGCGGATGTTGATACACCGCATAAACCGCCAGTGCAAGCAGACTCAACGCGATGATTCGAGGACTGCGCAGACGACGCCCGACACGCTTTAGATCAAGTACAAGTTGCGACATATAACCCCCGATGCTTCGCTGATTGGACGGCCCGCCACTTCGGGCCTCCTTTTCGTCCGGGTGTCACTGGTTGTCGTGTTGGCAACCTGTTCCACGCCGGACGCACGAACATCTAACCCCGGCGGCATGGACACGTTCGGACCAAGTTGGGTCGATGCTCTGTTCAAATGTGGCGTAATTCGGGCGCTTGCGATCGCGCCCAAACGCAGCGCACAAGCCGTCGCAGCGGAAGTTTTTGGCTATCTCGTTTCGTACCGCGAAACTCGGACTACGCGCGGGGCGACAAACGCCGTTGATCCCGGTTATCGTTGTTGGCTTGCACAAGCCAGCTTTCTGCAGGAGCCCCTTCAAGGGCGCGTCTTTTCATGAACCTCAACAGAAAGCGCGCCCCTGATGGGGCTCCTACCCGTTCACATCACTCCCCTGGAGACAACCCATGAGCCATTCAGTCAATCGTCAATTCAAACTGGCAAAGCGCCCAGTCGGCATGGTCAAGCGCAGCGACTTCGATTTTGTCGACGCACCGATGCCGACGGCCGGCGACGGAGAAGTGTTGATCAAGGTGTTGTATCTGTCGCTCGATCCGGCCATGCGCGGCTGGATGAACGAAGGCAAGTCGTATATCCCACCGGTCGGAATCGGCGAGGTCATGCGCGCCGGTGCCGCGGGAATCGTCACAGCCTCGAACAATCCAGCGTTTGCCGTGGGCGATCATGTGACTGGCGCGCTCGGTGTGCAGGAGTACGCAGTTTCCAACGGCAAGGGATTGATCAAAGTCGATCCGAAGCTTGCGCCGTTGCCGGTCTATCTCGGCACACTCGGCATGCCGGGCATGACCGCCTACTTCGGTATTCTCGAAGTCGGCCAACTCAAGGATGGCGAAACGGTGGTTGTCTCGGGCGCGGCCGGCGCGGTCGGTCAGGTGGTTGGTCAGATCGCCAAGATAAAGGGATGTCGCGTTATCGGCATTGCCGGCGGTGCGGACAAGTGCCGCTACATCACTGAAGAGCTCGGCTTTGATGCGGCGATCGACTACAAGAACGAGAATGTCACTGATGGACTCAAGCAACATTGTCCAAAAGGTATTGACGTCTACTTCGACAATGTCGGCGGAGAAATTCTCGATGCTGCGCTGTCTCGTTTGGCGATGCACGCACGTATCGTCATTTGCGGCGCAATCTCGCAATACAACAACACCGAGGCGGTAAAAGGCCCCAGCAATTATCTCTCACTGCTGGTCAATCGCGCATCAATGAAAGGCATGGTCGTGTTCGACTACGCTTCACGCTATGCAGATGCGGCCAAGGAAATGGCTGGCTGGATGCAGCAAGGCAAACTAAAGACCCGCGAGGATGTTGTCGAAGGGCTGGAAACCTTTCCCGATACCCTGCTCATGCTGTTCAAGGGCGAGAACACGGGCAAGCTGGTGCTCAAGGTCGCCGACGCCTGAACTTAGCCGGACAAACTGTTCAACAGGAACGCCAGCACCACACCGATCGCTGCGGCAACGCCGGCAAAATAGTCGTCTTCCTTGAAAGCCAAGGGGAAGACTTCTGTCGCCAGCGATCCAATCACCGCGCCGCCGGCGAAACAACGGATATAGGCAAGCGTTTCTTCGGCGGCGTTACGCAAAAGCAGATTGCCGAGGATCGCCGCAACCGACAAAAGTGCGGCGGTCATTGTCCACAACAGGAATACCTGCTTTTTCGATCGCTTGGACTTGATCATTTGGCGTGCACCGCCAGCGGCTTCAGGAAGATTCGACAGCAAGATCGAACCGGAAAGTGCCGCCACTGACATCGGTCCCGCGCCGATCAAGGCGACTCCGAGGGCAAGGTTTTCCGGGATGCCGTCAATGGTGATTGCCGCAAGCAATCCGCCGCCGCTGTTGCCGCCCCATTTCTTCTTGACCAACCAGTCGAGCAAGCAAAAAACCACGGCCCCGGCGAATACAACTCCAAGTGCCGGCAGCAGCGAGGCTTTGCGCGTCGCAGGTTCGATCAACTCCAAAACGGTCGACACCAACAGTGATCCACCGGCCAAGGCGACCAGAAATCCCTCGGTCTTTTCGGAAAGACCCCAGTAGATTCCCCAAGCCGCACCGATGATCAGTGCCGCCGATACCACCACGATAACGGCAAACGTCATCATGACCTTTCGCTCCTCTTCAGTTTCATGAGGTCACCAAGAATGCACGCGATGATCTGAATCTTGATGAAAGTGAGCTGGTTGATCTTGGTGACGGAATCAATGAACAGGCTTGTGGATTGCGTCCGCACGCCGATTGAAAGTGGCTTTTGCCGAACACTCGATAAGCTCACAATCAATCCATGACTGAAATCCCAACTCCCAATTCCCTGGCCAAGCCATCGCTGTTTTCAAGCGAATA
>JBBSVJ010000287.1:0-3776 GCA_038233665.1 Lysobacterales bacterium
GAGCGTGGTTTCCGCGTGCTCAAGTCGGAAATCGAGATCGGGCCGATCTATCATCGACTGCCTAATCGTATTCGGGCGCATGCTGCGATCTGCTTCATGGCCTTAATTCTCTATCGGGTCATGCGTACCCGGCTGCACGCCAGCACGACCACACTTTCGCCCGAACGCGCTTTGGCGAGCTTGCGCCGTATCCAGCATCATCACGTCACACTCAACGGCACGCAGCCCGTTACCGGACTGTCCGCCGTCACCAAGGAACAAACAGAAATCCTTACCGCCCTGACCATTAAAAAACCGACACTGAATGCCCAACTGACCCTGTTGTAGTGGAGCGTTTTGAAGGCGCCCCCGAGTTCGACAGTTCGCGCCCCGTTTCGCGATTTTCAGCCAAGGGCGGTCTATATAAATCAATTACTTACACGTAAATTTCGTCCGATTTTCCAAAAGTCTTGTAATGGCACGTTTTATTAAATAAGTTATTTATTTACATTCTCATGATGCTGTTTTAAAGTAACGGCATGTTCATCAAAGTCACTTCTTCCGGCCCGCGCCGCTATGTGCAACTCGTCGAAGCCTATCGCGACGCCGAAGGCCGCCCCAAGCAGCGCACCGTCGCCACGCTCGGCCGCCTCGATCAACTCAATTCCGAGCTCGAATCCGTTATCTCCGGTCTGCTGCGCGTGACTGGCCAAGCGCCGCTGGTGCCGCCAGTGGTCCCCGCGATCAGCTTTGCGCCGTCCCGCACCTACGGCGATGTCTGGGCCTTGACCGAACTATGGAATTCGCTGGGCTTTGCAGCCCTGCGCAAGGTGTTTCAGCGCTCCCGCCGCACCACCGACATCGAGGCACTCATCCGCGTTATGGTGCTCAATCGGCTGTGCGATCCAGAGTCGAAATTGGGCGTGCTGCGCTGGTTGGAAACCGTTAGCCTGCCCGGCATCGTGGTGGATTCGATCGATCACCAGCAACTGTTGCGCGCCATGGATGCGTTAGTCGAACATCAGGACGAAGTCGAGCAAGTCTGTACCAATTTGTTGCGGCCGTTGGTCGATCAGGATCTGGCGGTGGTGTTCTACGACATGACGACGATTCGTGCCGAAGGATTGTCGCAGCAGGAGGATGATCTACGCCGCTTCGGCATGGCCAAGGAAGGGTTGATTACGCGCCAGGTCATGCTTGGTGTGGTACAGACCGCCGAGGGGCTGCCGCTGTATCACGAGGTCTTCGATGGCAATACTGCCGAAGTCACGACCCTTAAACCGGTCATCGAAAAAATTGTTGCGCGCTTTCCGGTCAGGCGCGTCATTGCCGTGGCCGATCGCGGCTTGCTGTCGACCGACAACCTGACCGAATTACAGGCGATTCGCTTGCCAGCAGGCGGCACACTGGAATTCATCCTCGCCGTGCCTGGTCGTCGCTACGTCGACTTTGTCGAATTGCTAGCACCGGTGCATGAAGCGCAGTGCGTCCCTGCACAGCAGGAAGTGCTGTCAGAAACCACTTGGAATACGTTGCGCTTAATTGTTGCGCATGACCCCGCTGTGGCCTGCGAAGCGGGTGCCAAGCGCGATCGCCAGATCGACGCGCTGGAACAGAAAGCGGCCGCATGGACCGCCACGCTCGATGAACAGGATAAGGGCCGCAACAAGCGCGGGCGCAAGCTCTCCGACGGTGGTGCGCGTGCCCGGTTCTACCACGAGGTTTGTGACGCCCATCTGGCACGCATCATCCGGGTCGATCTTAAAAGCGAACTCTTTACCTACACCATCGATGAACTGGCGCTCCAGCATGCCCGTATCATGGATGGCAAGCTACTGCTGGTGACCAACACCATCGATCTGACCCCGGAAGAGGTCGTGAAACGGTATAAGTCATTGGCCGATATCGAGCGCGGTTTCCGCGTGCTTAAATCCGAAATCGAGATTGGGCCGATCTATCATCGGCTTCCCAATCGTATTCGTGCGCATGCTGCGATCTGCTTCATGGCGTTGATTCTGTACCGGGTGATGCGCACCCGACTGCACGCCAGCACGACTACGCTTTCGCCCGAGCGCGCCTTGGCGAGCTTGCGCCGTATCCAGCATCATCACGTCACATTGAACGGTACCCAGCCCGTTGCCGGCCTGTCCGCCGTCACTAAGGAGCAAACGGAAATCCTCACTGCCCTGACCATTAAAAAACCGACACTGAATGTCCAATTGACCCTGTTGTAGTGGAGCGTTTTGCACACGCCGCTATACAAATCAATGACTTGCGCGTTTAACTGTCGAACTCGGGTGGGCGGCGAAATTGACCAAAGCATCGAAGAACTGGACGGATGACGAGTTTGCAGAGCTCGATCTTGGTGATGGTCGCCTCAACAAGAGGGCAAGAAAGTTGATAGAACGATTTTCGGCGAACCCGGCGGCCAGCATCCCCGATGCCTGTGACAGCTGGAGTGAAACCATCGCGGCCTACCGGTTCCTTGGCAACGAAGACGTTGAATGGCGCGACATTCTGGCGCCGCACTGGGCACGCACCCAAGAGCGCATGCAAGTCCACCCGGTAGTGCTGTGCATCCAAGATACGACCGAGCTTGATTTCAACGGACAAGCAATGGCGGGTCTGGGGCCGCTGAACTATGAGGCACGACGTGGCATGTATTTGCACCCGACCTATGCTGTGACGCCCGGACGCGAACCGCTGGGCGTGCTGGACGCCTGGATGTGGGCGCGAGAAAAGCGCAACACCGATGGTGTGCGCCCTGGGCAACTGGAAAGCACACGCTGGATCGAGGGCTATGAGCGGGTTGCAGAAATGGCCGCAGCACTACCTGGCACACGCCTGGTTTATATGGCCGACCGCGAGGGTGACATGATCGCGCTGATGCACCGGGCGCGTGAGCTGGGAACGCCGGCAGACTGGCTAGTGCGAGCCAAACACAATCGCTGCCTGCCGGAGGGCGATGGTGCCAAGCTGTGGCACTACACGACAGCCGGCCAGCCGATGGGCGAGATCACGTTCACGATGCCGAGCCGCGCCGGTCAGAAAGCCCGCGCCGTGCGCCAGCAACTGTGGGTACGCGTCGTCGAGATTGCCGATGGCAGCAAGGCCGGCCGAATCACGGCGACCTGCGTCGTGGCCCGCGAGATTGATGCGCCCCGAGGCGTTAAGCCAATTGAATGGCGCCTGCTGACCAACCGCTGCGTCACCGGCGTGGTGCAAGCCATTGAATTGATTGACTGGTATCGAGCGCGGTGGGAAATCGAGATCTATTTCCATGTCCTCAAGAATGGTTGTGAAGTCGAGGCACTACAACTGTCAGCCATTGACCGCGTTGAACGCGCCCTGGCATTGTTCGCCGTTGTGGCCTGGCGGATCACCTATCTAATGCGCAAGGGCCGCACCTGTCCGGATTTAGATGCGCAATTGTTCTTTGATGCTGATGAAATACGCGGTGCCTATTTGCTGACCAAGAAAAAGATGCCAATGACACCGCCAACCCTGAACGAAATCGTGCGCTTGATCGCGCAGGTCGGCGGCTTCCTTGGGCGTAAAAGCGATGGCGAACCGGGGGCTAAAACAATCTGGCGTGGCCTGGATCAGGTTACCGCGTCAGCAGAGACGCTGCGCGCACTGCGCGATGGCCTTGGCTGAGTTGTGTATAACGATATGCTCTAAAGCGCATGCGCCTGAACAAAAGCCTTCAAAAGAATACACATAACTTTCATTTTGTAACGAATTAAACCAAGCAAATATTTACACAAAGAAACTTACTGTGAGACAATTAACGTGCC
>JBBSVJ010000288.1:0-3775 GCA_038233665.1 Lysobacterales bacterium
ATCCCCATACACCGGCTGAGTATAGCCGTCCTTGAGCGCGTTCCGATTCTTGCAATGCAACAATTGACGGACACGACATGCGGTTGGCGATCAGTGGCAGCGCAGAGTGTCCGGATGCTTATCGAATCTCGGTCAAATCGAGCGCTCTAGCGCCAGCAGCAGAGTCTTCGCACGATTGAGATTCAAAGCGACTCTCGCGGCTATCCTTCCCGGTGAGTGGCACTTGCGATCGTGGCCAGGTTTCTCGGTGCGGCGAACCACAACATCGCGGCTAGCGGCGCGGCAATGATCGGCCAAGTGAGGAAACGAAGTTCTGCACTCGGTGCCAGGATCACGAAACTCGCGGAGTAGAGCAGCGCACTTGAGGTCACGCCAAGCACAATCGTCGCGTGCGGATGTTGGCGGCGATGTGCGGCGAGAACCCATATCGTCAAATGGATCAGTAAATACGGCAGCGCACTGAAAAACCACGTTGAAACCAGACGATCAGCCAAGTCGACCAGATACTGATGGGCGGACGGATTCCAACGGGCGGGCAATTCAGGATTGTCTCGGTAGCTGGTTTGCGTTGGGTAGTAAGCCAAACCTGACGTTTCACTGCCGTGTCGGCCGAACAGCAATGCTGAGGTACGCATCCGGTGTCCGAGATACGCGCTGGGATGGTCGCGCAATGCTGATAGCCATGACGCCGCAAGTTCACGTTGTTGTTCAACGGAGAACGCACCTTCCAACCCACTTTTCATGCCCGAGCGTGATCGAGCAAAAAGCGGCGCTGCCGAAACGGGATCAAATGCGCGTGTTTCGCGCAACTCCTCGACATCAAGCCCCGGACCATGGGTAAACGCTGGCAGCAGCAGCTGATTGCTGGCGACTGACATGGCGGCGAGATCCCAGATGGCGAGCATCGGCCAGAGCGGGCGACGCTCAACTGCGAGGGTCCGGTCAAACGCAGTGCTCACGGCGAGGGTAATCACGGCGGTCACCACGGCGCCCGCCAGCAAAAAGCGAAGGCGTGGCGGCGGAAACATGATTGAAGCGGCCATGGCGCCGAAAGGAATGACGGCAGCCAACGCGTTCTGTCGTATGCAACCCGCATAGACAATCAGCACGAATGCAAAGCAAACCTTGTAGCCGGAATCACCGACCCTGCAGGTAGCGAACAAACCGGTTGCCAGCACCAGCAGTGCAGCCACGTGCGCATCCGATAGCAGGTGGCCCATTTGCATGAGCACGAGCGGACTCAACCCGCAGACGGCGATACCCGTCGCCGCCAACGCCAAGGGCATTTTTCGGGAAGCGAAACACAAGCCCAATCCGGCCCAGAACATACCAAGATTGAGACAAAGTAAACTGGCGGGATTGCCGAATACGTCCAGGAGCACGGACCACAGTCCGATCATCGGTACCGGCGTGACGTTCGAGAATTTGCCGGTTCGCGCTTGCCAATATTGATAGGCGGAGTCGAACGAATAATGTCCCGGATACAGCAAGGACAGCGAGATGCCGAAGCCGATCATGATCACCAGCCAAATCATGAGCAACCGTTGCATGGTGCGAGTGTCGTTTGAGGCTGCGTTTTGCAATTCGCCGGATTCCTTGGGTAAATCGATGGCTGACTTGCGCCGAATCTGCGTTGTCAGAAGCAACACGTTAGCCACGAGAAGAGTCGAGTTGATTGAGAGCGGGGGCTATTGATTGGAACCGGTAATAATTTCGACTGCACGTCCTCCATGCAGCCGAACAGTCGGAAAAATTGATCAGTTTCTGATCTCGCTTTGTATTCCGAGACGCAATCGAAAATCTGCGTTGGCAGGCAGCTTGGCGTCACCTTTCGACGGGCCTGGAGATTGCCCCCGGAATCCGATCCGGGGGTGAACGGCTCAATAAAACCGCAATCTTCATGCGTCAAAATCGCACTATTTACGAGCCCGATGAGTGCTCAACTGTCTACTTTTCTTCGATTTTATAGGCTGGCAGTTTTTGTTTGACGGCAACGTTTTTCAGGCGCACATATTTGGGCAAGCCATCCTTGCCTGAGGGTGGCGCGTCTTCACCGCGAATCAGCGGCTCAAGGTAGCGGCGCGCGGCGTCGGTAATCGCGTAACCATCGCGGCTGATGTAATTCTTCGGCAATTTTTTCTCGTGGTTGGCAACCTTGTTCAATGATGCCGGTTCGATCTTCCAGCGATATGGCGCGTCAGAAGTGCGCACGATGACCGGCATCACTGCGTTTTTGCCGGCCAGCGCATATTCGACGCCAGCCTTGCCGACCGCGTACGCCTGTTCGACATCGGTCTTCGAGGCGATATGCCGCGCCGATCGCTGCAGATAGTCGGGCAGAGCCCAGTGGTATTTGTAACCGAGTTTCTGCTTGACCAGATTGGCCAGCAGGGGGGCAACGCCACCCAGCTGGGCGTGACCGAACGCGTCGCGCGTGCCAACCTCGGAAAGAAACTCGCCCTGCTTGTTGCGTACGCCTTCGGAGACGACCACGGTGCACCAGCCCACCCGTTCGACGGTCGCCTTGACTCGTGCCAGGAAGGTTTTCTCGTCAAATGGAATCTCGGGAAACAGGATGATGTGCGGCGCTTCATCGGCCGATTTGCCCGCCAATCCGGCTGCGGCAGCAATCCAGCCGGCGTGGCGACCCATGACCTCCATGACAAATACCTTGGTCGATGATTCAGCCATCGAGGCCACGTCAAGGCTGGCTTCGAGCACCGAAACGGCCGTGTACTTGGCGACTGAGCCGAATCCGGGGCAGCAATCGGTGACTGCAAGATCGTTGTCGACGGTTTTCGGCACGCCGATCACCTTCACATCATGCCCGAGGGTCTTGCCAATCTTCGAAATCTTGTTCGCAGTATCGGCCGAATCGTTGCCACCGTTGTAGAGGAACCAGCGGATATCGTGTGCGCGCAGCACCTCGATCAGGCGCTCGTACTGGGCGCGGTTCTCTTCGAGCGACTTGAGTTTGTAGCGGCAGGATCCGAAGGCGCCGCCTGGCGTGTGGCGCAACGCCGCGATCGCGCTCGCGGATTCCTTGGAGGTATCGATCAGCTCTTCGCGCAAGGCGCCGATGATGCCGTTGCGGGCCGCGTAGACGCGAACCTTGTGTTTTCTGGCGGTTTCAATGACCGCACAAGCGCTGGCATTGATGACGGCGGTGACGCCGCCGGATTGCGCATAAAGCAGGTTGCCTTGCATCGGGGAGACTCCTTGTTAATGAAGTGGTCGGTCGGATTGTTTGACTGCAATGGCTTCAGCAGATAGCTTTACGCCGCGTTTTCCCGCTTTTAAAGTCTAGCGCAGGGTCGTGGGTTTCCTCGAATGCGCGCTTAAAGTCTCAAGGATCTGTATGCGACTCGTGTTACTCGGCGCGCCCGGTTCGGGCAAAGGCACCCAAGCGTCCATGCTCAAGAAATCCCTAGGAATCCCGCATATTTCCACGGGTGATCTATTGCGTGCTGCGGTCAAGGCCGGGACGCCTTTGGGTCTCAAGGCCAAGGCAGTCATGGATGCGGGCAATCTGGTTTCCGACGATATCGTCCTAGGAATGCTCGAGGAGCGTGTCTCCCAAGACGATGCAAGGACCGGTTTCATTCTTGATGGCTATCCGCGCAATGTGGCGCAGTGTGGTGCTCTGGAAACCTTGCTCGAACGCCTCGGTCAGCCACTCGATGTGGCAGTCAAATTGAACGTGCCGAACGAGTTGATTGTCCATCGCATTGCAGGCCGTGCTGCGGCGGAAGGTCGCGTCGACGACACGCCAGAG
>JBBSVJ010000289.1:0-3709 GCA_038233665.1 Lysobacterales bacterium
CCAGCGCGTCCGGGTACGCGAGCCTGCGTCGCTTCAACGGCGCATTTCTTGACGCCTACGCCAAACCACCGCGCGAGTTCCGCCGTGATCAGCGGCCGCGCGCCACGGATCGGGCGATTGAGCTGCGCCTGCCCTATCGCGCTCCTTACGATTTTGATGCCCTGCTCGCCTTCTATGCGCGGCGTGCCATTCCACGGGTCGAGGCAATTGACGAGCATAGCTATCGACGCACTGTCGACCTCAACGGCGAGCCGGGCTGGTTCAGCGTCGAATTGCTTAGCGGCGACACCGCGTTGCGCTTGCGCGTCCATGACGTGCGGGCGATCCATCTTGGACAACTGGCCAGCCGCGTACGGCGCATGTTTGATGTTGATGCCGACCCGCAGGCCATCAAGCAAACACTCGACAAAGATCAGCGATTGCGGCCATTGATCAAACGCTGGCCGGGCCAGCGTCTACCGGGCGCTTGGGCGGGTTTCGAACTCGGTGTGCGTGCCGTACTCGGTCAGCAGATCTCCGTAGCTGCCGCGCGCACGCTGGCCGCGCGGATTGTCGACCGTTTTGGGTCAGCCCATGAGGCCAGCGCGCACGCCGGACTGGGCGCTCTGTTTCCGACTCCAAGCGCGCTGCTAGATGCACCACTCGAATCGATTGGCGTGACACGTGCGCGCGCAGCGACCATTCGCGGGCTGGCTCGGGCGTGCGCGGATGGCAGCGTCGATTTCTCGGCACACAAGAGCCTTGAAGAAACCGTGGCAGGATTGTGCGCTTTGCGCGGTGTCGGAGCATGGACTGCGCATTACATCGCGATGCGCGCGCATTCGCAGCCTGATGCTTTTCCAGCCGGCGATCTGGTATTGCGCAAAATCGCCGGCGATGGTGTACCCATTACCGAACGCTCAATGGAGAACGCCGCAGAATCGTGGCGACCTTGGCGCGCGTACGCGGTGATGCTGCTTTGGCGCAGCGCGGGATAGCTGGCAAATAAAGATATTGGAGTCGGGTTTCAAACGTGTTTTATTCTTTAGTGGCTTAAATAGAGAAAAAATAATGACAAGCAACAAGAGAGAAAGGCCAATATTTTACGAGCACATTGAATCACCTATCGGCTCGATTCTGCTGGCCGGAGACGGTACGACATTGAGTTTTGTTGGCCTACCCGAGTCTCGGCATCCCCTTTCAATTCCGCCCGACTGGAAACGTAACGCCGAGGCATTTGTACTAGCTAAGCAGCAGTTTGCTGCGTATTTCGCCGGTGATCTAAAGGAATTTGATCTGCCGCTCGCACCGCGCGGAACCGAATTCCAGCAGCGCGTGTGGAAGGCGCTGGGTACGATTCCCTACGCATTGACGATCAGCTATGCCGAGCTTGCGCGCCGTATCGACAATCCGAAAGCCAGTCGCGCTGTCGGGCTGGCCAATGGCGCCAATCCCTTGTCGATCATCGTTCCTTGCCACCGCGTGATTGGCACGAATGGCTCCTTGACCGGTTATGGCGGAGGACTCAAGGCGAAGCAGCATTTGCTGGATCTCGAACGCTCTCACGCACCGCGTGAAACATTCAAACTAATCTCCTGAGCCCGATTGTGCAGATTCAACGTCGGCATTCCTGCGCGCGTTGACGCAGGGATTCGAGTTCCCGCTTAACCTTGTCTTTGGTATCGCTGAATGCAAAGCGCAAGCGCCGTTGCGCATCCTCGATTTGCCCGTCGAGAAAATCGCATAGCTGTCCGCCGCTGATTGGCGAGCAGGGGTCTTCGACCCATACGTAGGCAGCACCGAGCTGCCCGTATCGCGATTGATCGACAGGTGGTGTGCGCAAGCCCGGCGCGGAAACGCCAATACCATCGCGTCCCGCATAGGCATCAGCCAACGAGTCTCGCGGTATGCCGAGCATACCGAGCGGTACCGCGCGCTGTTCGCCGCGACCGTTGTCACTGAGATAGCGGCTGCCATCCTGACGCTCACAAACGGTGGCTTCCATTGAAGGCGCAAAGTTGCTTCGCGCTGGCAAAGCAGAGGGGGAAGGCTGAGGCACTTCAGGCGGTTTGTCGGCGGGTGACGGCGAATCGATAGCAGGTGTGGGGGGCGCAGTGGGCATGGCAATCTCGCGGCTGCTTTCGTCCGGTCGACAGACCGTGTCCTGGAACTTGACGACACCATCATTGCCCACGCAACGATAGATCAGCGTAGCCGCATGCGCATCAGCAAGTTGAACGGCGATCAAGCCGGCAATCAGCATGGACGGCAGAAATTTCATGGTTCAAGCATAGGCGGATGGGTGTATCCAAACAAACAAGGGCGACCGAAGTCGCCCCTGTTTGTTGCACGTCTGAAAATGAAGCTTAGCGCTTGGTGTCTTTGGCGACAGCCTGAGCATCGTCAAGTGCGCGCTTGGCATTTGCCTTGGCAATCTCGTGACTTGCGTTTGCCTGATCCTTGCATGCCCCAGCCTGACCCGAAGGCATCGTGTCGCACTTCTCGGTGGCTACTTTGAGATCGGCGTCGGCCTTGGCGACAGCGACGTCGTAGTCGGCCTTGGCCTGGGTATGGATGGTATCGGAGCGAACTTCGGCAACGTCGCTATTCGCATCCTGAGCAGCGTCCATTGCTTCATTCGTCGCGTCATTGATCTTTTCATTGGCCTTTGTGTCAGCTTCCGCGACATCGGCTCGTGCAGCTTCGCGCGCCGCATCAAGTTTCTGCTGCGCTTCAGCCGATTTCTGAGCCGCGTCATTCTGAGCTTCGGCAAGATCCTTGGCGGCATCCTGGCGCGCTTGATCAACATTCTGCTGGGCTTCGACCGCAGAATCCTGCTGGTTGCAGGCCGTCAGGCCCAAAACGGCAGCAAGGGTTGAAACGAGCAATACAGATTTCATCGTGTTGTTCTCCAATTCGTTGGCAGCTCGCCCGGAAGTTTTCGCAACGACCCAGGCGCCACGGGACGCATTGAAGCCTTATCAACGTGAACGGACTCTGTGTGCATCAAATTCGGTTCAGCAAGCGGACACGTTCAGGATTGAACTACCACTGTCAGCGCGACCTTTCAGCAGCGCTCGGCAGCTTTGCAATCCGCGAATACTCAGCGCGATCAAAATGATCAGGGTCGACCAAGACCTTCTCGAACATCGATGTCGCGTCATTGCCCCAGATCAATCGGTCACCCAGCTGCACAGTGGGTACGCCAAAACACCCGCCGCGATGCCCTGTTCGGTATTCGCGCGAAGCTGCTGCTTGACCGTGGGTGACGCGATCGCGGAAGCCACGTCGGATACACCCAGCGTTTGCGCAACCTCTGCGAGTGCTTCCGCGCTGTCCGCTGCACGTCCGTAGCGCCAGACGTGTTCATAGATGGCCGTAACTGCCTCCCAGCTTGACCCGCACGCAATTGCGAGGCGTAAAGCGGCGAGCGGGTTGAACGGATGCGCGGGAGGAAAGCGTAGTTCAATGGCATTCGATTCCGCCTGCCATTGCACCATTCGATAGGTGAATTCGCGTTTGCCTGGAATCTCGGCGGGTCCCAGTTGACCATGATGATGCAATACAGCACCCAGCACGATCGGACACGGCGTGATCGGATGATCCTTGGCCAACTCGCGAATTCGCTTCAACTGCAGATACGCGAATGGCGAGATGAAGTCGAAGTACCAGCTTGCCTGCGTCATCATCAATGCAGAGTCTTGTAGATTTCCGGGTCGAACGCATCGAC
>JBBSVJ010000290.1:0-3684 GCA_038233665.1 Lysobacterales bacterium
CCACGACGATTACCGCGGCTGTCGTTATCGTAGTAATTATTATAATTGTTTTCGTAGCGTACAACCCTTCGGGTTACTGCACGACGCTGATGCCGGTACGGTCGATGCGATGGGTAATAATTGTTGTAATAGCTTGACCCGTACGAGCCGTATCCAGAGTAGTAGCCGCTGTTGTAGGCCGGCGAATAGGAGTAATAATTATCGTGGTACCCGGGCGAATACGAACCACCGTAATAGCCGGTTGAATACGAGTTGCCGTAATAACCGGTGGAGTACGAGTTGCCGTAGTACCCTGGCGAGTAATTGCCGCCGTAGAAATTTCCGCTGAGATAGCCGCCGCCACAATGACGACAATCAGACACGCCGATGCTGTATCCGGGGCCTGAAAATCCGAGGCTGACGCCCCAACTGCTGTGGTGACCGCGTGCGAACGCGCTGGGGGCGAGCATGATGGTACCGATCAGGATCGCCAGTAACGATGCGAATCGAATTCGGGAGCGGGATTTAAACGACATGGCAGCAGTCCTCCAAAGGAACCACTGCACTCTGCGTTTGAACGACTGAATCGCAACTGAAATCAACCTGAATCAGCAGGACAGCGCTGATGACGTGGCACAAGCGTACTGGCCGTTGTGAGGCCGGCTCGCCGCGCAGTTCGGCTAGACAAAGGCTCATTTTCTTGAGGCGGCGCCAATGGCGGCCCCTCTGACCAGCCTTTTACGTTCTGCCCGATCAATCAGACAGCTATCATGATCTCTGCTCCACTTGATCTGCCCTGTCTCAGAGCGGTTGCAATTCGTAACATTGATGAATTCGTGAGTTTCTCGTGAAGTCGAACGGAATGCTGGCGCTGCTCACATCGCGCACGTCGAACTGCTCGGCAACCACGGCATCCAGCTTGAAGCGACGGAAATTGTTCGAGAACACGATCAGACCGCCGAAAGCGAGTCGCTCCGCACACAGCGCAAGCAGGCGCGCGTGCTCTTTCTGCACATCAAAATCCTCGGCACGCTTGGAGTTCGAAAAGGTCGGCGGATCAACAAAAATCAAATCGTACTCACCGCGATCATGCTCAAGCCATTTAAGACAATCGGCCTGGATCAACTGATGCGATTCACCGCTGAAATCATTCAGCGCAAGGTTGGCCGCTGCCCAATCCAGATAAGTCGCCGACAAATCGACACTGGTCGTCGTTCGTGCACCACCCGAAGCTGCGTACACACTAGCGGTTGCCGTATAGCAAAACAGATTGAGGAAGCGCGCTCCTCGCGCAGCCTCGCGCAGGCGTGCACGAACCGGGCGATGATCGAGGAACAAGCCGGTATCCAGATAGTCATGCAAGTTCACGCGAAACTTCAGCCCGCCCTCTTCGACGATGAGAAAGCTCGAACGCTGGTCCATCCGACCGTACTTGCCGCCACCCTTGGCTTTGTAGCGCGTTTTCACGGCGATGCGTTCACGCGGCAAATCGAATGCCGCGCCGGCACCGTGAACGAGTTCGGCCAGACGCGCCGAGGCAATATGTTCGGGAATATCTTTCGGCGCGGCGTATTCCTGCACGTGCAGCCAACTCGACGCAGGTCTGTCCGGGCGGGATTCCTCGCGCCCGACATACACATCAATGGCCGCCGAATACTCGGGGATATCCGCATCGTAGGCGCGCCAGCAATGAATATCTTCGCGATCGAGCCGTTTACGCAAATGCTTGGTGGTCTTGCGCAGGCGATTGGCAACGGCTTCCGCGCCCGGTGTCAGAGGCTTCTGCTCGACTGGCTGCGGCGCCGCTTTTCCACCGATCTCGAACAACAGGAAACGACACTCGAGCGCACCGTTGTAGAGCGCATAGCGCTTGTGTGCGCGCAGGCCGATGGCGCGACCGAGATCTTCATCCGAGGTGATCACGGCCAGACGCCAGCCATCAAACTCTTCACGAGCCTTGTCGCCTATCGCCCGATAGGTCGGCGCCAGCGCATCGTGTTGACCGATGCGTTCACCATACGGCGGGTTGCAGATCAGCAAGCCCGCTGCAGTCGCTTCGGCCGGACGGCGCAAATGGGCGATCGATTGGCGCTCGAAACGCGTGAAGCCAATTACCCCAGCCTCTTGCGCATTGCGCTTGGCCTGATTGAGGACATTCGGATCCTCATCATCACCGAAGAACGCAGCCGGCAACGCGCGCAAGCCCGTTTCGGCGCGGCTTTTTGCATCGTCAAGCAACGCCTCCCAGGCACTGACATCGTGACCGAGCCAACCGAGGAATCCAAAATAGTGTCGTCGGATACCGGGCGCGACATCAGCCGCCATCAGTGCCGCTTCAATCACCAGCGTGCCCGAACCGCACATTGGATCGACGATCGCGCCACCGGCCTTGAACACATCCGGCCAACCGGCGCGGATCAGCATGGCGCAGGCGAGATTCTCCTTGAGTGGCGCTTCGCCTTGTCCGATGCGGTAGCCGCGTCGATGCAACGGCGTGCCGGAAAGATCGAGCGAGAGCAAGGCGCGATCCTTGCGCAACAAAAGATTCAGCCGTATCGATGGCTGTTCAAGATCGACGCTTGGTCGATTGCCATTGCGATCGCGAAATTGATCGACAACGGCATCCTTGACCTTCTGCGCGAGGTAACGGGTATGCCGCAGCAGGCTGGCATTGCTGACGGCGTCGACCGCCAGAGTGCCTTCTTCGGTCAGATGCGCTGACCAATCAATCGCCTGGACGCCATCGTAGAGCGCGTGTTCGTCTGCGGCGGCAAATTCACTGAGTGGCATCAACACGCGGCTGGCCAGCCGCGACCACAGGCAAGCCCGGTAGGCGTCAACGAGTTCACCGCTGAAATACACGCCTGATAGCGCTTCGTGGACCTCACTGGCACCCAGCGCGACCAATTCGTCGCGCAGCAAATACTCAAGACCCTTTGGGCAGGTGGCAAAAAATTCCTTCATCGGGATTCCAGTTTCAGCAGCATCTGGCGGAAGGCCTCGGCGCAAAAGTCGACATGCGCCGTCAGCCGATGATCATCTGCGACCAGATGCAAGATATCGCCGCGCTCGCGGGCAAATTCAATGACCGCATTGACCGGGCACAACTCATCATTCCAGCCATGGACGAGGACCGTCGGAACGCTGGCTGCCTTGTAGTCGAAATCGTAGCCTTCCACACCCACCGGCAGAGCCATCAGAAACAAGGCCTCGCATTCGCGCTGGATCGAGGCAAAACCCGAAATGAAAGCGCCCATGCTGGATCCGGCGAAGATGACGCGACCTTGCGCAGGCGCGGCTTCGACGGCACGAGCGGTGCGCGCGGTAATCGCAGCAACATCGCGGCTGACATCGAGATCCCGATAGTCGGGGCGAACGCTCGCCCAGCCCAACGCATCGGCAACCTCGGCAAGTGCGGTGACCTTGGTCGCATCCGGCCCGCTTTCGAGGCCGTGGGAAAGAATGATGGTTCCTTTCACGATTGAGGCTCCGTCAAAACGCGCGATGCTATCACTTACAAGGAAGCGGCTAAGCGAAGACCACCGAATAGACTGAAGTCATTTGCCCGGATCCTTTATGAGCAGTCTTCTACGAGCAGTCTTCTGGCTCGGCACCTTTCAATGGGATCTTGGAAGAGCATCGCGGCTGAAGCGGCTCCCCACAAATGCGACGCGGCCGTGATGCCCTGTCGCTTCGCCTCTGATA
>JBBSVJ010000291.1:0-3659 GCA_038233665.1 Lysobacterales bacterium
CCGACAGCAGCACGGCGTCGGAACCGGATTTCAGCGCCCTGCTTGGCGATTTCAAATCGCTCGGCACGCAATCGAGCCGGCAGATCAGCATGAGCAACGGTTCGACCAGCGCGAAGACGGTTTGGGCAGTCGGTCTGGAGCCGAAACATGCCGGCAGTTTGACTATCCCGGCTTTCAGTCTGGGTGGCGAGAGCACCAATCCGCTGGTTGTGACGGTTCTGCCTGCACCGGTTGGTGCGCAAGGCAAGCCCGGCGACTCGGTATTCATCGAGGTCAACGCCGATCCGCTGTCGCCCTATGTTCAGCAACAGGTGCGTTATACGGTGAAGCTCTATTTTGCTGTCAACTTGAGTGACGGCGCGCTGGATGAGCCGGCGGCGACCGGCGCGGTGGTTAAAAAGCTCGGGCGCGACAAACAATACCGAGCGAGCATGAACGGTCAGACTTACCAGGTGCTCGAACGAAACTATGCGTTGACTCCCGAGCAAAGCGGTCAGCTGACCATGCCGCCACTCAATTTCAGGGGCAGTGCCACGGATAATTCGGATCCGGGCGGATTTTTCCGTCGGGGTCGCAGCGTTAGCGCACGTTCCGATGCGGTCGAGCTCAATGTGCGCTCCAAGCCGGCCACTTGGGGAAGCGCACCCTGGCTGCCAGCTGCATCGATGAGTCTGAGTGACGAGAGTGAGTTACCTGATGAAATCAAGGTCGGTGAACCGCTGACGCGCACGATCAAGTTGCAAGCTCAAGGGCTTGGCTTTGAGCAATTGCCGGAGCTTGAAATCAATGCGCCTGAAGGAGCCGAGGTCTATCCGGACAAGCCCGACACCCGCAGTCGCGACGATGGATCCTGGTTGTACGGGGAGCGCACACGCAAGTTTGCGATCGTACCGACCCAACCTGGCACGATGGTCTTGCCTGCCATCGAAATAAAATGGTGGAATACGGAAAAAGATCAGATTGAAACTGTCAGCTTGCCTGAGCGACGAATCAAGGTGGCTGGAACTGCAGCCAGCACGCCAGCAGCGCCCAGCGCACCAACAGCCACACCCGCATCGTCTGACGCAAACCGCGGTGATGTCGCGACCACGGTGGTTTACCCATCGGCCGGCTCTGGTTCACAGCTGCGATTCTGGCGCTTTACATCGCTGATTCTGGCGCTGCTCTGGTTGCTGACTCTGGCCCTGTGGTGGCGATCGCGTAACGCTGTCTCCAGCGCAAGCTCTCATCCATCGCAACCACCGCCGGCGCCGGGACGCAGTGTTTTTCTGCGCGCATGTTCGATGGGAGATCTGGTTGGTGCCGAACGCGCCTTGGTGTCCTGGGCGCGAAGTGAAAAGTCCGATATGAGAAATCTTGGTGAGTTGGCAGCGGCGCTCGATGATTCGACGCAGCGTGGAGCGATCGATGAGCTGCAGCGAATGCGATACGCCGGTGCTACTTCCGATGGACTTGGCGCGCGACTCTCGCGTGCCTTCCGCGATGGTTTTTCATGGACAAAGCCCGCGCCCTCGTCAATCGAAACATCGGCGCTGCCGCCGCTCTATCCGACCGAGCATTGAGGGCACCAACACGTCGGGATTTTCGTCAGATCGCTGAATGGGCAAAATAGTGCGAGGCAGTACACTAGGCCGATTGGTCCATCATCAGGTGCCTGGTTGCATGAACTGTCTTTACGCTAACAACTGCTGGATCCGATTCGGTTCTCAAGCTTACGGTGCGCGCGCATGAGCGGGCGTAAACCAATGGCCTTGCACACGAAAATGCTGATCGGCTTTGTCGTCGGTCTTGCGGGCGGCCTTTTTGTGCACTGGTTGAATGGCGGCGATGCACCTTGGGTGCATGGGTTGATGACCTGGGTCACGCAGCCGATCGGAAAGATATTCCTGCGCCTGCTTTTCATGCTGGTGATTCCGCTGCTTTTCTCCGCGCTGGTTGTTGGTATTGCGGAAATGGGCGATATCCGTTCGCTCGGACGAGTCGGATGGAAGACGCTCGCCTATACGGTAATCGTGTCCTCGATCGCGGTGGTCATCGGCATCACCTTGGTCAATGTGTTCAAACCCGGTGCCGGTGTTGATCCGATCGTTGCCCAGCAACTGCTCAGTGATGCCAGCGACAATGCACAAAAAATTGTAGCCAGTGGCGCGCTGCAGGGTTCCGGAATCGATCTTGCGCTCAATATCGTGCCGACCAATGTCATTCGCGCGGCTGCCGAGAATGACATTCTCGCAGTGATGTTTTTCGCGCTGACGTTTGGCGTCGGCATCGTCATGACCCAATCGCCGATGGCGAAGAAAACCAAGGAGGTCATCGAAGGTGTCTTTGAAATTTCGATGACCTTGATCCATCTGGTCATTCGCTTCGCACCCTATGCTGTCGCCTGCCTCGTGTTCAATCTGGCGGCTGCGTTCGGCTGGGATTTGTTGTCAAAACTGGCCGGCTATGTCGGTGTTTCACTACTTGCGATGGCGATCCACTTCTTCATCGTCTATTCGGTGAGCGTGCGCTGGTTCGGCGGCATGTCGCCCATCAAGTTCTTCCGCGGATCGCAGGAAGCGATCGTCATGGCATTCTCGACCGCATCAAGCAATGCGACATTGCCGACTGCGCTGAAAGTGGCTGAAGAGGATCTCAAGCTGCCCAAGCGCATCTCGCGCTTCGTGCTGACGATCGGCGCTACCGCCAATCAGAATGGCACGGCGTTGTTCGAAGGCGTTACCGTGCTGTTTCTGGCTCAGTTTTTCAACGTCGATCTTACGCTGACCCAGCAAATCGTGGTCATGCTGGTTTGCATTCTCGGCGGCATCGGAACGGCCGGCGTGCCTGCGGGTTCGCTGCCAGTGATTGCGATGATCTGCGGCATGGTTGGTGTCCCGCCGGAGGGTATTGGCCTGATCCTCGGCGTTGATCGCTTTCTCGATATGTGCCGGACAACGCTGAATGTGACCGGTGATCTAGCGGCAGCCGTGGTCGTCTCCAACGGCGTGGAAGATCCCGAAGTGCCGTCTACGAGAACGTGATGGTGAGTCGCATGCGATGAATGATCCGACCCGCACCGATACGATCCGTCAATTGTTTGAGGCAGTACGCACGTTGCCGGAATCCGCACGACGATCACGCATGCTTGAGCTGGGTGGCGATCCACTGCAAATCGCCGCGGTCGACGCCTGGTTGGTTGCCGATGCCAAGACTTCCGCCTGGAGCGATGGAAACTCGCCGCGCACGCCCGAGTCGGTATCCAGCCAAGCTGAACTCGGTAGCGGCGATACGCTTGGGTCATGGCGCTTGCTGCACGAAATTGGCAGCGGCGGGATGGGCGCGGTCTATCTGGCCAAGCGCCATGATGGCCACTTCGATCAACAAGTCGCGATCAAGCTGATACGCGGAATTCCCGATCGTGAGACTTTCGTCCATTTTGCGCGCGAGCGGCAGATTCTGGCCAATCTGCAGCATCCAAACATCGCCCGCTTGCTGGATGGTGGAGCGACGCCGGGTGGTCAGCCGTATCTCGTCATGGAGCATGTCGAGGGTGTGCCCATTGAACGATATTGCGCAGAAAATGCACTGGATCTGGGCTCGCGTTTAAGACTTTTCCAGAAAGTATGCGAGGCAGTCCAGTTTGCCCATCAGCGCCTGGTCGTGCACTGCGATCTGAA
>JBBSVJ010000292.1:0-3647 GCA_038233665.1 Lysobacterales bacterium
GTGCCGCAGTTCGAGCAGATGTTCGCCGATATGGATGTCGAGTTGCCGATGCTCACGCGTGTCGTCGTTGGAGTCGGTTCTACCTTGCAGAGTTTCTGGTGGCTGATGCTGGCTGGCGTGGTATTTTTCGTCGCGTGGTTTCGACGCAAGCTGGCCGATCCGGTCAGTCGGCTCGATATCGATGAACGTCTGCTCCGCGTGCGCATCGCCGGTGAGCTGGTACGCAAGCTGGAAACCGCACGACTTTCGCGAACGCTCGGTACCTTGCTCAAGAACGGCGTGCCCTTGCTCGGTGCGCTGACCGTCGCACGCAATGTCATGGGCAATGCTTACCTTGGCGTCGCTGTCGAAAAAGCCAGCGAGGAAGTGAGGACCGGCAGCGGCCTCGGTTTCGCCCTCGGACAATCCAAGCAATTTCCAAAACTCGCCTTGCAGATGATCAGCGTCGGTGAAGAATCCGGTGAGCTCGACAACATGTTGCTCAAGGTCGCGGACACGTTCGATGTCGAAGTGCGCAATTCGCTGGAGCGCCTGCTTGCCGCGCTCGTGCCGGCGACCACCGTGGTCATGACTGTGGTCGTTGCCATCATCATGATGGCGATCATCCTGCCTATTTTGAAACTGACCAGTTCGATCCAATAAGGAGTCCAATCATGAACAAACGAACCCTGCGCAACCTGCGCCCGATGCCGCGTGCTGCGGGTTTTACCCTGATGGAAATGATCGCCGTGATTGTCTTGCTCGGCATCGTCATCACGATTGTCGGTGGCGGCATGATGAACACCTTCAAGGGAGGCAAGTACAAGGCTGGCACAATCCAGGTGAAGAAATTGGCCGGCTCGGTCGAGCAATACCAGATGACCGTCGGAACCTATCCGGGTTCGCTGGAAGACCTGACCAAGCGTGAGGGTCTGGGACCCTACGCCAAGGATACCGACCTCAAGGATCCCTTCGGCCATCCCTTCAGCTACAAGAGTCCCGGTGACAATGGTCGCGAGTTCGATATCGTTTTCCTCGGTGCCGATGGCAAGCCCGGCGGCGACAGTACGGACAAGGACTATGGAAGTTGGGAGTAGCACGACAGGATTAGCGGTGACCAGCGATGCGTCTGTTGAAAACCGACATTCGGGATTCGCGAGAGCCGCCGTGCAGCACTCGCCATATCGTGTGAACGGGCACGGCTCGGGTTTCGTAGCGAGTTGCGAAAAACCGCTTCGAGTGTCTGTATCGATTCCCGAAGCGCGATTTTCAAAATCTCGATCAAAGGGCTTCACCCTGATTGAGATGATCGTGGTGATTGTGCTGATTGGCATTGTTGCCAGCGTCGTTACATTTTCATTTACTCGAACCTTGGCCGGTGCGCGAATCCAGGCGGCTAGCAACGATCTGGTCGCCGGGCTGCGCTATACGCGCGGCCAGGCAATCGTAAAAGGCGAGCAGAAGGTATTGATGCTCGATCTGGAAAAAAATACTTGGCTCGCCCCGGGCAAAGAGGAGCGCAAATTGCCGAAAGGCATGATCTTGCGCCTGACCACGGCCCAAAAGGAGCTGACCAGGGATAAAGCAGGCGGCATCCGTTTCTTCCCAGACGGCAGTTCCACTGGGGGCAATATCGCGATTGTCCTCGGTGAGCGCGAATGGAAGATCAATGTCGGCTGGTTGACTGGCGAAGTCACGCTCGACAAACCGGATAACGAGAAGTGACGAACTCCGCCGTGCAGGCGCGGTCTGTTCGAAGTATGCCGAGCATGCTTCCCAGACCCAGCCGCGGATTCACCTTGATCGAGATGATTGCGGCATTCGTGATTTTTGCGCTCGCGGTCGGTGCACTGATGCAGATCCTGACTCTGTCGATGAACAATGCGCGACGCTCGGCGGACGAGACGCGAGCAGCTTTGTGGGCGCAATCCACGCTGGACACTGTTGGTATTGGTGAGCGCATCGAGGCCGGCAGCAGTCATGGTGAATTTGACGATAAATACCACTGGGAAATGGAGATTGAGCAGATCGATCCCGAGCTTGTCGTTGCCGATGTCGCGCAGCCGGCCGCCGGAATCGGCAACAATCCCTCCGCCCTGGCAGCTCAGGCACAGGGATTTCAACAATCGAGCCAAGCCGTTTTCGGCATGCCACAGATTGATCTTTTCCACGTTGCGTTGACAGTAATCTGGGGCGACAACCGGCATGAACGGTCGGCGAAATTCACCACCTTGCGTACGGCGACCACTGACGAAACAAAGTCTCAAAGTTTTTCGAACGGTGACCTGCGCGGCCAGCAACAGGGCGCACCGCCGGCCATGACGCGCCAGCCCTCCCCAAAACCCTCACCGTCGGGTCGTCGATGAAGACGGCACAAGCTAATCAAGCGCAGCGCGGATTCACCTTGATCGAGGTGATGCTCTCGATTCTTTTACTTGCCGTACTGCTTGGGGCAGCATTTGGAGGTATCCGTTCGGCGGTCAAGGGTATGCATGTGGGTGAGAACCTCATGGATCGAACCAACCGTTTGCGCGTCGCCCAAGAGTTTGTTCGTCATCAAATTAGCCGTGTGCTTCCGTTGGCGTTTGGGCAGGAGCACGGCACCGGCAAGAATTTGATGTTTGAGGGCAAGGGTAATCTCATGCGGTTTGTTGCGCCGATGCCTGGTTATCTGTCCAACGGCGGCGCCTATGTGCAGACGCTCGAGCTGACCAACACACGCAATGGCAAACAGTTGCTGTTCAATCACTGGATGTTGAATGGCTATGACATCGACAAATTGCGCAAGGGTGAAAGTGAGCCCGTTGTGCTGATGGACCAGGTCGAAAGTGGAAAATTCGAATATCGCAAGCTGGATGATCAGGGCGAGTTGGAGGACTGGTCGGATGACTGGGACGACCCAAGCATTACGCCGGTGATGATTCGCATCGCGATGAAAATGCGTAAGGAAGCATTGGTCGGCTGGCCTGATATGGATATTCCACTGATGCTGGATGTTGGCGCGGCGCGTCAGTCCGATACCTTGAGATTCGAGGATCTCGCCCCGCAACAGGATCAGTCGGCGCCCCCCCGCGGCGGCGTGAGTCCAAGTCGATGAGTGCAAACCGAACCCATCTGAGTCATCTGCGACATCGATCGCAGTGCAAGCAGCGAGGCATTGCCTTCGTTCTGGTCATGTGGGTTATCGCCATGCTGTCGATCCTGCTTGGCAGTTTTGCCTTGGTCGCGCGTACCGAACGTCTGCAGTCGCGGCACCTGTTTGATACGACGACCGCGCGCTATGCCGCCGAAGCGGGACTCAACCTTGCTGTGTATGGGCTCAGTCAATCAGATCCTCAGCAGAAATGGGTCGCTGACGGGCGTCCGTATTCCTTTGTTTTCGATGGTGTCCAGATCGAGGTCTCGTTGACCGATGATTCGGGAAAGATCGACATCAACGTCGCTGATGCCATCGCATTGACCAATCTTTTCAAAGGCGTAGGTGTTGAAGAGGCCAAGGCCGACGAGCTTGCCGATGCGATTCAGGATTGGCGAGATCCCGACGACCTGACCTCGTTGCATGGGGCTGAAAAGGGCGATTATCACGCGGCAGGTCTGCCTTACGGGCCACGCAATGCGCCATTTGAGACGCTTTCCGAGATTCAGCAGGTTTTTGGCATGGATTACGA
>JBBSVJ010000293.1:0-3615 GCA_038233665.1 Lysobacterales bacterium
ATTCGTCATCGGTATGCTCGCAGGCACTGCATTCGTTGTCGCAGGCTTGCGTGGCTGGCGCCCGCGATCACCTGATCGCTGGTTCTGGTTGGGCCTTGCGGGTGTATTCGTCGTCTGTGCAGCGCTCAATCAGGTCGTGGAACGCTACTGGGCCGGGCACCCTCTGCTGTTTGTATGGCACGCACTGTTCTCGGCCGCGATCGTGCCCGTACTGCTGGCATCTGGCTGGAACGCCAAGTCGGCCTTGCTGCTTCTTGCCAATCGTCCGTTACGATATTTGGGCGACATCAGCTTTGGTGTCTATTTGTGGCACATGCCGATTGTTCTGCTGCTATTGCCCAAGCTCCCGGAGGATTGGTCGCCGCTTTCGCGTTTCTGGGTACTGCTGGCCTTGGTATTGCCGACGACATTGCTGGTTGCACATTTTTCGTACCGGTTTATCGAGCTTCCCTTTCTGCGCCGCAAACCGAAACATCGACCTTAGCAGGCTGTTGGCAGATCAGCGTTTCAGCGTGCTGCATCGAGCACCAATTGTGGGTCAATGCGCACGCTGAACCAGTTCATGCCCCAGTGTAGATGCGGCCCTGACGCCCGGCCTGTGGCGCCGACTGCACCGATGATCTGTCCTTGTTCGATGCGCTCGCCGACCTTCACATCGAGCCGGGAAAGATGCAGGAAATTGCTGCTGAAGCCAAAGCCATGGTCGATGACCACGGTGCCGCCGGTCAGATAGAGGTCGGAATCGGCAAAGCTGACGATGCCGCTGGCTGGCGCCTTGACCGGCGTGCCTTTGGCTGCTGCGATATCCATGCCCGAATGCGCTGAACCGGGGCTGCCGTTGTAGATGCGCTGATTGCCGAAACGACCGCTGATGCGTCCCTCTAGCGGACGAATGAACGGCTCGGTGAAGTCGATTCGATCGTCATCACGCTCGCGAACGCTGGCCACAGCGGCTTGTTCGCGCTGGATTCGGGCAGAAATCGCCGGCGGAGGATTGACGGTTTTCGGCGGTACGCCGTTGACATTTTCGGTCGGCCAGTCGCGCGGCGTGACCGAAATGCGCGTGTCAATAATCTGACCATCCGGGCGCTTCACCTTGACTTCAAGCGGGCCTTTTTCATTGCGCCCAACGCCGAACGCGACCGTACCGTAGGGTGTGACTCGCAAGCTTCGATCCGCGTAATGGACATGGCTGCCTGGCGGCACCTTGCCGATGACCATTGAGCCTTGCGAAGTGCTGGTCGGAAAAATGATGCGATCGTCCCGCGCTTCAGCGCGGGTCAGCAAGGGCAGCAAACCAAGCGCTGCGATCAAGCAAGCGAGAGTTCTCATCAGCAATCCCGCCGGAAGCGCTGACAGCGCACGCGTTGCTCAAGCTTGCTCTCGGAACAGGCGATCTGATCATTGACGAACGTTGCGGCGGCGTAGCTGGAGCAGGTATTGATAGGCTCGACTTCGCCGTCGCTTACCGCCAAGTCGACGTCCAAGTGGCGTGCTTCTCTGAGGAGGTGGGTGTGCGTTTGCAGTCGGTCAGTCATCGTCATTTCCAGGCTCGGGTTGTTCACGCAGAAAAGGTTTCCAACTGAATTCCACAGGCACCGGGTCGCAGCCACCATCGCACATGGGCTGACAGCGCAACAATCGATTCAGAGTCAGCCAACTGCCCTTGGTGCTGCCGAAGCGGGCGACGGCCACACGCGCATATTCCGAGCAACTCGGATGAAAGCGACATCGAGCACCCAGCATCGGGCTGACGAAGCGCTTGTAGAATTTCAGAAGGTTCAGAATCAGTCGCGACACGATGATGATAGGGTTGATGACACGATGGTGCCTGCGGAGGCAGTCGGTTACCCGTGCAGGGTAGCTGCATGACCTCCTGAGAAGACAGCGGTTGCCGGGGACTGGCAGTTAGGCTATAACACGCCGCCGCTGGGTCACAAGGTAAGGACGGAAATGGCGAAAATCACGAAGAAATCCCAATCCACTGCCGCGTCGACAAAGCCAGCAGCGGGCAGCAAGCCGGCAGCAAAGACCAAGGCGAAAGCGCCAGCCAAGGCAGCGGCGAAAGCCAAGCCCGTGGCGAGCAAGTCTGCGCCAAAGAAAGCGCTGGCTGCGGGCAAGTCAGCGCCGGTGGCGAAGGCGTCCAAGTCGTCAAGCAAGACCGCAGCTGCTGCCAAGGCAAGCAAAACCCCCGTGTCGGCCAAACCATCGAAGGCGCCTGTCGCTGTGAGCAAGCCGATTGCGAAGGCGGTAAAAACCAGCAAGGCTGCAAAGCCCGCTCCCATTACTCCAGAGAACACTCATTCATCCGTGATCGAAACTACAGCCGCAGCACCCGCAAAATCCCGACCCAAGGCAAGCGCGAAAGCGAAGCCCTCGGCAAAAATCAAAGGCGTGACGATGCAGGATGGCCGCTATGCGTTGCCGGCCAGCACCGTTATCGATCTGCCGACCGGTTATCGTCCGTCGGCGAAAGAAGAGTACATGTGCCCGAACCATCTCGAATATTTCCGCCGCAAGCTGCAAAGCTGGCGCGAGGATCTGGTCGAGGAATCCAAGCAGACCATCGAAAACCTGCGCGACGAAGTGCGGGATGTCGGTGATGAAGCCGAGCGCGCCACTCGCGAGACCGAGAACTCCTTGGAGTTGCGAACCCGTGATCGCTATCGCAAGCTGATCTCGAAAATCGACAAGGCGCTCAAGCGCATCGAGGAAGGCCACTACGGCTTCTGCGAAGAGACTGACGAAGACATCGGCATCGACCGTCTTGATGCACGTCCGATCGCCACTCTGTGCCTGGATGCCCAGGAGCGCTGGGAACATCGTCAGAAGCAGATGGGTGATTGATGAGGGCCGAGACCTGGAGTTCGAGATTGGGTATTTACAAGGGCGCGCGCTCGCAAACTTGCAGACGGCAAAGGTGCGGCGGATCGGCTGACAGAGGCCCCAGTCTCAAATCCATGTCTTCAACAGCCGAGCGGTTTGTTACCGCGGGTGTCCGCTCGTGAGCGGACGCAAGTACTTCGGCACCGATGGGATTCGCGGTCGAGTGGGCGAGTGGCCGATCACGGCCGAGTTCATGCTCAAGCTCGGTCGTGCAATGGGTGTGGTTCTCCAGCACCATACCGACAAGCCTATTGTCTTGATTGGCAAAGACACCCGAGTTTCCGGCTATATGTTTGAATCGGCGCTGGAGGCAGGTTTGCTCGCCGCCGGGGCCGAGGTGCGATTGCTTGGGCCGATGCCGACACCCGGCGTGGCCTATCTGACCCGCTCAATGCGGGCCGACGCGGGCATCGTCATCAGTGCCTCGCACAACCCGCACCAGGACAATGGCATCAAGTTTTTTTCGGCGTTGGGCGAAAAGCTCGACGATGATGTCGAGCTGGCCATCGAAGCCGAACTGGAGGCCGCGTTTTCCACCGTTGAATCGGAAAACATCGGCAAGGCCGTGCGAATCGATGACGCCTCAGCGCGCTATCTGGAATTCTGCAAATCAACCGTTTCGCGCTCGTTCAACCTGCATGACGTGCATCTTGTCATCGACTGCGCGCACGGTGCGACCTATCAGGTTGCTCCGAAGATGTTCAGTGAACTCGGCGCAACCGTCACCGC
>JBBSVJ010000294.1:0-3564 GCA_038233665.1 Lysobacterales bacterium
CGCTGGCCGCCGAGCATTTTGGCGCGGCTCGCTCGGCGGCGATCAGCGCTGGCGGCGCGCCGAGTGAGCGGGCGCGCCTGCTGATTTCCCAGGCTGATTCCAATGGCAATCTTGGGCGCTTCGATGAGGGATTGAATCTAGCGAAACAGGCTCTGGAAGAAGCAGATTCGCTACCCGAGAATGATCGCGATCGTCTTTTTATAGAAAGTCGTTTGGCGTGGCATGAGCAGGCTGCTGGTCAATTTGAAGCAAGTATCCGACGCTACGAAAAAGTGCTGGCGCTGCAGCAAGCTGCATTCGGCAGCAACGACGACGACACCATGGAAAGCCAGCGCGGACTTGCAGCCGACTACACGCGCGTGGATCGCTATGCCGAAGCCGAACCTTTGCTCAAGCACGTCCTGGAGGAATATCGGGATCGTTTCGGGCCGACCAATACAAAAACTCTCGATGTCACCACCGCGCTCGGTGTGGCCTATCTGGAACAGGAAAAATACGCGGACGCAGAGGCGCTACTGCGCCCGGCACTTGAGGCAACCGAGAAATTCCTCGGACCAGACCATCAAAACACAATGATCCTCGTTTCCAACCTCGGCAGTGCGATCCGCCAACAGGCCAGAAACGAAGAAGCGCGGCCTTACTACGAGCGCGTGCTTGCGACCAATCTTAAACTCAATGGCCCCGACCACTACCTCAGCGTATCCGCCGAGAGCAATCTTGCTCTTTTGTTGCGTGATGAGGGTGATCTCACCGCTGCCGAGAAACATGCGCGGCTCAGCGTGGCGCATCTCGACAAGGCGTTTCCTCCGGGGCATCCGGCGCGAGCGATTTTCATTGCAGCCCTGGGCAGCATCCTGATCCGAACCGAAAAATATGCCGAAGCGCAGGATGCTCTCGACAAGGCCTACGCGTTGTTTCTCGCCAGCCCCGGTTTTGGCCCGGAGCACTCGCGAACACGCGATGTGGTCGTGCATTACATCAGCCTTTTCGAAGCTTGGGACAAGCCCGACAAGAAAGCCCACTGGCAGAAAATTCTAGCCACATTCGACGTTTCGTCGGCAACCACGAAACCGGATGGCAAACCCAGTGACGCAGCAACTTCTGGGAAAGGTCCAAGCTGAAAGACTGCCTTTCAGGGCTTGCGCTGAATCAGGTCAATCGGCGAACCATCGGGCATACGCGCGCTGAACCGGGATTCGATGCGATCGAGTTCTTGTACTCGCTGGCAAAGCGCATCGGCGCGCTGGCCCAACTCCTTGGCATGCTTTCCCACCGCCTTCTCTACATTTTTCTCGATTGAACCTGCGCGTGCTTGCAGTTCAGCAACCGCCGCCTCATCACCGCTCAACGCGACCGATATTGCCTGCGCTGTGATGTTGCCGATCATCTCTCCTATCAACGAACCCACTGACCCTTCGATCAGGCTACTTATTTCCTTGTCCGATTGCGGCCCCCAGTCCTCGCGCGCATTGATCGCGCGCGTCAACTCGGCGGCGCTGCGCGCAATCCTCTCGGCACTTTCGCGCGCTTGGTGTGCGTCGCTGGCGAACGCCGTTGAGGCCTGGCCGACCGCTTCAAAGGCGATACCCACCGCATCGACTGCGAGTGCCTTGGCTTGCGGGACAATCGCGCGAAGCACCTGCTCAAGCTCCAGCGCATGCTTGCGATCAGCGGCATCGAGCGCCAGTGCGTGGCCATCCACTTCGACTACGCCACCTGCTCGCAAGACCACGACACGATGCGTCTTGTCATTGGTGAAGGTGATGCGCTGTGCATCGAATTTTGTCGAGTAGTCGCTCTCGACATCGCAGTGATCGCTATCGATACTGAGACGTGCGATCGCGGAGTGGAAGCTCAACGCAAATACAACCGCGACGAAGCCGACAGGTGGGCGGAATTTCATGGCGCAACCTCGGAAATTGGAGTCGCCCATTCGATGCGCAGATTCTGCGAATGGTTTAAGCGCGGCGAATACGGCGTGGACAATGTAGGCGCGCCATCGCGCGCGAACGTTTGCTGAAGGCGGATAAGGGGCTCGCTCGTAAACGAGCTCCTACCCAAGATGGCCGGACCGAACGTGCAGGCGGTGATGACGCTCGCAGCGTTTTTTCCTTGTTGCAACGCATGCGGCGGAATCCGCTACGGGGATTCCGCTCTGCGTCGCTTCAAATCCCGTCAATCAAACGCCGAGTGGCTGGTCATCCCGGCCCTACTCCGGCGACTTCTTGAACCCATTCGCGGTCGGATTGTCCGGATGCTCCTTGAGCCAGGTCATCGAGCGATGCACGCGCGCGTAACCACTCGGATGATCGTAGAAGATGATTTCTTCAAGCGCACCTGGCTTGATCTTGCGATACGTCGACAGGCGCATCGCGGCCATGGCGAAGCCATTTGGCTCACGCGCCGCATTGAGTCCAAATGCATCGGCCTCGGCTTCCGCTTGTCGGGTGATCGAGTTGGTCAACGGCGTGGCGAAAAAGAAGAACAGCGAAAGGATGGCTACGGCCAAGGGCAAAGCGGCCGGATCGCCCCGACCTTCAAGGCCGAAGCGCGATCCCCAGCGCGCCAGCGCGCGATCGAATAACCAATGAACCACCCAGAATCCCAGACCGAGAATCAGGGTCATGTAGATCACCAGCCGCAGCCCGTGGTTGAGCACATAGTGACCCATCTCGTGGCCGAGCACGGCGAGGATCTCGGGTTCCGATGTTCGATCGAGCAGATTGTCGTTGAGAGCGACTCGCGTCGTACCTAAAAACCCGGAGACATTCGCGCTGATGCGCGTGGTCTGTTTAGATGCGTCAAATTCGACGACGTTGTTATCCGGGATCATGTTTGCCCGCGCCAGCGACAGGATCTGCTCACGCACCTCGCCCTGACGCAATGGCTTGTAGTCGTTGAAAAGCGGATCCAGAAAAACCGGGGCGACCATCATGAAAAACAGGATCAGCGCAAAGGTGCCACCACTGGCCCAGACCCACCAACGGTCACCCGTCTTGCGCACGGCGGCGTAAAGCAGAGCGAGGATCGGCGGCATGATGATCAGACTGATCAGCAGACCCTTGAGCTGATCCAGCGACCACGCGGCAAACGTTTGCGTCGCCAGGCCATAAGCATGCTCACGGAAGAAGCCTTGGTAAATGGTCAAAGGCAAGGCAAGCAAGGCACCAATGAGAATCCACTGGGCAACGTAGATCATGGTGATCAGCCAGGGTCGCTGGCTGATGCGTCGACCAACGTCGCGCATCTTTCGCGACAAACCGCTGCGCAACAGGATCCAGGCAACAACGAGACCGTAAAGAAGGCCCCAAAGCTGCAACCAATAACCACCCTCGAAATACGCATCGGATTGCGCGCGCTGTTCGCTGGAAAGCAGATTCACGTAGGCATCGGTGGCGCGGTCGATATCAAAATCGGGGCCGGGCCGGGCCGCATCGGGGATTTGCAAGCCAGGCGGGAGCTCGGTCACCGGCGCCGCTACAGCAAACACTGGGCCGATCAGCAAAACCCCCAATACCAATATAACCAAGAGTCGACGAATGACGTTCATGCGGCTCTCCCCGA
>JBBSVJ010000295.1:0-3517 GCA_038233665.1 Lysobacterales bacterium
GGATCAGCGTGCACGATCAGATATAGACGACCCTTGAGATTGTCGAATACCGCGACTTCCTCGCTGAGCATGAGCAAGGCATCGGGCGTGCCAAGCTGATCGGGTTTCTCGACCTTGGCGAAACGCGGCTCGATCCAGCCGATGGTCTCGAAACCGAAGTAGCCGACCAGTCCGCCCGAGAACGCCGGCATGTCTGGCAGAACCGGCACCCGATATTGCTGGCGCAGGGCGTCGATTTCCGCCAGCGGATCCGCAAGTTCGCGTGTTTCGACGACCTCGCCCAATTCTTCAACGGACAAGCAATTTCCACGCAATGAATACACGCGCCGACAGGGCAGGCCGATGATCGAGTGGCGTCCCCAGTTTTCGCCGCCCTGCACCGATTCAAACAGATAGGCATACGGGCCATCGGCGAGTTTCAGATAGACCGACAAGGGCGTATCGAGGTCCGATAGCACCTCGCGCGCCACCGGAATGCGGTTGTAGCCTTCGGCGGCGTAAGCATCAAATTCTTGCTGAGTAATCACGGCACGGCTTCAGCTGAAAACAGCCCGAGAAGATAGCAGGGCGCAACGATCGGTGACAGCGGCGCCGCTCGCGCTTTTTACGTTGACTTCCAACTGAGAGGCCAGCGTTGGTCGCGATGATTGTCGACCATTCCCCACGAAGCATCATGGCCGCAGCCAACCCCACAAAAATCTGGCGGCATGATGTGATGGTTCAGAACTTGTGATCCTCAACGATTAATCTGGCAACACCTACTACGCCAGTCGGCGTCGGCTCATGCTGGCCAGATGCAGACTGAACTCGACGCCGCTTCCATCATCGAGATTGCGTGCGCTGGCGTGGCCGTTGTGCAACTCGGCGACGAGCCGCACCACATGCAGCCCGAGTCCGAGATGCGGTGTCTCTCCGGTGCCTCGACTGCTGCGTTCGCGCAGGCTGACCAGCGAATCAAAAAGGCGATCCTGCATTGCATCGGGCAGCAGCGGGCCGCTGTTGGCCATGCGCAGATCGATTCCGGCGCCGCTGTCGTTGAGAGCAATCCGGATCCAACCATCCTCTGCACTGAACGACCGCGCATTGTCGAACAGTTTGTCGAGCGCCTGGGCGATCAGATCGGGTGCGCCATGGAATGATACTGGTTGGTCTGGAAGGCTCAGACGCAGTTGCCGTGATCCGGCCAGTGCTCGATATCCTTCGGCACACCCCACAACCAGTTCGCGCATATCGAAATCCTCGGCGTCGGCGGAAGCGATCGCACGTTCGACGCGACTTGATTCGCTCATTGCGCGGACGATGCCACCAAGTCGGCTGGCGCCATCGCGGGCACGGTCGAGGTAAGGTCTGGCAGCGGCCGGCAGATCATGATCATCAAGATTGTCGAGTGAGGATTTGACGATCGCCAGCGGCGTGTTGAGCTCGTGCGAGAGCTTCGATGCCAGCGTTTGCAGGTACTCGGTGTAGCTGCCGACTTCATCGAACAGACGGCCGAAACTGCGTGCGAGATCGCCGAGTTCATCGTTTGAATTGGCCAACGGCAGCGGCCCTGAAAGTCGACCGCCGGCGCGGGTCGCGCGCTCGGTGGCGTTGCGCAGACGGCGGATGCGCCAACTCAACATGCCACCGAAAAGCAGCAGCAAGGCGGCGGTAACGAGCAGCGCAATGATGCTTGCGCCGAGTAGGCTCGACAGCGCGCGATTGGCCAGGATCGGCAGGGCCGGATTGGCTTGTTCGAGAACCAGCGCACCGCGCAGCGCATCGTGACTGCGCAGCGGTACGGCCGCAATCAGCAGCACACCGCCGTCGCCGGTCGCACGCCAGCCGGTGGCAGGTACGCCTGACAAGGCTTGCCAGAGATCGTCACCCTGCAGTCGCGGATCGATCGCACCGTAGGCGTTGACGAAATGGGGCGCAGCGTTGCGATCGGTAGAGTCCGGCGCGAGCAGATGTCGGTAGATGAAACCGGCCAGCCAGCTCTGGTCTTGAGCGCTGGTTATTTCCCTTGCCAGTGAGCCTCCCGCGGCCACCAGCCAGCCATCAGCGGAAACCATGCGCACGCGCACCTGATCCGGAGCGAGCCGAGCCAGCAACTTTGCGGTCGCCGCGTTGTAACCGAGCAAGGCCAGCGGCGCGGTGATGTTTTTGTTGGTTGCCGCCGAATCGAACACATCGAGTTTCATGTGGTCTGGCGCGTCGGATCGCGCAATGCGCAGCTCGATGCTGTAACCGGATCCGTCCTCCTGCCATTCCCCGCTAAGTCGATCCGGGAAAGGTCCGGCGCCGTCGATCGCCGGCGCATCGAAACTGCCAGGCGCCGCGCTGGCAATGCGATAACGTCGTGAGGCACCGGCGCGGATCAAGCTCAGGTCAAAGTGATCGCTGTGGGCGACGTTGAAATCTCCGGCATCAACACGCTGGCGCGTGGCGTCGCGGATGCGGGCATAGAAATAAAGCCACTGCGCATCTTCGGCGAGCATGACCTCCAGCTTGGCCGGGTCGCCATCCTCCGCGAAGGTTTGCGCATAGGGACGGAATGTCTGCCAGTCATCGCCATAGCCATCAATGTTGATGACCGCCTTGCGCTCGTGCACATAGAGCACGGCATCGGGTTGTGGCGCCTCGATGCCAAGCACATCAAGCGAACGCGCCAAGGTACTCGCCGATGCCAGCAGGGTCTGCTCCTGACCCTGGCGCAAGACCGCCTCGGTCTGGCGCACAAATTGCCAGCCGGACCAAGGCAGGATCAGTGTGGACAACGCAACGAGTAGCAGTTTCAGGCGCAGGGACATGGGTTCGGAGCCGGGATTCGGGATGGAGGAGTCGGAGTTTGGAAGAGCGGATTACCCCTTCGCTGGTCAGCCCGGCGAATGCCGGGATCGAGTGCCTTTGATGATACGAGAAGGGAGAAGAATTCTTCTCCTTGCCGGAACGAGCAGAACGGCGAAGATTGGTACTTGCAAATCTCCAGCCTTGAATAGCAAATCCCTAATCCCGATTTACCCATCGATAGCCCGCGCCATGCACCGTATCGATCGCATCGAATGCGGGATCAATCGCGATGAACTTGCGCCGGATGCGTTTGATATGTGAGGTGATGGTGGCGTCGTCGACGACGACTTGGGCGTCGCGCATCAGCTGTTCGCGACTTTTCACATGGCCGGGGAAGCGTACGAGGGTGTGCACCATCCAGAACTCGGTGACCGTCAGCGGCACTTCTTCGCTGTTCCAGGTCACGCGCATGCGTTCGGATTCGACGCGCAGAGATCCTTCCTCATGGATGCTGTCGGCGGCAGTCGGTTTGCGCAGCGCTTCCATGCGCCGAAACAGTGCGCTGATGCGTGCGGCGAGTTGGTGGAACGAGACATCCTTGGCCAGATAGTCGTCCGCTCCGAGGCGCAACCCGGATATCACATCAAAATCGGAATCGCGGGCGGTCAGAAAAATGATCGGCAAGGTTGCGGCTTTCGCACGCAAATTTCGACAGAGATCGAATCCCCCTTCGGGCTCATCGCCA
>JBBSVJ010000296.1:0-3471 GCA_038233665.1 Lysobacterales bacterium
TATCTCGCGACCATGTTGAAGGGGCAGGGTGGTGGACTGGATGCGCTGATCAGCGCGCCTGCGCGTTTGCAGTACCTGCACTCACGTCTGGACGACAATGCCATTCGCCTGCATCAATTGCAGCATGCGGAAATTCTCGCGATGGGTTGGCTGGCCGAACTGAGCCGGTTTCACGAGATCGAGAAGCGATTCGAGGGGTCTGGCCAGATCGTGTCATCGAACTTCGAGGATATTCTCGCGCAGCCCGAACAACACACAGCCGCCATCGCTGAGCATCTGGGCGTGACGCCAAAGCATGGCGAGCAGCGGGCGTTGGAGAACTCAACAGTCATGCGGACCTACGCCAAGAGCCCCGATCACGCCTACTCGAAGGCCGATCGTGATCATGATCTGAATTTGTCCCGGCGCACATTCGCGCCGCAGCTCGCCCAAGGCCTGCAGTGGGCGGAACGACTTATCCAGCGCCACCCACAACTGCGAGTACTGGAATCACAGCTGCGTTAAAGGCAAGCCGATCACGCATCCGACCACATGCGGAACAGATTGTTACGCATTGAGCCGAGTAACAGCAGCATGCGCATGTCGGCTTGTTCACCACGCGAGGCTTCAATATTTCGCGCTTCCTCTACTTGTTGTAAAAGCTCACGCTGGTGCACATCAGGGATGTAGCTTTGCATCCAGGTGATGCCAACCACGCGCACGCCACGCGTGACGGGCGCCACTTGATGAATTGTCGTGGCCGGGTAGAGCACGGCATCGCCAGCCGCCAGCTTGATGGGCAGCACATGCTGGCCGAGGGTGATCATCAGTTCACCGCCGTCGTAATCTTGCGGGTCGGTGAGAAAAACCGTGCACGAGACATCAGAACGCATGGCCGGCTGCGAGGGAAACAACGCTTCATCCATATGCCAGCCGTAATTCATGCCGGGCTCGTAACGCGAGATGGTCGGGTTCGCCATGTTGCGTGCAAATGCCGCCGTGCGCAGTTCGGGATGCCGAAACAAAGCGTTTCTGATCAACGTGCCAGGTTCGACACAGGCCGGATCGCTTTGCGAAATCTGCTGGTTGTTTTTTTGCGAATAATGCTGATTGCTGATGCGGCCATCGACAAATTGGGATGTCTGCGCGATCTCGCGAAGCCGGGCGAGTTCAGCAGGATCGAGCACGTTGCGTAGATGGTGAATCATGGGTCAGCCCTGACGAATAAGGAGACGAACATTGTCTCATCACCTCACCGACAACGTCTCACGCGCGCGACAACGTGGCGCTTTGCGGCAAATCAGGATTAAAGCGGATGGCTGCGCGCAGAAGATTGTTCGAGAGCAAGCTCTGGCTTTGCATCGCTGGAAAGCTCGCCCCTGGCGGGGCTCCTACCAGATCGCGATGATTTTGTAGGAGCCCGTTTACGGGCGAGCTTTTTTCTCTACATTGCCGAATAGCTCGCCCCTGGCGGGGCTCCAACGGAAGCGCGTCAGGCGCGCTTGTGGTCTGCTGCGCCCATATCGGGAATGCGGGTCAGGCGCGGCTCAAAAATGCGAATCCTCGAAGCCTTCGTCCATCGGTGTTTCGCCGCCTTCTGCAAGGCGGATCTTGAGGGCCAGACCGTCGCGTGAATCGGCTTTTGCCAAAGCTTCCTCAAGCTCGATGCGACCTTCCTTGTACAAGGTATACAGCGCCCGATCGAAGGTTTGCATACCTTCCTGCAGGCTGCGATCCATGGCTTCCTTCATTTCGTGGATCTGGCCGCGGCGAATCATGTCGCGAATCAAGGGCGTATTCAGCAATACCTCAACAGCTGGGATACGACGCCCATCCTTGCCCATCACCAGGCGCTGGGAGATGACCGAGCGCAAGTTCAGCGCAAGATTCATGAGAATGTTGCGATGGGCGGCTTCGGGGAAGAAATTGAGAATGCGTTCGAGCGTTTGATCGGCATTGTTCGAGTGCAGCGTGGCCAAACACAGATGACCGGTTTCGGAAAATGAAATGGCTGCTTCCATCGTCTCGGCATCGCGAATTTCACCAATCAGGATGACATCCGGCGCTTCGCGCATCGCGTTCTTGAGAGCGGCATTGTAGCTATGTGTGTCGAGGCCCACTTCGCGCTGATTGACCACCGATTTCTTGTGCCGATAGAGATACTCAATCGGATCCTCAACGGTCAGAATGTGACCCGACGTGTGCGTATTGCGATGATCGATCATCGCCGCCAACGTGGTCGACTTGCCCGAGCCGGTGGCACCGACCACGAGAATCAACCCGCGCGGCTCCATGATCAAATCCTTGAACAATTGCGGCAAACGCAACTGCTCGATCGTCGGGATCTCGCTCTTGATCGCGCGAATGACCATGCCGACTTCGCCGCGCTGCTTGAACACGTTGATACGGAAGCGCCCGGCATCCTTGACCGCGATGGCCATGTTCAGCTCCAGATTCTTCTCAAACTGGGGAACCTGGCCTTCATCCATCAACGAGTAGGCGATCTTCTTGACCATGCCGCCCGGCAGGCCCGTGTTGCCAAGCGGATAAAGCTTGCCTTCAACCTTGATATTGACCGGTGCGCCGGTGGTCAGAAACATGTCTGACGCGCCTTTCTCGGTCATCAGCTTGAGGAAATATCCGATATCCATCTGATCAAACCTCTTCAAACCTGGCGCTCAGGTCGCCAGTAGCATTGCGAATACCCGGCGGCGTTCCCACAATAGGGAATCGCCACGGGCGCAGAGCACAGTTATGACACCAAGCGGTATGAAAATCCATGCTTCAATCCTCGTTTCGCTGGCCTTGTTGCTGGCGGCTTGTGGACCCACCAAGCCACCGCCAGACGTGTTGGGCAGTGCCCAGCAGCGGCTGACCAGCGCGCGAAGTTCTGGTGCTGCAACTTTCGCGCCACTTGAACTGCGTTTTGCCGAGGAGCGCTTTGATCAAGCCCAGGCGGCAATGCTGGATCGCGATTACAAGCTCGCGGCGAATCTTGCAGACGAATCGGAAGCCAACAGTGAGCTTGCAGCAATCAAGGCCGAACTCGGAAAAATACGCGAATCAGTCGATCAGTTGAAGCAGGAAAACAGCAATATCCAGCGCATGCTGGAGAGTGTTGATCAGAGCGGTGGAGGTACGCCATGAGCCGTTTTACCGTGATCGCCCTCGCCGCGGCGTGCGCGTTGAGCATGAGCACACGCGTTGCAGCCGCCAAGCTCGATGTGGATTACGAGCGCTTGAGCCGCAGCCTCAGCCAGTTGCAAGCCGACGCCAAGCTCGGTAATCAGGCCGCCGCTGAAATTGCGCGAGCGCAGTCGGCATTGATTGATCTGAACGAGAACGGCAAGGGACGCAAACGCGATCATCTGTTGTATATGGCAGAGCGTCGCGTGGATATCGCCTGGGCGACTGCGCAGTTGCATGATTTCGAGCAGCAGCAGACTGATTTGCAGCGCGAACATAGCCGCTTGCAGCTGGCCGCCGCGCGCA
>JBBSVJ010000297.1:0-3467 GCA_038233665.1 Lysobacterales bacterium
CCTGAGACTTTCATCGACACACTATTAGCGACTACACGTCGCGCCTGTGCACGTGAGCCTCCACCGACTTTGCCTTGAGCTTCACGATTCAACCGCTTGATATGGATCTCGCTTCGGAGCGCCGATCGGGCTGCCAAACACTTGAATTCAGTTGGCACAGAGCCCATTCGTTTGGTTGCCTCGTAGAATTTTTCCCATGCCCGAACAAATGCCCACAACGCCAAGTAAGCTCGGCGCCTACCGCCGATTGGTTCCGTATCTGCGCGAGCAACGACTGCTGATCACAGGATGGCTGGTTTTTCTGGGTATTTCTTCAGCGGCGACCCTCGCCTTGCCGGCGGCAGCGCGCTTCATGATTGATCGTGGATTCGGGCAGACCGATCCGGCTCAGCTCAATGCGGGATTCATCGGTTTGTTCGGTGTGGCTGTCGTCATGGCGATCGCTGGCGCGTCGCGGTATTTCTGCGTCACGCTGCTCGGTGAACGGGTTGCCGCGAATTTGCGTTCGCGGCTTTATTCACATCTTCTGACACTGGATCAGGCGTTCTTCGAGCGCACCCGATCAGGTGAACTTGTTTCTCGTTTGGCCGCTGATACAGAACTCGTACAGACCGTCGTCGGTTCGACGCTTTCGCTATCGTTACGCAGCGTGGTCATGCTGATCGGCTCGACAACAATGCTGATCGTGACGAGTCCGCAACTGGCGGGTTTGACCGCGCTGGTCATTCCTGCCGTGATCTTGCCGATCGTGTTTCTCGGCCGCCGTGTCGAGAAATTGTCGCGAGAAAGCCAGGATCGGATCGCTGACGCCTCCGCAATTGCGTCGGAATCGCTAAATGCGATTCATACGGTTCAGGCCTACACGCGCGAACCGCGCGAACGCGATCGCTACACCATGGCGGTGTTGCTGGCCTTGGCGACGGCGCGCAAGCGCATCGGCACCACCGCTTTGCTGACGGCGCTGGTCATCTTGTTGAGCTTCGGTGCAATCACCATGGTGCTGTGGGCCGGTGCGCACCAGGTCATTGCGGGCGAAATGAACGGCGGCGTGTTGGCGCAGTTCGTACTCTATGCGGTGGTTGCCGCCGGATCGGTTGGCGGGTTGACCGAGGTTTGGGGTGAACTGTTGCGTTGTGCGGGTGCACTTGGACGGATCAGTGAATTACTCGATACCGATGCTGAGATTCGCTCCCCTGTGCCGGCGAAAGCACTGGCGAAGCCGGTTCGCGGCGCACTACGATTCGAACAGGTCGAGTTTCGTTATCCGTCGCGCCCCCATCAAACCGCGATCCATGATCTTTCCCTGAGCATCGAGCCGGGTGAGACCGTCGCTTTGGTGGGTCCATCTGGGGCAGGCAAAACGACGTTGTTCCAGTTGCTACAGCGTTTTCATGATCCGCTGCATGGTCGTATTACGCTCGATGGCGAGGATTTACGCGCTATCGATCTTGCTGATTTGCGCGGCTGCTACGCGCTTGTGCCGCAAGACCCCGTGCTCTTCGGCGCGAGTGCAGCCGACAACATTCGCTTCGGTCGCATTGAAGCCAGCGATGAGGAGGTGGAAGCGGCCGCACGCGCGGCCGAGTCGCATGAATTTCTGGCCGCTCTGCCGGAAGGTTATGACACCTATCTCGGTGAACGCGGCGTGCGACTCTCAGGCGGCCAGCAACAGCGCGTCGCGATTGCGCGCGCGCTGCTCCGAGATGCGCCGATCCTATTACTCGATGAGGCGACTTCAAGCCTCGACGCACAATCCGAACGCCTGGTCCAGAATGCGCTGGAGCGATTGATGAACAACCGCACCACCTTGGTCATCGCCCATCGACTGGCGACCGTGCAAAAGGCCGATCGCATCGTTGTCCTCGATGGGGGGCGAATCGTTGCGCAAGGTACGCATGCCGAGCTGCTGGAGCAAGGTGGACTGTATGCGGAACTGGCACGGTTGCAGTTTGCCGCTTGATCAGGTCTGACCGGAGCGGCGTCAGGATTTGGCAAGCATCGCAGCAACAATCGGCGGCACTTGTGCCGTGGCTTTTTCAAGGTTGGCAAAAATTTCTTCAAGGCTGATTTCAGCTTCGTCTCCGCAGCCGGCGGCCCAGTTCGCAACGAGTGCGAGGCACGCGTACTCGACCTCAAGCTCACGAGCGAGCACGGCTTCGGGCATGCCAGTCATGCCGACCAGATCGCAGCCATCCCGACGCATGCGTGAAATTTCCGCACGCGTTTCCAGTCGCGGTCCCTGGGTCGCGCCATAACAACCGCCATCGACGATCGGGACTTCTGCGCTCGACGCTGCGTTGATCATCTCTTGTCGCAAACGCTGCGTGTACGGCTCACTGAAATCGATATGGCGTACTTCGGCGGCTTCTGTATCGCAGAAGCTGCTGATGCGTCCGTAGGTGTAGTCGATGATCTGATCAGGAATGGCGAGAACGCGCGGGCCCATGTCATCGCGGATACCACCGACGGCATTGACACCGATGATACGGCTAGCGCCAAGTTGCTTGAGCGCGTGCAGGTTTGCACGATAGTTGACCTTGTGCGGCAGGATGTCGTGCCTGCGCCCATGCCGCGCCAGAAAGGCCACGCGTTTCAAACCAAGCATGCCGCTGACGATACTATCGGAAGGTGTTCCCCAAGGCGTGTCGACGGTGTGCTCGATAACGTCTTCGAGGCCAGGAAACTGGTAAAGACCAGTGCCGCCGATCAGCGCGAGATCAATTGACATGGTCTTCAAAGCGCGTAAATGGCAGGAAGATTGCGGCCTTGCTCATGGAAGTCCATTCCATAGCCGAAGACATAGCGATCCGGTACCTCGACGCCAACAAAATCGCCGCTGAGCCCCGGAACCGTTCGGCCATGCCGCTTCTCGCAGAGGACCGCCAGAAGTACTTTTTTCGCACCCTCATCCATGCACCACTGGCGAATCGCCTGAAGTGTGTGGCCTTCATCGAGGATATCGTCGACAAGTATCACCACGCGATCTTTCAAGGACGTATCAGGTCTGCGCATCCATTTCAGCTCACCAGCTTCAGTCGTTCCGCGAAATCGCGACGCATGCACATAATCGAATTCGAGATCGGCATTGATCGCCGTGGCGAGTTGCCCGGCAAAAACCAGTCCGCCCTGCATGATGGTGAGGAAAACTGCAGAGTCGCCGGTCAGTGCGTGACCAATCTCAGCGCCCATGCGCGAGATGGATGATTCGAGTGCCGCTTGATCGTGCACGAGATCGGCGGTCTTCAACGCTTCGGAAAGTTTCGGTCGACTCATTTGCTACTCGGTTCCGGACAAAATTCGGCAAGGCGCGCAATGATCTCATCCCGCTTCGGATTGTCCACCAGTGCTTCCCAGGTTGGGGCAACTGCCCCGCGGAGGCTCTAGACCCGAGCAGCAGGACATGCCGCAAGATGAGCGGTTGCGTTGACAGACTCCGCGACGATGTCCGGACTGCAGGCAAGGATCAG
>JBBSVJ010000298.1:0-3466 GCA_038233665.1 Lysobacterales bacterium
CGTAGCGATGAATCCACCTTGACCACCGAGCCAGGTGAGGGCCGTCGCGGAGTAATCCGTTAGGCCCGCTTTGCCCAATCCATAAACCACCAGATACATGCCGATTGAAAACAACACGATCTGCCAGGGCGCGTCGCGAACCACTGAGCGGATCGAGATGGTCGCGCCTTTACCGCCGCGCCACCATCGGCCAGCAACTCCCATCAGCACCAAAGCGCCGGCACCGGTCACCAGGCAAAAAGGAGTGTGCCATCGGGCCAGGAAAAAGTAGGCCACGAGCAGAGTCGCAAGCAGAGGAGCCGCCACGCGGAACACCTGTCGGTCGACAATCGCATTGGCGGGCTCGTCAAGCTCATGCACCGGAAAGGTTCTTGGCACATCGCGACCAAACGCGAACCAGAGCACAGCAAGCGTGGCGACAATCGAAACCAGGTTTACCGGCACCATGACCGCGGCGTATCGATCGAACGACACGTCAAAGAAATTGGCGCTGACAATGTTGACGAGATTCGAAATGACCAAGGGCAAGCTGGCAGTATCCGCAATAAAGCCGGTGGCGATCACAAATGCCAATGAAGCCGATGGCGAGAATTTCAATCGAAGCAGGATGGCGATGACGATAGGCGTGAGCAGCAAGGCCGCTCCGTCATTGGCGAAGAACGCAGCGATGACCGCGCCCAGCATTACGACAAGTGGAAAAAGAAGATGACCGCGACCGTTCGCCAATCGGACGATGTGCAGGGCCGCCCATGAGAAGTAACCCGCCGCGTCGAGAATCAGCGAGATGATGATCAACGCAACGAAGGTGAATGTAGCATCCCAGACAATGTGCCAGACCACGGCAACGTCGCCCCAATGGACGACTCCGACCATTAGAGCAACAGCGGCGCCTCCCAGCGCGCTCCAGCCAATACCAAGATTCTTCGGCTGCCAGATGACAAGCACGAGAGTAACGATGAAGATGGCCAGCGCCAGCATGGTGTCTTTCCAGTTCGGGTTTGCTCAGTGCGCAACCTGGTTGACGCGTTCGGAGGTTTACTCAGTATTTTGGATGCGCTCTGAATAGCGCTGGGTGAGGTAGCCGGAGCGTCCGCGCGTCAGCCACGTGAACTCCACAAGCTTCTCGTATACATCGACGACGCGACGATAGAGTGCTGAATCGCGCATTCGGCCGCTCTCGTCGAATTCTGCAAATGCCTTTGGCAGCGACGACTGATTTGGGATCGTGATAGTGAGGATGCGTGGCGCGTGAAGGGGCTCTCCCGGACCGATCAGTGCCTCGATATCGATGGGTTCAAGTTCAGTTGACTCGATGTTAGGCAATTCATTGAGTTCAACCAGGCTGCTCATGCCTCATCCTTCGAATACTCGATGAGTTCGCCATTCTCTTTTTTGAATCGTGTGATGGGCTTGGCGAGTAGATCGAGTACGTTTTCGGACGGCCGACACAGACGTACGCCCTTGCTCGTCACCACAATCGGCCGGTTGATCAGAATGGGATGGGCGAGCATGGCATCGATGAGTTGAGCATCATCAAGCTCAGGATTATCGAGACCCAACTCGTCATGCGGCGTGCCTTTCCGACGGAGTAGATCGCGAGGCGGCATTTTCATCTGGTCGAGTAGCCATCGCAGCTGTTTCCGCGATGGCGGATGATCGACATATTCGATGATTTCGGGTAGTTCTCCCGAGGCCTCGATCATGGCCAGAGTGTTGCGCGACGTCGCGCAATTTGGATTGTGGTAGATCAACGGTCGCATCACGGTCCTTCAGGTATTTGACGGGCGCGCGCACCGGGTCAGCGAACGCAACAGAGGTTTGCAAATTTCGGGATGGCCGGCGCAGCAATCGCTGACCAGATAGCTCAGCGTTTCCTGCATGTGGTCAAGATCGGCGCGGTAGAAGATGGAGCGACTTTGACGTTGGGATACGGCGAGACCTGCGCGTACGAGCACGGCGAGATGCGCTGACATCGTGTTGTGCGGCACTGCCAGTTGCCGAGCGATTTCTCCCGCCGGCAGGCCAACGGGTTCATGGCGCACAAGTAACCGAAATGCCGCTAGCCGAGTTTCCTGGGCAAGCGCCGAAAATCGTTCGATGACCTCTTTTTCGTCCATGCGTCCAAGAATACAGACATATTCCGTATGTCAGCAAGCCTGCTTCACACCACGAACTCCCAGAGGCCGCGCCAGACACCGGTGGTTTAGAAGTGCTAAGGGGAGCACTTATGGCACAACGAATGCCCAGTCAGTCGATAAACATCTGGGCCATATCCAACGTGCCCACAACCAGGCTGGAGGCGCGCGAGCCAGGTGAGCGAGTATTGATTGAACGCTCAGGTTTCTCGACAACACAGCTTTCGTGGTGGGCCCACCAGGACTTGAACCTGGAACCAACGGATTATGAGTCCGCTGCTCTAACCAATTGAGCTATAGGCCCTGTAACGGTTTCAGCGTGTTTCAGCGGATGGCTTTTGTAATTCTGGTGTAATCGTGCCGCGCTGCAGGTGATGTTCGAGGGCATCCATTGCAGCGGTGAGGCTTGCTGCGTGGGTGTAGCGCTCCGCCATCTGCCGGGTTTTCCAACCGCCGATTGCCTGAATTGTAGCGGCATCGAGGCCGGCATGGGCCGCATTTGTTGCGGCTGTGTGGCGCATGGTGTGCGGAGTCACGTTGCGCGGGAGCCCGGCGCGTTCGACACAGCGTGAGAACATGGAATTGATCTGATAGACGCGGCCGGATTCGGCGCGCTTTGATGGGAACAGATACGCATCAGGATCGCGACGCGCGATGAACTCGCGAAGGTAGTCGGCCAAGATGCCGGGCATCGGTTGCTCGCGCCTTCCTGCTTTGTCCTTGCCGATCCACAGCACGCGGCCATCGCAGTCGACGTCACGAACGCGCAGGTTCAACACGGGCGATTGTCGCATGCCGGTGTAGAGCGCAATCATCACGAAGGGCAGGGCGTGCAGTGACTGGTCATTGTCTGCAGCGACGACCAGGCGTTGTGCCTGTTCGGGGGTCAGATAGACGATCTTCCCCGGTGGCTCTTTCTGGCGCTGCAGGAAGCAGGGCAGGTGCCGCAATTGCTTTCGACGCACGGCGGTATTCAGCATGTGAAGCAACGCGGATCGTTCGCGATTGATCGTACTTGGTGCCGCCTTTTCCGCGTTTCTCGTGGCCACATATCGCGCCCAATCATCGTCAGTCAGTGCCGGCATGCTGATGTTGCCGAGATGCGGGACGATGTGCTGAGAGAATCGCGCCACCTTGGATTCAAGGTCCCGGCCGCCGTGGCTGCGCAAGTAGTCCAGATAGTCGACGACACCCCTTGCAATGGTCAGGCGCGTCTGATGCTTCGGCGCGGGCACGCCGTGCTCACTCTCGCGCTTTTTCGCCTTGAGTCCGGCAATAACGTCTTCCGCTTGCGTGCGGGTATATCCCTCAGATTCCAGGCCGACGACGAG
>JBBSVJ010000299.1:0-3408 GCA_038233665.1 Lysobacterales bacterium
ACCGAGGATCCGAACAGGGTCGGCACCATCAGGCGGAGAATCTTGCGCACGCCAAGATGGCGCCAACCCCAGCGTGGCAAGGTCAGCAGATCCAGCTTGCGCAAGGTCGGGAACTGGATCAGCAACTGCAGGATTCCAGCCGCGAGGATGGCCCAACCCATCGCCATGATCGGCACTTCGAGATGCGGCGATAGCCACAAGGCACCGGCAATCATGCAGACATTCAGAATAACCGGCGTCAGCGCAGGCAGCGCGAACTTGTTGAAGCTATTTAGAACACCGCCGGCCAGCGCGGTCAGCGAGACGAATAGCAAAAACGGAAAGGTAAGGCGCAGCAGATCGGTGGTCAGGGCGAACTTGGTCGGCTCGTCAATGGATCCCGGCGCGAAGCCACGCGTAACCCAACCCGCGCCGAGCACGCCAAGCGCGACGACCACCAGAAGAATCGTGCCCAGCGTGCCTGCCGTGCGCGACACCAGTTCCTTCAGCTCAGCGTGGGATTGAGTCTCCTTGGCCTCGGTCAGGACCGGCACAAAGGCGACCGAGAACGAGCCCTCGGCGAACAACCGACGCATGAAATTGGGAATGCGGAACGCCACCCAGAACGCATCAGTGGCCGCCGACGCTCCGAAAACCCAGGCAATCGCCATCTCGCGGACGAGACCAAGAATTCGCGAGACGAACGTGCCACCGCTCAGGGTAACCAACGATCTCAATAGGCTTGGGGTCTTCATTGATGGTACCGTTTGACTCTGGGCGCTGGCCTCGGCATAATTCCGCCCCTTTTTCCACCCCCCGCTTTTGGAGTTTTACCTTGGCAAACATCAAGTCCGCGAAGAAGCGCGCACGTCAGTCTGAAAAGGCTCGGCAGCGCAACGTCAGCGCCCGTTCCATGGTTCGCACCGCCCTCAAGAAAGTGATCAAGGCCATTGACGCGAAGGACAAGGCGGAAGCCGAAGCTGCGTTCAAGGCCGCTGCGCCGATCGTCGATCGCTACGCCGCTCGTGGCTTGATCCACAAGAACAAGGCGGCTCGCCACAAGAGTCGCCTCAACGCGAGCATTCGCGCGCTGGGTTGATCCCATCGCCGATGCTTGACGCGATAAGCCGGCGCAAGCCGGCTTTTTCGTTGCTGGGGAATGGGTTTTTCGAGTAAAGGCGCGCTTGGAGCCAAACCGCGCTCGATGCTGCGTCACGACTGAGCAAGCAGAGGTCAGCGCTCTGGTGGAAGCAAGAAGAGTCACCGGGCCACGGCCTTCGCAGGGATGAGGAGAGGTTTTTTGCGCATTCCGTCGCTCTGCGCAGGCACCGTCTCTTGATCACATCGTGTAGCTTGAACTGAATGGTTTGATAAACCTCGAAGCAATTCCCTCGCGCGGTTTCCCATGAGTTCGACGCCCCTGCGAAGGCAGGGGTCCAGCGCCTCTTCTTTTGACTTGCAAGCAACAAGACACACGCCTGGATTGTGCGCTTGTGTCTCCCGCGAATCACAAGAAAAGCCAAAGGCTCTGGACCCCTGCCTTCGCAGGGGCGACGAGTATTTGGGAGGTTTTGCGCGGTTTGCAGTGACGCGATCCAGACACTTCCATTCAGAGCGAAAAATGTGATCAAGAGACGGGCGCAGGCTGAGGTCCAGCGCCTTATCAACACACGCCGGACACAGTAAGCCTCTGCTTCGGCAAAGCCGTCCTTGTCGAAGAGCAGGAACGACGAGCCCGGAATTCTCGCCTGACGACATGGATCAGTCCTGACCGGCAGCCACTGCGGCTTCGGCGGCATCGCGGCGCTGCTCATCAAAGAAGCGCTGGATATCGAGACAAATCGGCCAGGTATTGTCGCGGCTGATCGCCGAGACCAGGTACCACGGCTGCTTCCACTTGAGCTTCTTGACGATGGCCTTGGCGATCTTCTCGCGATCCTCGACAGGAATCAGATCGAGCTTGTTGAAGACCAGCCAGCGTTCGCGCTTGAGCAATTCGGGGTCGAAGCCCTTGAGCTCATTCTCGATGACACGAATCTGCTCGACCGGATCGGTTTCACCATCCAATGGTGCGATATCGACCATGTGCAGCAGCAGGCGAGTTCTGGCCACATGCTTGAGAAACTGCACGCCCAGTCCAGTTCCTTCCGCCGCACCCTCAATCAAGCCTGGAATATCGGCAATGACGAAACTTTGGTCGGTTTCAATGCGCACCACACCGAGATGGGGCTGCAGCGTCGTGAATGGATAATCGGCCACCTTGGGTGTGGCCGCCGAAACCGCGCGGATAAACGTCGACTTGCCGGCGTTTGGAAATCCAAGCATGCCGACATCCGCAAGCACCTTGAGCTCCATGTGCAACTCTCGATCTTCGCCGGGCGTGCCTTCTGTAGCCTTGCGCGGTGCGCGATTGGTCGAACTCTTGAAATGGATATTGCCCTGCCCGCCACGGCCGCCTTGGGCGACCAGCAGCCGTTGGCCGTGCTCGGTCAGATCGCCGATCTGCTCATCGGTCTCGACACTCGACACCACCGTGCCAACCGGCACACGAATGATGGTGTCTTCACCGGCTTTGCCGGCCATTTGGCGGCTCATACCGTTCTCGCCACGCACCGCTTTGAAATTTCGCATATGGCGAAAATCGACGAGCGTGTTCAAGCCTTCGTCGGCAACCAGCCAGACGCTGCCGCCATCGGCACCATCACCGCCATCCGGGCCGCCAAACGGAATGAATTTTTCGCGCCGGAAGCTGACGCAACCATTGCCGCCGTTACCGGCATGAACCTTGATGGTGGCTTCGTCGACGAATTGCATAAGTGCTCGAGATTCGGAAAATAAGAAATCAGAAAAGCGTACAGCAAGAGCGAGGCTCCGCTTTTCGTAGGAGCCCATTTACGGGCGAGCATTTTCTCAATCGACAGAAAGCCACCGCTTCTGGTGGCGCTCCTACACGATCCGGCAAAATTCTGGCCAATCAAGCAAATGAAAAGCCCCGCACAGGGCGGGGCTCTGTCATCAATCGGGCAAACGCTATCAGTTGGTCAAAGCCGGCACTACGCTGACGTGCTTGCGCTGGTTGATGCCCTTGGTCTTGAACTCGACCACACCATCAACGATCGCAAAGATCGTGTGGTCGCGACCGAGGCCGACACCCGTACCGGGACGGTACTTGGTGCCGCGCTGACGGATGATGATGTTGCCGGCATTGCATGCCTGGCCGCCAGACATCTTCACGCCGAGGTACTTCGGGTTTGAATCGCGACCGTTGCGGGTTGAGCCGCCTGCCTTCTTATGTGCCATGGTTTACTCCTGGGTCGCTTTCTTTTTGCTCGAAGCACCGGTGATGCCGGTGATCTCGATTTCGGTGTAGTGCTGCCGATGCCCCTGCTGCTTCATGTGGTGCTTGCGGCGGCGGAATTTGATGATGCG
>JBBSVJ010000300.1:0-3398 GCA_038233665.1 Lysobacterales bacterium
GATCCGCGTCACGCGCATGCCGCAGCTTGACTATCCCTCCGAGCCAGGTACCGATATCGCCAAGCTGGAACAAGCGGCGCGCGTCGAAACCGATCACGGCATCTCCGAACTGGTCTGGGCGCCGGATGGTCGGCATCTGATCTTCGCCTTGCATGGCGAGCTTTATCAGGTACTGCCGGGCAAGCCCGCGCAATCGCTCAGTGAGACGGGTGGTTCGGGCGGCGATCTCGGCACATCTGCGATTGCGCATGCAGTCGCCTACCGATCCGGGGCTGATTTATGGGTCGCTGAATTCAAGGCGGGCAAAATCTCATCACGAAAGATTCGTTCGGCCGCTCGCAAGGATGTGCGGATTGAGTCGTACTCATGGTCCGCTGACGGCAAGCGCCTTGCCTTCGTCGAGGCTGATCTGTCAAACGTGCCGACACGCGGCATCCCCGATTATCTCGGCGAAGAGACGCGGATGGTCGAGGTCAAGCGGCCGTTCCCCGGCGAGCCATCGCCCATGCGTCGCCTCGGTGTCATCGCAGCCAGCGGTGGTGCAGTGACCTGGATGGATCTCGGCGACGAGCGGCTCGATCAGATTTTCGATGTGCGCTGGTCACCTGATAGCCGGCAGTTGCTGGTCGACAAGAGCGATCTTTATATCAAGCATCGTCGGCTGCTGATTGTTGATCCTGACAACGGTAAATCACGATTGCTGATGCAGGAATCCGATGCGAAAAACGTGACGGCGGAATGGTGGGCGGACTGGTCGCCGGATGCAAAGAGCATCTACTTCACCTCGGATCGCGACAACGATTATCACGTCTACCGCCAATCACTCGAAGGCGGTGAGCCGCAAGCCGTCACGGCTGGCGACTGGGCCGTTTTCTCGGCGAGTATTTCTGCCTCGGCGCACGCGTTGTTCGTTGTCAGCAATGAAGGCAATACCGAGTCACGCCGAGTCCATCGCGTAGACCTTTCGGCAGGCAAGACGCAACTGCTTACGCCATCCGAAGGCGCACATCATGTGACAATTTCGCCGGATGGGAAAATGATGGCCGATCTCTATTCGAGCGACGTCACGCCACCGGATCTCTATCTGCAGTCGACCGCAACGACGAAGTCGAAGCGCCAACAGATCACTCATTCGCCACTGCCGGCATTCAGCGAATACCGCTGGATTGCGCCGAGCTATGTGGTCTTCCCCAACGTCAACGACAACACTCCCGTCAGTGCGCGGTTGACGCTGCCGCCGGATTTCGATCCGAGCAAAACATACCCGGCCATTCTCGGCTCGGTGTACAGCAACTCGGTGCACAACGAGTGGGGTGGCCGCATCTATCACCCAACCTGGGGACTGGACCAGTTTCTTGCCCAGCAAGGGTTCGTGGTGATGAATGTCGACATCAGCGGAAGCTCGGGTCACGGTAAAATTTTTCGTCAACGCATTCGCGAGGATTACGGCGGCGTCGATGTCGATGATCTCTACAGCGCCACGCGCTACCTGATCGATAGGGTTCACGTCGATCCGACGCGTATCGGCATCTGGGGTAGCAGTTACGGCGGCCTGCTCACGACGATGTCGATGTTCCGCTATCCGGATGCCTACGCCGCCGGCGTCGCCGGTGCGCCTGCGACCAATGTATTCCACGCCATGACCGGCGAGATGCAGACCATGATGGCGCCACAGGATCACGCCGCGCAGTATGCAAAATCCTCGCCTTATCTGCGCTCTGGAGATCTCAAAGGCCATCTCATGCTGGTCCACGGCATGCGCGACTGGATTGTTCTATACAAAGATACGCTGACTCTCGTCGAGCGCTTGATTCTGCAGGGCAAGGATGTCGATCTGGTCACGTTGCCGAATGCGCCGCACGGTTGGGATACCGAAGGCCTCGCTCAGACCCGCTACGCATTCCACAAATTGATCGATCACTTCAAGCGCTATCTCGGTGATGTTCCGTAAATCCGGGCAGAACGAAGCAGGTATGTTGCCTGCATCCCAATGCCAAGGCTGCGCATTTCGTTTCGACAGCTCAGGAAAAGATCGACGCGCGAAAACACGTTCAAAAATAATCATTGTGTAATTACTCCGACATCACGTACAAAATCACGCACTGCCCATTACGGATTTCAGAGGATGTTTCGGCGCCTCTTGTTGCAGTGCGTCTTGCCGAACCATACGGCCGCGTACAGACTCGGATGCGATTCCGCGATCGAGGGAAGCTTCGAGGCTGACTGGGGAGAGTTGGCGCGCAGCGCGATAACGGGATCAAAGCGACGTTTTCTTTGGGGGCTCCGCCCCGTGGTCATCCATGCAATGCCGTTCCTGGGAGGAATGCTGTGAATCGAACCCACCTTGCGTTATCCGTCATTAGCCTGTTTATTTCTGCCCCATTGATGGCTGGGGAAGCCCCCGCCGATGTGGCATCTTTTGCCAAGCAACTTTCCGGCCCGGCCTCCGAGATCGCGAGCATGCGCGCGCCGTCTCCCGTTGATGCAACCATCTATTCGCACACGGCATTGTTGCCCGTGCAGTTCAGCGAAACGCGCTCGGGAGAACGCAGCTGGCAAAGCCGCTTGCCGGTCGAAAACGGAAAACTTCGCTTTCTCGTCTTTGAGCCGGCGAATACCAATTGGCAAGTCAATTTGCTCAGTGCGGCGGGCCGCGAGGTTTCCGCAGCATCTCAGGCGTCGCGTGTATTCAGTACCGATTTTGGTATCGAGCATGCTCGCGTTCCGGCCATGCGCTATGACTATGATCAGCTGAAGGGCGACAACTGGACGCTCAAGTTGAACAGCTCAGCCGGTACAAAAGAAGGCTTTGTCCTGATCGAAGGTGATCAGGCCACCGAACTCGCCTCGTGGCAGACCGATGCGCGTCAACTGGTCGGTCAGCGCATTGGATTGACCGCGCTGCTGAACACCTCGTCGAACGACGCAGTGCGTGTTGGTCCGATGGCCGGACGCATCGATCAGGCGACCATCCGTGTCACATCGCCGGACCACCGCACCGCCCGCTATCCCATGTTCGATGACGGCCGCCACAACGATGGCGCTGCCAATGATGGTCTGTTTGCCGGTGATTTTCCGGCCAGCATGGCGGGCGACTACGTGGCCCAGGTTGAGGCACGCGGCACCAATGCGCGTGGCAAGGCATTCGTGCGAACCGCCGAGCATCTGCTGCCCGTGGTCGAGGCCACTCTGGACTTGAGCACCTCGCGAGCACTTGCCGTCGCCAATGAGAACGACCGGCTCTCGATCAACGTGGGCGTAACCGCACGCGCGCCGGGCCAGCACTATCGGGCATTCGCGGAAGTCTGGGGAACCGACGGGCGCGGCAAACCGGTGGCTATCGCATGGGTGGGTGGCATGGTGACGCCCGACAAAGGCCAGCTGTCGCTGGGTTTTGA
>JBBSVJ010000301.1:0-3326 GCA_038233665.1 Lysobacterales bacterium
CGCTTACCCCTTCGGGGCCGGCTTCGCCGTTCGCTTCGGCATCCATGCCTGCGCAGTCCGTCCTCGGCCACCATTTGCATTCAAGTTCCCATCAAGTTTCGTGTGACGTGTCGTTCCCAGCACCATGGGAATCGAACCGCTATCGAGCGCGGTTCGATGATTCGCGCCTTCCTGGCGCTTACCCCTTCGGGGCCTGCTTCGCCGTTCGCTTCGAACGCCATGGATGGCGCAAGTGCAGAAAACGCAGGACAACTGCACGAATGCAGGATCGTAGTGACCGTCAGTAACCACGCCGGAACCCGCTTGCATCCATGGCACGAAGCCACTAGAGTTTTACTCCCGTAAAACATCCATCCGAGGCAATTCCATGTCACTCGCAGCAACCCTGCGTCAGTCCGGTGGCTCAATCATCTTGTCCATTCCCAAGTCGATTGCGAAGACGCTCGCCGTTGAAGCCGGATCTGTGGTGGAGCTGGTGGTGAAAGGCCGCACGCTATCGGTAACGCCCGCACGTCGCAGCCTTGCCGACCGCCTGGCGTCCAGCCCGACGTCGCCGGGGGCATGGCAGCGAGATGAAGAATCGCTGGGCGATGGCGCGGTCGGCCGCGAGTTGCTGTGAGCCGCCTGCCTGTGCGCGGCGATATTCTGGAGTTGAGCCTGGATCCCGTGAAGGGTCGAGAAATTCGGGGATCGAGGCCAGTTCTGGTGCTCTCGGCGGACGCGTTCAACAAGGCATCGGGCCTGCTGATGGTGGCGCCGATCACCCAGGGAATCGCCTCCCGCGAGACGGGCTTCAGCGTGACGCTGATGGGCACAGGCACCAAGACTCTGGGTGTCGTGTTGTGCGATCAGACCCGAACCGTGGATGCGCGCGCGCGAACTTTCAAAACGATTGAGCGCGCGCCGCCCGCCGTAGTTGCGGAAGCGCTCGATGCAGTGCGCTCTATTTTGGAGTAGTGGACGTAGAGTTGTAGTGGTGTCCGAAGATTCGGCGCTTGCAGGATGCGGCTTGAGATTGACCGCGCAGGTATTGCGCGGAGAGCATCGCCCCTGATGGGGGCTCCAACAGGGGCGCGAGGACGCGGGGAGTGCAAACATTCTGTTGTGTCAAAGGAGCTCGTTTGGATGACGATTCACTGGTACCCAGGGCATATGCACAAGGCCCAGAAGGACATGATCGAGCTGCTGCCGCAGGTTGATCTGTTGATCGAGATTCTGGATGCGCGCATTCCCTCGTCAAGCGAAAACCCGGCCATTGCCCGGCTGCGTGGAGACACGCCCTGCATCAAGGTATTGAGCAAATCCGATCTTGCCGACCCCGAGGTGACGGCGCTGTGGCAGGCGCGGTTTGAGCAGCAACGCAACGTCAAGACGTTCCCAACCCGTAGCGATCAACCGGCGGGCATCAAGGCATTGCAGGCCTTATGCCGCGAGATGGTTCCGCAGCGGGACGCGAACAAGAACCCGATTCATGCGATGGTGGTCGGCATTCCGAATGTCGGCAAATCGACCCTGATCAATATTCTTGCGGGCCGCAAGATCGCCAGGACGGGCGACGAGCCGGCGGTGACCAAATCCCAGCAGCGCATCGATCTCGGCAACGACATCATCCTGTTCGATACGCCGGGCATCTTGTGGCCCAAGGTCGAAAACCCGGCCAGCAGCTACCGGCTGGCCATTACCGGCGCGATCCGCGATACCGCGATGGAGTACGACGACGTCGGCCATTTCGCGGCTGAGTTTCTTCTGCGCCACTATCCCGATCTGCTTGTGGAGCGCTTCAAGCTCGATGCTCTTCCCCGCGACGAGGAAGCATTTCTGCAAGCCGCCGCGCTCAAGCGCGGTGCGATCGGTGCCGGCGGCAAGTTCAACCGGCACAAGATCAGCGAGTTGCTGGTCAAGGAGTTTCGCAGCGGAATTCTCGGCCCTATCAGCCTCGAAACGCCGAAGATGATCGCGCAAGAGCAGGTTGAGTTGGATCAAGCGGCGGCGCGGCAGGCGGAGGACAAGGCCGCACGCAAGCAGCGCTTCAAGGAAGGCTCGGGCAGCCTGGACAAAAAGGAGCGCAAGGAAGTGCGCGTGGATGAGCGGGCGGCGAAGAAGCCGAAGCCGACAACGAAGCAGTAACGCGGGAACAGTCATCGAATCCTGCGGATGGGGACGCGCGCTTTTCCATGAATTTCGCGCTCCATCTTCAGCCGTGCCAGTTCGGCTCGCAGTCTGGCGATCTCCATCTGATGGGCACTCACAGGCTTGCTATCCGCGCTGAAGAGATTCCCATCCCGGTCCGCTATCACACAGCTAAACAGGGTCTGGTCAGAGATTTCCAACGACCTGCCTACCAAAGCTTGGCGCTGGCCTGACTCGACCAGGCGTACCGCTTCTTGCTTGAATTCGAGCGCTTAGAGCCCTCGCTCCCTCTTTGTTGTAGCGTTCTCCTTGCGTGTATCGAATCACACGACAAGGGATACATTTTTCGGGGCCAAGGTCTGGGAGCATCACCCCTGAAGGGATCTCTTACAGACGCTCGACAGGCCTGCGTACAATCGAGCCTTTCGGACATCACCATGGATGTTTTGGTCTGTACGACAAAAGCGCAGGACGAGTGGCGCGATGGATTGGTGGCGTGCCTGCCTGAGGCGCGCGTGCATGGATGGCCGGATGCGCCGATTTGTGATTACGCGTTTGTTTCCTCGAAACCGCCATCGGCGATGTTTGCTGGCCAGCCGCGCTTGAAGGCGTTGTTTGCGCTGGGCGCGGGTGTGGATGGATTGTTGGCAATGCCTGCGTTGCCGCGTGATGTGCCGCGTGATGTGCCGCTGGTGCGCATGCAGGATTGCGGCATGGCGGCACAGATGGTTGAGTACGCGCTATATGTCGCGCTGCGTCGATTTCGCCGATTTTCAGACTACGCGGATGCGCAAGCCGAGCAGGCCTGGGCGCCGCGCGGGTTGCGCATGCGCGAGGATTTTTCGATCGGTGTGCTCGGCCTCGGTGTGCTCGGTGCTGCGGTCGCGCAGGCATTGGCTGATTTCGGGTTTGCAGTTGCGGGCTGGAGCCGTACTTCGAAATCGATCGACGGTTTCGAATGCATGCACGGATCGACCGGCCTAGATACGGTGCTTGTGCGTAGCGAATTGCTACTGGTAATGCTGCCGTTGACAGGCGACACGGAAGGCTTGGTTGATGCCGAGCGACTGGCGTTACTGCCTGAAGGTGCTGCGCTGGCGAATTTTTCGCGCGGCGAACTGGTGGATGACATGGCCTTGCTGGCAGCACTCGATTCGGGTCATCTGTCGGAAGCGTATCTTGATGTTTTCCAGCGC
>JBBSVJ010000302.1:0-3245 GCA_038233665.1 Lysobacterales bacterium
CTCAGCGGAAATTTCTACGGCGGCAATTACTCGTCAGGGTACTACGGCAACTCGTACTCCTCCGGCTATTACGGCAACTCGTATCCAACCGGCTATTACGGTGGATCGTATTCGCCCGGGTACTACAATAGTTATTACTCCTATTCGCCGGCCTACAACAGCGGCTACTACTCTGGCTACGGCTCGTACGGGTCGAGCTATTACAACAATTATTACCCATCGCATCGACCGTACCGGCATCACGGTCGCGCAGTAACGCGAACAGTTGTACGCTACGAGAACAATTATAATAATTACTACGACAACGACAGCCGCAGTCATCGTCGTGGGCGCGACAACCGTCGCGACCGCGATGATCGCCAACATTCGTCCGATCGCTACGGAGATCGAGATCGTGGCTACTCGCAACGAGCTTCCTATTACGATCGCCGCAACTAACCGATCAACCCTGCAAGGCCTGCCGCACGTTCATTTTTGCGGCAGGCACCTTGGACCCCGCGGACATTTCCCCTGATATCCGCGGGGTTTTCTTTTTTGAGAAACGCCCGCGCACTGTAGGAGCCCCACCAGGGGCGAGCTTTTCTCCGAATCCCGATACAATCTCGCTATGGAGCTTTTGCGAAAGATGGCCGACAGTGGCTCTCACTTCGATAGAGTTCGTCGCGTCATTTCCTGGTGCTAGCCCAGAACCATCTCGGCTGTTTCTCCCGTTACCGCGTTTTTTTGTCAGGTAATCGGCCATCATGTCGACTCAATGCCATGCGCGGGTCTGGGCATACCTTTCGTCTGCCTTTCCCGGTTTGCTTTGCGTGCTTCGGGTGAGCCATCGACACCGTTGAAATCAAATCGAGAGGCGCTAAGCGACATTAGTCATTCTGGTTGATTTCCTAGCTGGGTGTTACGCTGCGAACACTATCTGCCCGCCCAGCCTACGTGGCGAAACTGCCTTCGGACCCCAGCATGATTCAAGTGCGCGTCTCCAATCCTTCTGATCCACATAGCACGATCCAACCTCGGAACACATCTTCAATGTCCGTCAAGCGGCGTGGTGATTTTCGATTCAAGCGTGCACAACTTCAGCGAATTTTCGTTCCAGTCCGGTTGGGTGGATTTTGAATGGGGCCGCAGGAACCAGGCAGCGCGTTCGTAAAGCAACCGATGCTTGATCATCTCGCCAAGGCCGATCGCAAGGCAGGCAACTGGACATTCTTTCGGCAGTGGCTGAAAAACCCGCTCGCTGTTGCGGCCTTGTCGCCATCCAGTCGACGCCTCGCCCGGGAAATGATCAAGCAGCTTCCAGAAGATACCAAGCGAGTGATCGAACTTGGGGGAGGCACGGGCGTCTTCACCCACGCCTTGTTAACCCAAGGTGTTGCTCCGGAAAATCTGCTGGTTGTCGAGTTGAATGCAGAATTGCATCGCCTGCTGCAGCGCCGGTTTCCCGACTCGACGGTTGTGTGCGGAGACGCGCGTGAGCTGCGGAACATCGTCGAACACGAGCACTTCGGCAGCGATGATGGCGTTGATGCCATTCTCAGCGGGCTGGGCTTGCTTTCGATGTCACGCAGCACCCAGCGAAGCATCCTTTCTGCGGCGTTCTCGGTCCTCGGCAGCAGTGGTCGCTTCATCCAGTTCACCTATGGTCCGGCAAGTCCAGTTTCGCGCGACCTGGTGAATGAGTTGGGTCTGCATGTGGTGCGTGGGGGCGTTGCCTGGCGCAACGTACCGCCTGCAGCTGTCTACGTTTTCACGCGCAAGAATTCGACCTCAATTCGGGCGGTGCGTACACACCGCCGCTGACCTGCGATGAATGCTCCCGCCAGCGCGGAACCCGCCACCGTGATCGCGCTAAATCATGCGCGGCGAAATCGGACAGGCGCGGTCTACGCCATCGCCGCTTCAATCTTGAGGCGTTCGGCCAGGTCTTTGCCGAGCCAGCTGTCGATGCCTTTGCGCAGCAGATAGATCAGCGGAATCAGGGCGATTGCCGCGAGCACCTTGTAGGCGTAATTGACCGTGCCGACGGCCAGCCAAAGCTTGGTAGTCCAGTGTTGCGGACCGATCACGAACGCGATGTAGAGCACCACGAAACTGTCGATGAACTGCGATGCGATCGTCGATATCGTCGAGCGCATCCAGATGTGTCGCTCGCCGGTGCGCTGACGGATCGAGTGGAAGATGCGCACGTCGATAAGCTGGCCGACCAGAAACGCCGTGATTGATCCGCCGATAGTCCACAGACCTTGGCCGAATACGTAGGCGTATGCGGCTTGTAGATCCGGCACGCCGCTGTCTTTCGCCGCACCGACCCACCACGAGGCCGGGGCCAGCGCGATCGCCGCATAGGCGAACAGGAATGCGTAGGCGATGAGTCCAACGGCAAGCCATGACAGAAAGCGCACCCCACGCTGCCCGTAAAACTCGTTGATGATGTCGGTCATGATGAAAACCACCGGCCAGAGCAGAGTGCCGGCGGTGAAGTTCAGCGAACCAGTCTGCTGGAACAGGTTCCACTCGAAGGGCTGCAGACCGAGCGTGTCTTCCAGCGCAAAGATCTTGACCCCGATGAACTCCGCGATGATCGCATTGGCGATAAAGAAACCGCCGAGAATCAGAAACATGCGCTGCGCGCGCGGTGACGATGATGCGTCGCGAGTCTCCAGCGCGGCTTCGCTCATTCGTGCTCGTTCTCGTCGATGTGTGGTGGCGAGACTGTGCCGGGTCGGGTTTGCAATTCGCCGATCACCTCCTGCAACTGCGCGACCAGGCTCTCAAGCTGGCTGACACGCTCATCAAGACCGCTGGATGTTCGCTCAGGCGCGTCGATCATCATCGTGGCCTCCAGGGAAACCGGCCCGCACAACAGATGCATGTAGCGTTCTTCGCGCTGACCGGGCGCACGATGCAGGCGCACCGCCAGCGCCGGCTCACGTGAAGCGAGGCGATCGAGCACGCTGTGGATTTCATCGGTATCGCTGAAATCCGACAATCGCTCGCTGCGTGAGTAGAGCTCGTTGAGCGTCTGCGGTCCGCGCAACATCAGCAGGGCCAGCACGGCGCGCTGGCGCAACGTGACGTTGTAGCCGGTTTCAAAGCGATGCGCATAGCGTGATGCACGCGCACTCAATGAGCCGCTGACCAGACCCTTGCCCTCAAGCTGGCGCAGGGCATGGCCGACTGCGCCGGGTTCATAGTTCGTGGTCGGAGTTCGATTCGATTTCTGATTGCACGCGGATACCACCGCA
>JBBSVJ010000303.1:0-3238 GCA_038233665.1 Lysobacterales bacterium
CTCCCGTGCAGCGGGAGAAGGTGCCCGATAGGGTGGATGAGGGCGCTTTTGACATTGATTTACGCGCGCACGACGCGTGCTACATGGGGCCCCTCGATCGTGGCGAGACTGCGTAGGAAATGTCCGAAGGATGGCCCGCACGACGTGGGCCAGTTCGACGCCAGTCCATGGATGGACTGTCGGCGAACCCCGGAGCAGGCTCGCGTACCTGGAGCACAGGGACTGTGCGTAAGGCGCGAGTGTGGGGGTGGCCTTCTCTTGGCCTACGTTCTTTGATTCCGGGCTCCTGCCCTCCACCCTGCGGGCCAGCTTCGCTGTTCGCGCCGCTCCTGCGGCGCAGTGGCCACACAAGAGAAGGTAGGACGCTCGCCAGGGATGGCGAGTGGAACCAGACAGGATGTCTCTCAACGCAGCACCGGAAAACTCAAGCCGAGAATGGTCGCTGGGCTCCTGCCTCGTCAAAACTCATTCCACCAACAATCAAACTCATGAAGCAATCAGCTACAACGAGACGAAAGGCTTGAATCCACCGAAGAACATACGCTTGCCGTCAAACGGCAAGGACTTCGGATCCATCATCGCCTCAAGCCGGGGATCGGCCATGACTTTCTTGTTGATTTTGTCGCGGTCGATGCGCGACTTGTAGATGATCCACGAGAACACCACGACTTCGCCCTCCTTGAGTTTCACGCTTTGCGGGAACGAGGTGCGCTTGCCGACCGGCACGTCATCGCCGACACACTCGGTGTAAGCCAACGCACCATGCGACATCCAGACCTTGCCGGCCTTGCGCGCCATCTTCTTGTACTCATCCAACTTATCCTTTGGTACCGGAACGACGAATCCATCGACATAACTCATGCGCAGCTTCCTGGTCAGTGATGAGGCCGTATTCCACCACGTGGTCAATGACGATGCACGTTTCACAACGTGGCAGCATCAATCCAAGCCTGAATACGATCGAGGCGTGTCGATATACTCGACGACCGGGCGTTGCGAACGATGCGGGCTTTCAATCAGCGTCCGCGACCTCACCTACGTCCTTCGGCAACAGCAGACAACGCGGAGCATCCATGAGTGCAGCAGCAGAACCCCGATCGAGCGCATTGCCTCTAAACGAAGCAATTGTCTCGATCCGCAACGTCGGCAAAACCTACAAAGGTGGTTTCGAGGCACTCAAGCACATCAACCTCGACATCCGCCGCGGCGAGATTCTCGCCCTGCTCGGCCCCAATGGTGCTGGCAAGACCACTCTGATCAGCATCATCTGCGGCATTGTCAACGCCAGCGAAGGGTCGATCACGGCGGATGGTCACGACATCGTTCGCGACTACCGTGCGGCACGCGCCGCGATTGGCCTGGTGCCGCAGGAGTTGCACACGGATGCGTTCGAGTCGGTCTGGTCGACGCTCAAATTCAGTCGTGGTCTGTTTGGCAAGCCAGCGAATCCGGAGTATCTCGAAAAAATCTTGCGCGAGCTTTCGCTATGGGACAAGCGCAACAACAAGATCATGACACTCTCAGGCGGAATGAAGCGCCGGGTAATGATCGCCAAGGCGCTCTCGCATGAGCCGAAGGTGTTGTTTCTTGATGAGCCGAGCGCCGGAGTCGACGTCGAGTTGCGCCACGACATGTGGCAGATGGTGCGACGCCTGCGCGAAAGCGGCACGACCATCATCCTGACCACGCACTACATCGAAGAGGCCGAAGAAATGGCCGACCGCATCGGCGTGATCAACAAAGGTGAGCTGATCCTCGTCGAGGACAAACACACGCTGATGCGCAAGCTTGGCAAGAAGCAACTCACTCTTAGCCTGCAACAGCCGATGCAACAAATTCCCGAAGGTCTCGCAGGCCTCCCGCTTGAACTCTCCGAAGATGGCCTGACTCTGGTCTACACGTTCGACACGCAATCGGAGGAAACCGGCATCGCCAGCTTGTTGCGCCGACTTGGCGAACACGGCATCGATTTCAAGGATCTGCAATCCAGCGAGAGTTCGCTGGAGGAGATCTTCGTCAGCCTGGTTCGCAAACCGAAGGAGGATCGGGCATGAACATCCATGGCATACGAGCGATCTATCGTTTCGAAATGGCGCGCACGTTTCGCACCCTGATGCAGTCGATCGCCGCGCCGGTATTGTCGACTTCACTGTATTTCATCGTTTTTGGCGCGGCGATCGGTTCGCGCATGGGCGATATCGACGGCACCAGCTACGGCGCGTTTATCATTCCCGGCCTGATCATGCTTTCGCTGCTTGGCGAAAGTGTCTCCAACGCCTCATTTGGCATCTACATGCCGAAATGGGCCGGCACGATCTACGAACTCCTGTCGGCACCGGTATCGTGGATCGAAGTGGTGATCGGCTATGTCGGCGCGGCGGCAACCAAATCAGTGATCCTCGGCTTTCTGATTCTGCTCACCGCGCGCTTCTTCGTCGACTACGAAATCGCCCATCCATTCTGGATGTTCGGCTTTCTCGTGCTGACCGCAATCACTTTCAGTCTGTTCGGTTTCATCATCGGTTTGTGGGCCGATGACTTCCAGAAGCTGCAAGTGGTGCCGTTGATGGTGATCACGCCGCTGACCTTTCTTGGTGGCGCGTTCTACTCGATCAGCATGTTGCCGCCGCTTTGGCAAAAGATCACCTTGTTCAATCCGGTTGTTTACCTGATCAGTGGTTTCCGCTGGAGCTTCACCGGTCGTGCCGATGTTCATATAGCGGTCAGTACCGGCATGACCCTGGGATTTCTGCTGATCTGTCTCGCTATTGTCTGGTGGATTTTCCGCAGTGGCTGGAAGTTGCGCAGCTAAGTCCTCAGTGGTCCTGAGGATTCGATTGGTCAATTCTCAATTCCTCGCCGTCGAACTTTCGATGTTTTTTATCGAGAAGACACATCGTATTCCGTCTAAATGGCCGGGCAGCTCGCGGACGCCCCTTGCTTTGATCATCGGATTCAAGCGGTTGACCAAACCTTCGGCTTGAAGGCTCCGCTGCTTTCAATTTCAAGAATCTCCTCAAGGCGTCTCAAAACCGTTGGTGAAGATATGATCCGATGCCGTCAATCGGCCGAGTATCGTGACGTTGGACAGGTTGGTGCAGGCATTGACGATGGCTGTGTAAGTGCCGGCAGCCGGGTTCGGGAAATCGCCGATGCATGCGCCAGAGAATGACGAAAAGACAACCGCTCGTGAGAACCAGAGCCAGGAAGAGGATATCGAATAGCTCAGTCGCGAACA
>JBBSVJ010000304.1:0-3185 GCA_038233665.1 Lysobacterales bacterium
GCCGTCAGAACACTCTCGGTGTTGAGCAGCAAGGATGCCGTCGACGCTGGGGTATAAGCCAACCCGAGCATCAACAGCACGGGCCCCAATACGCCACCGAACAACACCGCACCGGCGAGCCAGGGAAGATCGCGACGCTGCAACGCAGCCTCCGAACGCGCTCTACCGGGGAGCAGTCGCCGCAGCAGTAGCCAAGCGCCAAGCCCAAGACCAGAACCTGCGTATAGCAACCCCGCCAATAGGATCGGCGAGATATCGGCCACGAGTAACTTGGCCAACGGAGTGCTTGCGCCGAAGAACACCGCAGCAAGCAAAGCGGGCCCAATCCCCGGTATCTGTTTCAGCCATTTCATCATCAGCGCAATGATGCAGGATTTTCAGGCGCTCACCTAAACCGGGTTCGGAACCAGCTTTCCGAATGACGATTTATGGCCGATACACGCCACTCGGCCAGACGGATCAAACGATCGAAGTGCTGATCATGACTCGCTTGGTCTTGTGGCCAACCTCGTTGATCTGCGCCTGTGCATTCAAAGGCATGGCGCAAGGCGAGCAGATACCTATGAGTTCAATCCATGTCCGATTTCAAACGTCCCTTCAAGCGCCTTCACGCAAGTCAGAGAACGCCTTATGTCGGACATATGCCGCTGACGCTGGATCCAACGCCGTGCGAACAACCTGCTCGAATGAGCTCTCCACTTCGTCTCTCTGAGCTTGATTCCTTGTGCGCCAGTATTCGGCGGCGCCCTCGGCCAGAGAGGCTTTCATCAGGGCGCAGGTGACCAGGTCCGCGTTCGATTCGGCATGCCACCCTGCGCTTGCGAGCATCGCCACGGCACTTGACGTGCCAACGAAGTGCCCTTGATCCCCCAAAGCGTCGCCAGCCAGTGGTCTGCTCATGATGGGGTCCAGACAGGTTGCGAAAAGTTGCAGCGATCCCCTGGCAATGTCTTTGTCTGATTGCGGCCTTTTGAGCAGATAGGCCAGCTCGATTCCATCGATGACTACTTGTTCGAATTCGCCGGAATGCAGCGTGAGATTTCGAAGCATTGCCTGCGTTCGAAGCGTCATTGCAAGAGCAACAAGATACTCATGCAGGTTGGTGGGATTTATGCCACCACAAGTCTCGAACTGTAAAGTGCGACGTGCCGTTGTCGCGAACTCTCGCAAGCGACTTCGACGCGCGCGTCGATTGAGAAAGACAGCCGCGCAAACTAGCAGTCCAATCAAAAGAAGCAAAAAAATAGTGGTCAACACGCACTGATACTCATGAGTTCGTTCCTTCGAAAAGCGCAGCTCTGGACAGACCGTTGTAACTCACACTTTCATTCACTATTGGTCCATCGAAAAGAGATGGCCATCAAAAAATACGCAGAGGATGATTTTCTCGGGTTGCGCACGAAACCGGCCGAAAGAGTTGAATCTTGCTCTACGAGTGCTCAAGACCTCAAGCGGGCAAGATTTTCTGCTCGCCGAATCAATCCGCTGAGTCAGAATGTGGACATCACTTCGGCGAGCTGAACATGAGCGTCTGGCCCAAGTGTCTAAACGACTCTGCATAAGCGTTGTCGACATGTTTCACTGACGAAGCAATCAAATGAAATTGCTCGATTGGGAGCCTTGACGATAGCTCAACATGCGCCCGTCTGGCGACCCTTCAGCGGAGCGTATCGAGCGTTTTCTGCCATTCGACGCTTTGTGGCGCTGCCAAGCCACCAAAACGCGAGTCAACCTCGTTCAAAAGGATTTGCGCTTCGTCGAAGCGACGCTGCGCAATCCACTCACCGATTTGCTGTTCCTTGACGGCCAAGCTTCGATCGATTTCACGGCGACACCGGGCATGCGCTGACGAAAATGACGGTACGGACCTGTCCAAAACTGACAGGGCGCGCGCGATCGCGGCCGGACCGGCCAACTGGTGGCCCGTACTCAGCATGCCAGCGCCCGCGTCGGTGAGATTGAACACGCACCAATCGTGCATCGATTGTCGACTGCGCTGATCTTGCGCGAGATTGGCGGTATCCAGCTTGCCGGTGAGGTACACGAGCCGCATTGAATTCTGAAACTGATCAAACAGCGCGCGCGCAGGCAATAGGATCTCGGCGTTGCCGATCGGGTCGCTGCCTGCATCGAGCAGCGCGCCGTGGAACACATCCGGAAAGCCAAGTGCGATGCGCAGGGCGACGCGCGCACCACCGGAGAATCCTCCAATGTAGATGCGTGATGGATCCACCCGGTAGTGCTGGGTAATATTGCGTTCGGCCAACAGCGCGAGCGGTATACGGCGATCCATCACAGCGGCGTCATTGCCAGAGTGAGACGCGCTGACAAAAATCATGTGGTGGCGGTTCAGCGCTGGAATCGAGCGTTGTGGTACGACCGCATCCGCCCACGGCGACACAAAAACGAGCAGCGCATAGCCTTGCTCAGGGGCCGGCGCGGTGGGCACATAAACGGTGAATCTTTCCTGCGCGAGATCGATTGGCTGATCCTGCGAATCCCGCCCTGACTGCGCCAGCTCTCGGCTCACTCGCAGCGCATTCAAAGGACTTAGCAAGCGATGCCTCAATTCGTCGCTGCGCGTGAGTGGCGTGTATTCGGTGAAAACAACATCGCTTTGCAAGCCGCTTGCCGGCAAACCGCTGGCGACGGCAAAGCATGGCGTCAACAGCGACGCAACGAGGACAAGGCTCTGCGCGATTTTCATGAGGCTCGCGAAACCTCAGGGGCCGGGTGGGCGAAGAGGCTAGTGGAAGCGCTGATACGGACAAGATTCTCGAATTTGAGCATGGACAGCGCCTGCCTTCACGAGTAACAAGCGGAAACCGAGATTGACCCGAGCATGCCACAGGGCTGGCGCTGGACTCGGAAAGTGCGCGCAGCTCTCTTTTTTCCTGCGCGCCTGGTGACCGCCAGGGCATTCCAGCTCTGCTTGGGTTGCGAGGCATGTCCAGAGCGCCATCGGCGCGCCTAGGGCGCATGGCGCGGGCTCACGAAGCCACGACGAGTTGGCGACCTATCGGATGCATTCGGCATCAGGATCGATGCGGGACTTCGACGCGGTGATCGTGATATCGATTTCAAGCGCGGCAGGTTTTCGAACGCATGTATCGGCCAAAGACCTTTCCTGTCGCTGCCTTCTCATGCGAATGCCGCGTTCGACCTTGCCAAGGTCCGTTCCTGCC
>JBBSVJ010000305.1:0-3176 GCA_038233665.1 Lysobacterales bacterium
ATCGCGCTCGTGGCCGTTTCAGATGGCGCCCGAGGACTGGAATCATGAATCTCCCGCAAACCAAAACATCGACGATGACGTTCCTCTCCGTGGTCCGATGGCATCGCTGATTGCTGAACTGGGTGATTGGATCTCTGCCAACGGCGCGGCACCTGACATCGTTGTGCACCGAATTGTCCATGGCGGCACGCTCGAAGGACCGTGCCTGCTTGATCCGCAAAACATCGCCCTATTGGCGCGTTTCTCGGTTTGGGCGCCTGAACACCAGGCGCCGGCACTGGCCTTGGTCAAGGCCTCGATTACACGATGGCCTTCAGCTATCCAAGTGGCTCTTTTCGATACCGATTGGCACCGTACACTGCCCGATCTCACGAGGACGCTCGCCATTTCCAAAGCGCTTCGCTCGGAAGGTCTACATCGGTATGGATTTCACGGCGTCGCCTATCAGTCCGTGTGGCGGCAATTTCATGATCTTCAAGCGGACGCAATAAATCGTCGCGTTGTATTGGCCCACCTGGGCGGCGGTTCAAGCCTGTGCGCGGTGCAGGCTGGCAAGAGTATCGACACCACGATGGGGCTAACGCCGATGGATGGACTTCCAATGGCGACACGATGCGGCAGTCTTGACCCAGGCGTCATTCTTGACTTGCTCAGAGACAACCGATTTTCCGTTGCGTCACTGGATTTCGAATTGAACGTCAATAGCGGGCTGCTGGGACTCTCGGGCACAACCGGTGACATGCAGAAACTCCTCGCAACGGATTCCCCAGAAGCAAGGTTGGCCGTTGCGATATTTGTTCATCGAGTGGCCCAGGGAATTGCCTCGATGGCGACAACGCTCGGTGGCATCGATGACCTTGTGTTCTCTGGCGGTATCGGAACCCACTCCGCAATCATTCGCGCAGCCGTGGTCGACAAATTGCAGTGGATTGGATTGAAACTCGAACCTGATGCAAACAATGCACAGCGGCAAAGAATAGATGCAGAAACGAGCACTGTTCAAATTCATGTGCTTGACGCGAATGAAGACCGCGAACTGGCCGCGGCTACTTTGCGTCTCTCATGAACACGCTTATCAGTGCAAATTCAGGCTGAGCAATGAACCGGCGTGTTGTCCGGATGCAACCAGCCCGACTCGCCATCGGCATAGTGTTCGTTCTTCCAGATCGGCACACGAAGCTTGATCTCGTCGATGATCCAGCGGCTCGCGTCGTAGGCGGCGTCGCGGTGATCGGCGCTGACGCCGACCCAGACGGCCATGTCGCCAATGGCTAGACTACCGGTGCGATGGACGGCGCTGGCCTCGCGCAGTTTGAATCGACTCAAAGCTTCATTGAGGATCGCCTCACCTTCGCTCAAGGCGAGTGGCGCATAGGCCTGGTAGTCAAGATGATTCACCGAGCGGCCATCATTGTGGTTGCGTACCCAACCTTCAAAAATAACGCAGGCACCGGCACCGGCGTCGTCGAGCGCTTGTTTTTCGATGTCCGGATCAATCGCGATCTCGGAAAGACTGAAACGGCTCATCCGCCGGACACCGGTGGCAGGAAGACGATTTCATCGCCGTCATTCAACAGATGACTCGAGGGAACTATCTGACCGTTCACGGCGACGCGGACGCGCTCGAGGCCAAGGCTGAAACCGTGGCGCTCTCGTACTTCGGCATAAAGTACGGCCGGATCGCTGGCACTCGTTTCGATCGACTCTTCGGCGCGGCCAGCGTGATCGGCGAGGCTGGCGAAATACAGCAATCGTAGCTTCATGGCTGCACCCTGCCCGCCTTGACCGTACGTTTTCCGCCGCACTTTTCCAGCAGGCGCACTTCGCCGATCACGATTTCGTGGCTGAGTGCTTTGCACATGTCATACACAGTCAAAGCCGCGATGCTGGCGCCGGTCAGCGCTTCCATCTCGACGCCGGTCTTGTGCGTGATGGCAACTTCGCAGCGGATTGCCAGTTCGGTGGCGGAAACAAACTCCATCTCAAAGCGGCAGTTCTCAATGGGTAGCGGGTGGCAAAACGGTATCAGCTCATGAGTGCGTTTGACGGCCAGTGTTCCGGCAATGATCGCGGTATCCAGCACCGGACCCTTGGCCGAGCGCAGGCCGTCCGCCTGCAGTGTTGCCGCGACATCGGCAGGAAAGCGCACAGTCGCCGACGCAATCGCCACACGACGTGTCGCCTGTTTCGCGCCGACATCGACCATGGTGGGTCGACCGGCAGGATCGATATGAGTCAGCTTTTTGGGCATCGGTTTTTCGGTTCCAGATTCTTGCAAGGCAGACCAGAGATTCAGCCGCCGATCTCATACATTTCAACGTGCTTGCGTGGAGACGTACTGGCTCCACCGCGGATCTCGCTGTAGCGATCATCACGCGATGACCAGATCGCCGCGATCAACGCGGCGAGCGCCTCATCGCTGGCGCCCGCGCGCATCGGCCCGAGAAGATCATGGCCGCTGCTGGCGAACAGACAGGTATATAGACGGCCATCGGCGGAGAGTCGTGCGCGCGTGCAGTCACCGCAGAACGGTTCGCTGACAGAGCTGATGAAGCCGATCTCGCCACCGCCATCGATGAACTCCCAGCGCTGCGCGACTTCGCCGCCGTAGTTGGCTGGCAGCGCACGCAGCGGCCAGCGTGCGCCGATGCGCTCGCGCAGTTCGGCGCTTGGTACCACTAGATTTTCGCGCCATTCGTTGCAGGTGCCGACATCCATGTATTCGATGAAACGCAGGATATGCCCGCTGCCGCGGAAGTGATCGATCATGTCGATCACGTGGGAATCATTGATGCCGCGCATGACCACGCTGTTGAGTTTGAGCGAGGCGAATCCGGCGGTGGTCGCGGCATCAATCGCGGCGAACAGCTCGGCAACCTCGGCGCGATCACCCGACAGTTTGCGGTAGGCATCAGCATCGAGCGTATCGACACTCAAGGTAATGCGCTGCAGACCCGCATCACGTAGTGCTTGCGCCGATTTTGGCAGCAGGCTGCCATTGGTGGTCATCGCGATATCGTCGATGCCGTCGATTGTTGCGAGTTGACGCACGAGCTCGGGAAGCTCGCGGCGCAACAAGGGTTCGCCGCCTGTCAGGCGCAGCTTGCGAACGCCGAGCCCGGCGAAAATCCTCGCGAGTCGCTCGATTTCTTCAAAGCGCAAACGACCCGCCTTGC
>JBBSVJ010000306.1:0-3172 GCA_038233665.1 Lysobacterales bacterium
CGATAAATCAACAGACTGAATGTTCTTCACATCATAGACAAACAGCTGTGTTGCGCTTTCGTCGCCCGCTCGATCGAGCCGCTTGAGCCATTCCTCGGCCTGACGCAGATACTCGGGTTGTGCCGTGATGGCGATGATCGCTTTGGAACTCTCAAGCGGAATGAAACGGAACATGCCGGCCAACGGTGACTCCCCCGCCGAACCAAAGACCTTTTCAAGCTCAGGCAACAAGGTGCCGACCTCCACTCGCTGCAAGGTAAACACACCCACCGACATGCCTTTCAGCCAATCGACGTCGAAGATCTCAATCGTTTGCGCATAGTTGGTCAGCTCCGACGCTGTGCCTGCGAGGACCAGCATGCTGCGCGCGGTATCAATATTGATGAATGCGTCCGCCTTGGCATAAGGCTTGAGCAACTTGGCCATTTCGCTCGGTGAAATGTAACGCAACGGGAACACCCGTACTTCATAACCATTGGCCGGCCTGGGTGAAGCAATTTTCGGCGTCAGATTGCCTGGCAGCGCATCCTTGATTTGCAGGACCGTGTAGAGACCGTCTTTGTAGATCAACGTGTTTCCGGTCCACGAAAGCAGCATCTCCAGAACCGACATGGCCTGGTCTGCGCGGATCGGCTTGGAGGTCGAGAACGAAACATTGCCGCCGACATTGGGTGCAATCGTATAGTTCTGCTGAAGCAAATCGCCGAGAATCGCCTTGACCACCGACTGGATCGGATTGTTCTCGAAGTTGAAGTCGACCTGCCCTTCGCCCTTGGCTACCGGTCTATTGCGGCGCGCTGCTGCCTCGTTGATGAACTTGCCAGTTCCCAACTGGATTTCAGGCTTCGGCGGCTCGAAAGATTTTTCGTCTTCCGCGCCCATGTTGATGCCTGTGGATTTCGCTGGGAGCTTTTCCACAGCGGCGCGATTGTCGACAGCCAGACTATCGGCGGTCAGAGGCGCAGCAGCATCCGCGTAAACCTGCGACCGGGTTTTCGTCGGTGCGCTCGAACACCCGGCAAGTATCGTGAACGCCAGAGCGATCGAGAGATTGATGATTCTTGATAGCACGTGGGTCACTCCGTCAATTCTTTTGCCCAGTGGGCGAGTTGCCTCGCTGCGAGCGCAAACGCTCGGCTTCTTCACGCATTTGTCGTCGTCGCTCCTCAATACGCTTGGCCAGATCCGACTCTGCCGAATTGTCCCGCTTTTCCAGCGATTCCGGTTGACGGCTTGGCGGCGCAGGTTGCACTACCGGTCGAATCGGTGCTTGTGCAGGGGTGGCCGAGGTGTTCAGCTCAATCTCCGCTTTTTCGTCAGCCGAGTTGCTGAAGGTTGCCATGCGCGGCTCGACCGATACCAAGGTCCAGCCGGCCTGATCACCGCTCAACGGCATTCCGACCTTGAGTGCCAGCGATTCGTTCCGCAAGTTGTCGCGGAGCATGGCGACGCGCAGCTCAGAGGTCGATTCTGTCTTGCGCACGATGATGACGCCAGTCAAGGTTACATTCAGTGGTACCGGCGGCGGCGCATCGGCCTCTTCCTCGCCGTCATCATGAGGCGTCGGTTTCCGATCGTCGTTGAAAAGCGGCCTGTTATCGACCTCTGCAAAGCGCGATATCGGCGGAATCGTGATAGGGGTCTGGTCGATCTCAGCCGAAGCGACAGGATCTGACTCCAAATCCGGCGGCAACCAACCGTAGCCACGGCCGTAACCGGCAAACTGGATCAACGCACTCAGCAGTAGCAGACCACACATTGCGGCCAGCACCAAGGTCATCATGCGCGCGGTTCTGAGATCCATCACGGTGTCTCCACCGGCTTGCCGGGTTGACGCAGGTAGCCCGAAAGATTGAAGCGCACGTCGAGAGGGCTGACTCTGGCCTTGCCACCGGGTGGTACATACGTCTGTTGTCTGTAGATCATCAAATCATCCACAAACAGGTACGGCTTGCCATTTTCGAGATCGTACAGAATGGCTGCCAGCGATTCGAGGTCACAACGCAGACGCGCCTGCACGATCACCTTCATGTAAAGCTCGTCTTGACCTTGATTCGCCGGTGACGAGTTGATGATCGAGCAACGTTTGGGATCGGATTGATCGGTCTGGGATTGGCGCAGACGCGTGATCAGACTCGCTGAAGCGGCATTGGCATCGGCTTCGGCGAGAAACGCCTGATTGCCCTGCTCGTAGGCCCGCACCTCGGCGAGTTTCTTTTCAATGACGGGGCGCTCGGCAATGACTCGCGAATAGCGCTGCTGTTGTTCACGCAGGTCGCTCATCTGGTTGTGAAAATCGATATGCGGTGAAACAAACCACCAATGAACGCCGAATAGATAGACGCACAGCAATACGATCACCAATAGAACAACCGCGAGCAGACGACCATCCTTCGGACGCAGGTCAAGGCGAGCCATCAGTTGCCCCCTTATCCTTTTTGGAAGCGCTGCCGGATTTGTCGTCCTTCTTGCTCAACGTATCGGTCGCTGTCGCCTCAACATCTTTCAATCGAGGCTCATGGACGACAACCTGGTCGATCGGTACATCCTTCGGTTCTGCTGAAATCGTGAAACGATCCTTGCCTGTTCTCGGATCAGGTTGAATCTGACCTTCGAGTCTCGGGTTGGACATGAAGGGCGAGGCACTCAGTACGCTGATCAGGCCGGCGGCATTTTTACTTTGACCCTGCAACTGAATCTGGTTGCTCTCAATGCTGAAGCGCTCGAGATAGGTATCGTCATCCAGCCGATAGGCAAGATCATCAATTAGCGCAATGATCAATGGGCCGTTGTGTTTCTTCTCGGCTAGAAAATTCGCGCCGTTGACCGAATCCTGCAAGTTCTTTTTGAGTTCGAGCACTTCGCGGGCGGCGGCCGCGGCTTTCTCGACCTCACCTTGCATGGTCTCGATCGCGATTGCTCGATTGCTCAGCGACTCGGACATATTGATGACGAGAAGAATGATCGCCAAGGCGGCAAGACCGAGGTTGATCGGCACGCGCATGTCGCGGCGACGCGCACGGCGCTCAAGCGGAAGCAGATTGACCCCACGACGCATGTTCGCGACGCCCTCTCCCCGCACATCGACGACATCAAAATCGATCGCACCGCCGGCAACTGATTCAAGTTGCGGATCGAGAACCGCTTTCGGCAGAACGGTCACTTCGACACG
>JBBSVJ010000307.1:0-3099 GCA_038233665.1 Lysobacterales bacterium
TCAATTGATCACGCCTCTTCGATAACGCCAAGCCACGGCCGTGACACCTGGTACAGCGCCAACGGCACGATCATCGTCAACGACATCACGATTCAAGGCTTCGCGGGAATCAGTCAATCAGTTCGCGGCGTGGCCGCACGCTCCGACTTGATCTTCGCCAACGGCTTTGATTGATCGCACAACGCACGGCGTCATGGATCGATGCTCCTGCGCGCTGAGCGAAACACCATGATCGATGCGCGAATTCATCCGCGCGAAGTCGAAATCATCTCGCCCCTACCAGGAGATCCCCCAGCGGTTTCGCCGATGGCTGGACGCCTTCTCGATTCCGTAGGTGGGTCACGCGAATGGTCACATCGATCATGGTGATTCAAGGCTGTCGAGACGGACTGATGGGAGCTGACGGCAAACGCATCACCGCAGCCAGCGTGGCGATGCCGTCCCAGAGATGACCGACGCGCAGATTCTCGTTTTCCGCGTGCTGGTTGTTGTCGGGATTGGCCAGCGGAATAACCAGGGTCGGTGCACCAGTAATCTCGGTAATAATGAACAACGGCAGGCTGCCGCCCATGGTCGGCGTCAAGACCAACGAGTCGCCGGCCAGCGTTCTCATCGCGGCGACAACATCGCGTGCAATCGGCAAATTCATCGGGGTGCGTGAGGCAGGATAGCCCCCGGCCTCCAATACGACCGTCGCGATTTTTTCGTGTGCGCGTCGTTCGTCATCGGTCGGCGCGCGATCGAGCACGAAAAATCCCTGACCACGAATATGCGCAAGCAATATGTCGAGTTGGCCTTCGACGCTATTGCCCTTGACCAGACGCAGATCGAGGGTAGCCCGTGCATCGATCGGAATCACGTTGCGCGCCTGAGCGCCTACGTCGGCCGCGCGAATGCCATTGATATTGAGTGAGGGCTGATTGATCGCTTGCGACAATGACAGACCCGGCGTCTCACTCGCGTTGAGGCCAAGATCATTCAACAGCGCGGCATCATCGTCGGGTGATGCCGCAAGCGCGGCCAGCTCCGCTGCGCCAAGCGGAACGACATCGTCATACCATCCAGCAATCGTCACGCGACCATCTTCGCCTTTCATCGAGGCCAGCAGTTGCGCGAGACGCAAGGCCGGATTCGCCACGAAATTGCCGTAATGCCCGCTATGCAGCGGCCGCTTTGGCCCGTACACGGTGAGGTCGACATTGGCATCGCCGCGCACACCGAAAACCAGTTGACGACGTCCACTTAGATGTACCGGACCATCGCAGATCAGCCAGGCATCGGCGCTCAATGTCTTGCGATGCAGGCGCAGCAGCTCGGCGATGTGCGGCGAGCCTTGCTCTTCCTCTCCATCGAAGAAGAACTTGATGTTGGCATTCGGCACGAGTCCGGCCGCCTTGAGTGCATCGGTTGCCGCAAGAATCGCAAACACACCGGCCTTGTCGTCCGAGGCCGAGCGCGCATACAGCCGCCAATCCGGATCGATCGGCTTTGCGCGATCACGTTTGACAATGTCTGGCGCGGCATCGAGTCGGCCACGACGCCAGACCGGCGTCCACGGATCGCTGGCCCAGTCACTCGCATCAACCGCCTGACCATCGTAGTGGGCGTAGATCACCAGCGTGCGCGTCGCCCCGGCGACCTTCCACTCACCGTAGACGGCAGGCGGCGCGCTGTGATCGGCGTTTTCGAGCAAACGCGGCGACAAACCACGACGCTGCATCATCTGCTTCAAAACCTCGGCATTGCGCCGGATCGCAACGAGATCAGTCGCGACATTCGGCATTCGCAGAAAGGTCTCGTACTCATCCAGCAAGGCGTGCTGGTGTGCAGCGGCCCATTGCGAGATGGATTCAGACTCACTCGCCATCGCGGACGAACCACTGGCAACAAGCATGCCCAACGATGAAATCAGCAAACAGAGGGTCAATCGCGTTCTACGCATCAGCGAAACTCCTTGAGCGGGTTGCCCACTGTACAACTGACGGCAGCGCATTGTGATGCTGCGCACTGGAGCGGCAGAACGACCTGCAGTAGTTCCGCCCTTGAGCGGATTTACGGTCGGGTGTTCGGCCAAGTCACGCAAAGGCTCGCCCCTGGCGGGGCTCCTACCGAGCGTTCGGCTCATTGAGGTCCTTTTCGACTCCTCACTCCGAACAGGCGGAACCCGCGCAGTGGTTTCCCGATGAGGTCACTTACCTTGCGCGGGAACAGCGGAAACGCCTTCGATCGTTCTGCCCTTGCTCAATGGGTCAGATCACCGGGAATCGGCTCCCAACGGCTATTCGTGATCGATACGCACGATGTGTCCGGCGCGCGGATCCATTCGACCGGCGACGAGGTCCGCGATCAGAGCCTGCGCGGATTCGAGGTCATGGTGCTCGATCACTCTCATCCAGTCGTTTTTCGGGTCACTGAGTTTGCCGATAAATTCTTTTTCAGTCGCGCTGAAGCGCTCGTTGAAAGTCGAGGAGCCCCAGTCGACGGTGCGTTTGCGGATCTGTTCCGGGGCGAAAAAGAACTTTGGCGGCGGCCCGGTAAGTTCATGAGCCGAGCCTGCGAGCATTTCGGTGGTCTGGGTGAATCCGATCAGACAATCGTGGACGAGCGCGTCGCCGAAATGGCGATGGACGCGCGATCGCAAATCGTCGTTTCCGGAGAAATCGAGATACACCGTCGGCTGATCGCTGGCGATTGCTTCCAGCCTGTCATAGGAAAAAGTCTGCGCGTAACAACCGAGGCTCTCGACAAATTCCTGATTGCTCGCCGAGGTCAGCGCGACAAGTTCGATATCGGCATGCTCGTCGAGCCAGGCCGCGGCACCGTAGGCGGTTTTGCTTGACCCGCTGGATACGACGAGTCGCGTCGCGCCGAAAAAACCGTTGTCCTTGAGATAGTCTGCGAGCATCCATGAGGTGACAAACAATGGACGCAGCAGCGCCTGATAATTTTCGAGACCCGGCGAATACCCGGGATCGACCCTGCATCGCGTATAGAAGTTGTAAGCCGTAGTCAGCGCCGATCGATGCGGAATGCCATCGAAAAAACCACGATCGCTGAGCCGCTCCGGTCGCATTCGCAGCAGATTCGCGACCGGAAAGA
>JBBSVJ010000308.1:0-3043 GCA_038233665.1 Lysobacterales bacterium
AAGGGCGCGCTGGGCATGAAATGCTTCGGCTATCGCCCGGATATCCTCGAAGCCGCCTTCGATGAACTCAAGAAGCAGGGCATGCAAAGTGCGTGTCATCACGCCCAGCTCGATGTTGCGCGCGTCAATGTGCTGACGACGGCGCGTTGGGGTCTGACCTCGATGGAGCACTGGTACGGACTTCCCGAGGCGCTGTTCGATGATCGCACCGTGCAGGACTATCCGGCCGCCTACAACTACAACAACGAGGCCGATCGCTTCGGCCAGGCTGGGCGCTTGTGGGCGCAGGCGGCGAAAAAGGGTAGCGAGAAATACGAAGCCGTGATCAATGAACTGCTGTCGCTCGACTTCACCATCGATCCGACTTTCACGATCTATGTTGCCGCCCGCGATCTGATGCGTGCGCGCCGTGCCGATTGGCATGATGAGTACACGCTGCCTTCGCTATGGGATTTCTACACGCCGAATCGCGACAACCACGGCAGCTTTTTCTTCGACTGGACCGCTGAGGACGAGATTGCTTGGCGCGCCAACTATCGACGCTGGATGGATTTCGTCAACGATTACAAGAATCGCGGCGGCCGCGTCACGGTCGGATCGGATTCCGGTTTCATCTATCAACTTTACGGTTTCGGCACGATCCAGGAATTGGAATTGCTACGCGAAGCTGGTTTTCATCCGCTAGAAGTGATCCGCTCGGCCACCCTGAACGGAGCCGAAGTCCTGCGCGCCGACGATCGCATCGGATCCATCGAACCGGGCAAGCTCGCCGACATCGCCGTACTCAGCGAAAACCCGCTGGCCAATCTCAAGACCTTGTATGGCACCGGCCATATCAAGCTCGATGCGAAAGGCAAATTAAGTCGCGTCGGCGGCGTCAAATTCACCATCAAGGACGGCATCGTCTACGACGCAACGCAGTTGCTCGCCGACGTGCGCAAGATGGTCGTCGATGCCAAAGCTGAGCGAGGAATCACGGCGTTGCCGCAACCGTGATCACAGAGCCACGCAGCGATCGAGCCATCACTCGCCACCCTGCGCTTTTCAAAGCCCGGGTGGCTACTCACGCCTGGTATTTGAGCCTATCTTTTGCTCAGAATGAAAACGCCTGAAATGAGTTGGTGCACGCCGGGATCAAGCACTTCCAAGAACTCGCCGCCCCTGCGCGAAGCAGCGATCCACCGCCTTAGTTTTTGATCTTTGATACAGGACGCGTGGACGGGAGGTGAAGTGGGTGATCGCTGCAAAACAACGCATGTGCTCCACGTTTCGCGAAAAACCGGCGTCATTCGGCCTTTGCTTTCGCCGGGGTAACGGAAGGGGTTTTGCAGGTATCGCTGACCATCGATGGCAGCGCGGTCATTCGACATTCCAACGCCGATCCTTACATCCTCAAACGTCAACCAGCCCCACACGTCATTGCGCCCTCCGTCAACAATCCACCTCTCGTCACCCCTGCGAAGGCAGGGGCCCAGCGCCTGTGTTTTTGGTTCTTGCAACGCATGGCAGCAACGGATAAAAGTCCCGCCGACTTCTAGCGGAGTTCGCGCCGCAAAATCTTGCCGACGGTAGATTTTGGCAGGCTGTCGCGGAACTCGATGAGCTTAGGTTGCTTGTAACCGGTCAGGTTCTTTCTGCAGTGCGCGCGGAGATCCTCCTCGGTCAGGGCGGGATCGCTACGTACGACGACAAGGCGCACCGCCTCGCCAGTCTTTTCATCAGGCATGCCGACAGCGGCGGCCTCAAGTACGCCGGGATGCATGCCGACCACCTCTTCGATTTCGTTGGGATAGACGTTGAATCCCGACACCAGGATCATGTCCTTGCGTCGATCGAGGACGAAGTAATAGCCCTGCTCATCGGCACGCGCGATATCGCCGGTGCGGAACCAGCCTCCTTCGAAAAACGCATTGGCCGTTTCTTCCGGCTGGTTCCAGTAACTTGTCGTCATCTGCGGCCCGCGCGCACACAACTCGCCGGCTTCGCCAATCGGTACCGGCCGACCCTCTTCATCGCGCAAGCTGATCTCCGTCTCGGCCACGGCCATGCCGATTGAACCAACCGGGTTCTGACCATCCACTCGATTCCAGGTGATGGCTGCCGAGGTTTCGGAAAGTCCGTAGCCCTCGATCACCGGACGACCTGTGACGGCGAGCCAGCGTTCGGCAGTGCCGCGCCGCAGTGCGGTTCCTCCTTGCAGACACAACTTCAAATTCGAAAAATCCATGGATGAAAAATCGGGATGATTGAGTAGGGCGTCATACAAGGTATTCACGCCGGAAAAAAATGCCGGTTTCAACGTCTCGAAAGTCTTGACCAAGGCCGGTATATCGCGTGGATTGCTGATCAGCACGGAGTGGAACCCGTGACTCAAGTTGAAGATGAGATTGCTATAAGCGGCAATGTGGTAAATAGGCAGGCAGACCAGCACTGCATCGCTACCCGGGTCGAGTGCGCCCCCGAGCCACTGCTCAGCGGCGGCGACATTGGCAACAATCGCGCTGTTCGCAAGCACCGCGGCCTTGGCCAGGCCCGTGGTGCCGCCGGTGTACTGCAACTGCGCCGTGTCCTCGGCGTTTGCCTTGGCCTCAACGCGGGGCAAGCCAGCGCCGCGTGCGAGCGCCTGTGGCCAGCGCACAGCGCCCGCAATGGCAAATGGCGGGATCGCTTTTTTCACATGTTTCAGAGTGAAGTCGACGATCATTGATTTTGGCCAAGGCAACATGTCGCCTACCCGCGTGCTGATCACCTGTCTGACCTGGCTGCCGGCGATTGCCTCAGCGGCGACCGCGCCGAAATTGTCGAGCACGACGAGAACGGTCGACCCGGAATCCACCAGTTGATGATGCAATTCGCGGGCGGTGTACAGCGGATTGACCAATACCGCGATGAGATCAGCGCGCAAGACGCCGAGCAGAGCGATCGGATATTGCAACAGGTTCGGCAACATGATGGCTACGCGATCGCCCGCGCCAAGCCCCATTTCGCCGCGCAAAAACGCGGCGAAATCCGCGCTCAATCGGTTGATATCCGCATAACTCAG
>JBBSVJ010000309.1:0-3013 GCA_038233665.1 Lysobacterales bacterium
CGGTCGCTTCAAGAATCGCCACCACCTTGCCCTCACTCGCCGTATCGTCAACCTTGACCTTCACTTCCTTGATCACGCCATCCGCCGGCGATGGCACTTCCATCGTCGCCTTGTCCGATTCGAGGGTAACGATGCCCTGATCCTTCTTTACCGAATCACCGACTTTTACCAGCACTTCAATGACCGGGATATCGTTGTAGTTACCGATATCGGGCACCTTGATCTCGATTGTGTTTGCCATCTCAAGTCTCTCCCGGTTAGAGCAGCACGCGACGCATATCAGCCAGCACTTGGCCGAGATAGGCCGTGAAACGCGCGGCCGAGGCGCCATCGATGACGCGGTGGTCGTAGCTCAGGCTGAGCGGAAGGATCAGGCGCGGCTTGAATTTCTCGCCATTCCAAACCGGCTTCATCGCCGATTTCGATACGCCGAGGATCGCGACTTCGGGTGCGTTGACGATCGGCGTGAAGGCCGTGCCACCAATGCCACCGAGACTTGATATCGAGAAGCAGCCACCGGACATGTCGGCAGGCCCCAGTTTGCCATCGCGTGCCTTCTTCGCCAGCTCGCCGGACTCCCGGGCAAGTTCGATGACACCCTTCTTGTCGGCGTCACGGATGACCGGAACCACCAGGCCGTTCGGCGTATCGGCGGCAAAACCAATGTGGATGTATTTCTTCAGGATCAAGTTCTCGCCGCTGGCGTCGAGCGAGGCGTTGAAATCCGGGAATTTCTTCAATGCAGAGACGACCGCCTTGATCAGGAAGGCGAGCATGGTCAGCTTGATGCCGGCTTTCTCATTCTCCTTGTTGAGGCTGACGCGCAAGGCTTCCAAATCGCTGATGTCGGCATCATCGAATTGGGTGACGTGCGGAATCATGGCCCAATTGCGCGCGAGGTTGGCACCGGAAATCTTCTTGATCTTCGATAACGGCTTGGATTCGATTTCGCCGAACTTGGCGAAGTCGACCTTCGGCCAGGGCAGCAGATCCAGCCCTCCACCGCCACCGCCACCGGAACCCGCACGCGCTGCACCACCGCTGGCCAGCGTCAGCTTGACGAAAAGCTGTACATCTTCGCGCGTGATGCGGCCTTTACGCTCGCTGCCGCTGACCTTGAACAGGTCGACGCCGAGTTCGCGGGCGAACAAACGCACCGCGGGACTGGCGTGCGCGACCTTGTCGGGCATCACGGTGTCGGCGCCAAATGCCACGGGCGGCGATTGCGGTCCCGCTGCTTCCGGGTCGATGTCCGGTGCCAGCGCCGCTGCTTCCAGCTCACTCAAGCGCATCGGGTTACTGGTATCGATGATGGCCTTTTTGCCCTCCGCCGTGGGCAGAGGAGCCTTCGCAGGCGCGGATGCCTGTGCGGAGCTGGCTGATTCTTCGGGCGCAGCAGGCTTTTTAGCCGCCGCTTCCTTCTTCCCATCCGACTTCCTTTCAGTCGAATCATCAGCGCCCTCGGCCTCGATGATCGCAACCACCGTCCCTTCCGAGACTTCGTCGCCAAGCTTGACCCTGAGCTCCTTGACCACACCGGCCACCGAGGAAGGCACTTCCATCGTTGCCTTGTCCGACTCCAGCGTGATCAGGCCCTGATCCTTGCTTACCGTGTCGCCAGGTTGGACCAGCACTTCGATTACCGGGATGCCGCTGTAGTTGCCGACGTCGGGGACTTTCACTTCATGGCTGGCCATCAAACTGCTCCGGTCTTGAGGTCGATGCGAATCGCAAGCCGCCATTGTCGCCTTGATCGACGATTACGCCAACCGCTGGTCGTCCTTTGCGCCCTTCCGTCACTCGCTCAACGGCCTCGTGGATCGCTCCAGATCATCGTCTCCTCGCTGCGCCGCGCATTGAAATCGGTACAGCGTCCATCGCCACGACCCGTCATGCCGCCATCCGGTGCGCAAATGGCACTGCCTTTCGCGTCATAGAGGACACTGGGTTGATCGCAGCAACTCGGCGCCACGTAGTAGACCGTTTGATCGCGATAGCGGTAGCGACGGATCTGGCGCGGTGGATTGGCGACCGGCTCCGACGCGAATCGCGCGATCATCGTATCCAGCCATGCCGCCTGCGTGGCGCGATCGGCGGCACACGCGCCGAGGCCGCTAAGCGACAGAAGCGAAGTGAGGCAAACGAGCAAAGTTGGTTTCATGCTGCAGACTCGATGCGCAAAAGGGCTTTGAGTATCCGATGCAGTGGCTGAACCTGGATCAGGCCGGGAGCGCGCCGATGACAAGGCTGATACACCTTCCGGCTTGGCGTACAATGTTCGGCTGCCCTTCGGTCTGCGCGGCTTCTCGCAGCTCCGTTCTCAGCCTATTCCGGAACGCCATTCAATGATTTCCTTTCGCAATTTCGCTCTGCGGCGCGGCGAACGCCTGCTCCTGTCCAAGGTCGACATCGCCCTGCATGCCGGCTGGCGTGTTGGCGTGGTCGGCCGCAATGGCTGCGGCAAAACCAGCCTTTTCGCCGCGATTCTTGGCGAGGTCGAGGCAGATTCCGGCGATCTCGAAAAATCGCCGAAGCTGCGCATCGCCAGTGTCGCCCAGGAAACACCCTCCTTGCCCGATGCGGCGATCGACTTCGTCGTCTCCGGCGATACCGAAGTGCATACGGTGTTGATGGCCGAAGAGGCCGCGATGGCCATCGAGGATTGGGATGCGGTCGCCGCCGCGCATCAGAAGATGGCCGAGATCAACGGTTACGACGCCACTGCGCGTGCCGGCAAGCTGCTGCACGGTTTGGGTTTTTCGTCCGATACACATCAACGCGCGGTCTCTGAATTTTCAGGCGGCTGGCGCGTGCGCCTGAATCTTGCGCATGCCCTGATGATGCCGAGCGATCTGCTTTTGCTCGACGAGCCGACCAACCATCTGGACCTCGATGCCGTGCTCTGGCTCGAACAATGGCTACTCAAGTATCCGGGCATGCTGATGATGATCTCGCATGATCGCGAGTTCCTCGATGGCGTCGGTACGCACATGCTGCATCTGCATGACGGCAC
>JBBSVJ010000310.1:0-3004 GCA_038233665.1 Lysobacterales bacterium
GAGCCCCACCAGGGGCGAGCTCTTCCCAGCCCAAGGCTAAAGTAAGAGCTCGCCCCTGGTGGGGCTCCTACGTTTTGTCTCTCGCGGCTTTTGTGGGAGCTCAGTTACCGGTGAGCTTGCGCCGTGACTGGATCGAATCTGGACAGCCGAATGGCTGGTCCTGAGCGCGAAGCGCGGAGGGTGAGTCCCATGGATGGGACGAACTTATCCCACGACACGCGACCCCATGATTCAACGAGGCAGCCCGAAAGGGGCTTTTTTCGTATCTGGCGGAGAGAGAGTCCGCCTCTGAATCGGATCGTTCGGCGCAAGTTTCCAGCGCTTCCGTAGGAGCCCCGCCAGGGGCGAGCCCTTCCGGCAAGGCTAACGTAAAAGCTCGCCCCTGGTGGGGCTCCTACATTCCATGCCGAGCGGACCGATACCGCGTCGTGTGTGCTTTTCTCAGCTTGACCGAGGATGCGTTCAATCGACGCGGTCAATCTCCGCTTTGCGCCATCTTCAGCATCTGCTTTGCATGGGCCAAGGTCTCCTTGCTGATCTCGATGCCGCCGAGCATGCGCGCGATTTCATCTCGGCGGGACGCGTCATCAAGCCGCTCGATGCGTGTCTCGGTGCTTTCATCCTGCGCCGATTTGCTCACCTGCAAATGCGCATGTCCCTGTGCGGCGACTTGTGCCAGATGCGTAACGCAAAGCACTTGGCGCTGGCTGCCCAGGCGTCGTAATTTCTGACCGACAACTTCCGCGACGGCGCCACCGATGCCCGAGTCGACTTCGTCGAAAACCATCGTGCCGACTTCATCGTGGCCGAGGGCGGCCACTTCAATGGCCAAACTGATACGCGAAAGCTCGCCACCCGAAGCCACTTTGCGCAACGCGCGCAACGGTTGTCCTGGATTGGTACTGACCATGAATTCGCAGCGTTCGGCACCGAAGGTTTCGGGTTCGTCATGGCCGGTGGGATCGAGTTCGATCTCAAATTGGCCGCCGCCCATGCCGAGGTCCGACAGGAGTTCGGTTACGCCTAAGCCAAGTCTTTTGGCCGCTTTTGCACGCGCTTTGCTGAGCTTTTCGGCCGCCGTTCGATATTGGTCGTTCAGCTCGGTTCGTTCGCGCTCCAGCTTGACCAGATCGGTGCCGGCATCACGCAACGATTCCAGTTCTTCGCGCAGGGTTTCACTATGGCTGGCGAGTTCCGCCATGCCGACGCGATGCTTGCGCGATAACTCATGCAGCCTGCCGAGTTGCGCGTCGATTTCCGCGTAGCGCTCCGGATCAAGATCAAGCGCACTTTGGTAGCGGCTCAAGGAATCGACCGACTCATCGACATGAATACGCGCGGCGTCCAGCAGTTCGCCCAACGATTCCAGCGTCGGATCCACCGCTGCCAGGCGCTGGCTTTCACCATGCGCACGGACGATCAGCCGCGAAATACTGAACTCGCTGTCGCCATCAAGCAAATCGGCCAAGCCCGCGCAGCCTTGCTGGAGTTGGCCGGAGTTGGCCAGGCGCTTATGGGTTTCCTCAAGCTCGACCAAGGCATCGGCAGAGAGTGCGTGAGTATCCAGTTCGCCAAGTTGATGGGTGAGCCATTCGATGCGCTCGGCGTGATCCACGCCTTTTGATAGTTGACGGATTCGGGCGACCACCGATCGCCAGGCAGAGGCGATCGCCTGAACCTTGGACAACGCATCTTCGTGCGCGCCGAAGCCATCGAGCATACGCAACTGCTGATTGCGTTCGAGCAGAGCTTGATGTTCGTGCTGGCCGTGGATCTCGATCAGACGCTCGCCGAGCGCTTTCATCTGAGTCAGAGTGACCGGGCGACCGTTGATCCAGGCACGCGAGGTCCCTTCGCTACGAATAACGCGACGCAGTTGGCAGGCGCTGTCGTCGTCGAGTTCTTCTTCGCGCAACCAGTCGCGTAGATCTCCACGATCCGTCAGATCAAAGTCGGCGGACAGTTCGGCGCGTTCGCAGCCGTGGCGAACCAGGCTGGACTCGGCGCGGTTGCCCGCAAGCATCAGCAGCGCATCAACCAGCAGCGACTTGCCGGCGCCGGTTTCTCCGGTAACCACGGTGAGGCCCGGGCCGAATGCGATTTCCACTTCACCGACGATGGCAAAATCTTTGACGTAGAGCGAACGCAGCATGCAACACCTTTGTAAATTTCGTCCGGCGTGTCCGGATACCTCGCTATTGTCGCAAGTCTGGGATCATTCGGTGAGATTGTCCTCTGCTTGTGATCATTCGTTCCGGAATCAATAGGCCTCGAATTCGGGATAATGGGAGTCTGAAAAGTGTATCTGGCCGGTGAAAGATGCTTTCCGCGGCGGGAATAAACCTGTCGTTAAAAAAACTGGCGTTTGGGCGTTTGTCGCAGCGATCCGCTATCCATCTCCGCGTTTCGCTGTGTATGCTGCGGGGATGACGTTTACCGGCCATGCTGACTCCCTCGATGCGCGTTCGCGCTCGCTGTTGCGCACCTTGATTGCGCAATACATCGCCGATGGCCAACCGGTAGGCTCCAGAACGTTGGCCAAATCGTCAGGGCTTGATGTGAGTCCGGCGACGATCCGCAACATCATGTCCGATCTCGAAGAGGCCGGCCTGGTCGCCGCTCCGCATACCTCAGCCGGTCGCATTCCGACCGCTCAGGGTTACCGCATGTTTGTCGACAGCTTGCTCGAAATGCGGCCACTCGGCGAGCCGCAAGTCGAGCAGTTGCGTCGCGAGTTGCCAACCGGTGCGGCAACGCCTGCGTTGCTTGGCAGCGCAAGTGCCTTGCTGTCGGAATTGACACGGTTTGTCGGCGTGGTCAGCGTGCCCAAGCACGACGAATTTCCGTTTCGGCATATCGATTTCGTGCCGCTGGATGCCAATCGTCTGCTGGTTATCCTGGTGTTTGCCGATGGTCAGGTACAAAACCGGGTCATCGAAACGCTGGAGCCTTATACGGCCAGCGAGCTTGAGCAGACCGCGAACTTTCTCAACACCCACTACGC
>JBBSVJ010000311.1:0-3004 GCA_038233665.1 Lysobacterales bacterium
GCCGTCGCCAGCTTCGATTTCAAGTTCAGGGTGCTGCGTGACGACTGCAGCGTCTGGTGGGAAAAAGGTGTCTCGCAGTACGTCGTTGATACGATTTGGTCATCGCCATCGATTGTCGATCTCGATCAGGACGGTACGCTCGATATCGTTGTAGGAGCTGACAGCAATTCCTTTCAGGTTGGTGGGGTCACGCTTCCGGATGGAGGCATGCTCCGCGCAATGCACGGCAACGGTGTCGGGGATCTGCCCGGCTATCCGCGGCTGTTTGACGAGGTCGTTTATTCGTCGCCCGCGATTGGCGATATCCTCGGCAACGGCGTGCTCGCCACCATTGTTGGCAGCGGTCGATGCTGGGATCTTTCAGGCTGTGCGGTGACGCATCCGGTGAGCAAGGTCGTTCATGGCATTCGCGCCAATGGAACGAATCTGCCTTCCTGGCCGCGCCCGACCCCGATGCAATCCTCGCGCACGGCATCGCCAGCATTGGCAAAGCTATCTGGGATCAACGGTCTTGTTTCGTTCATCAATACGATGCAGAACGATGACGAGACAGGTCTGGTGCATGCGTTCAAGCCGGATGGATCCGAGTTGCCCGGATGGCCGGTGCAACCGAATATTCCTGCGGATTGTGTGGGCGGTACCAAGCACTTTGGTACGCAAGCATCACCGGTCGTCGCCAATCTGGTCGGTGACGCGAATCCCGAAATTATCCTGCCTTCCGGCCCCGAATTTGTCGTCTGGAGTCGTAGCGGCGAACAGCTCAGTGCATCGACAAGCTGCCCTGTTCCGGCCAACAAGCTATCGCTGGCGAGCAACAGCGACGGATTCTACAACTCCCCCGCCGTGGCCGATATCGATCGCAATGGCACGCTTGAGGTCATTGCCGCCGGAACGAACAGCAATGTTCCGGGACATCCGGGCGCGTTCGTAACCGTTTACGCATGGACCTTCGCCGGCAGTGTCGCTGCGCCGCGTAACATGGATTGGCCGATGTTTCGCCGCGACGCGGTCAACAGCGGTGTCTATCGAACGGACCTCATTTTCGCCAATGGCTTCGAGTCCAGCCCGTGACAGCTGGTTCGTGACACGGGCTATCAACGAAACCGATCGGGCAAGACGGCTACAATAGCGCGCCTGAATGCAGGTCCAGTTGTTTCTACAGCGCTGATTGCGTCACCGCAGCGCTCATCTATCGGAATTCGTCATCATGAGCAAAAGCAAGAAATCATCTTTTCAACACGGTTTGGGAACGCGCGCCATCCATGCCGGCCAAAGCCCGGACCCATCGACCGGTGCGATCATGGTTCCGATCTATGCCACCTCGACCTATGTGCAGAAAAGCCCTGGCGTTCATCAGGGCTACGAGTACTCGCGCTCGCAGAATCCGACACGCATGGCCTACGAGCGTTGCGTGGCCGATCTTGAGGGCGGCCAGCAGGGTTACGCGTTCGCCTCCGGTCTCGCCGCTGCGAGTACGGTGCTCGATCTGCTCGATTCGGGTAGCCATGTCATCGCCATGGATGATCTGTATGGCGGTACCTATCGTTTGTTCGAAGGCGTGCGCAAGCGTTCCGCTGGGCTCGATTTCAGCTTCGTCGATCTGAATGACCTGAGTGCGGTCAAGGCTGCGCTGAAACCGAACACGCGGATGATCTGGGCGGAAACCCCGACCAATCCGATGCTCAAGCTGGTTGATCTGACCAAGCTCGGCGCATTCGCGCGCAAACAAGGCTTGATACTTGTCGTCGACAATACGTTTTGCTCGCCGATGTTGCAGCGTCCCTTGGAGTTCGGCGCGGATCTGGTTCTGCATTCGGCGACCAAATATCTCAACGGCCACTCGGACATGGTCGGCGGCATGGTGGTCGCTGGCGACAATACCGAGTTGGCAGGGCAAATGGCCTTTTTACAGAACTCGGTTGGCGCCGTCGCCGGACCGTTCGATTCGTTTCTCGCCATGCGTGGCCTGAAAACCCTGCATCTGCGCATGCGAGCGCATTGCGAGAGTGCGATGGAAATTGCGAAGTGGCTGGAAAAGCATCCGGCCATCAATCGCGTGATCTACCCGGGTTTGAAATCGCATCCGCAACACGCGCTGGCCAAGCGCCAGATGGATGGTTTCGGCGGCATTATCTCCGTGGAAGTGAAGGGCGGTTTGCGCAAGTCCCGGCGCATGCTCGAGCGTTGCAAGCTGTTCGCTCTGGCCGAGTCGCTTGGCGGCGTGGAAAGCCTGATCGAACATCCGGCGATCATGACCCATGCCTCGGTTCCGCCAGCCAATCGCAAAAAACTCGGCATCAGCGATGGCTTGGTTCGGCTCTCCGTTGGTACCGAAGATGTCTCCGATTTGATCAGTGAATTGGACGCAGCATTGTCCTGATAAGGCCCGTCCGCGGCGGTTGCTTCGGACGGTCAGCTTTGGGGAGCTGGAAAGAGCGTTGCGCATGGAGACGGAAATCGAACTCGCGGAGATGGACTTGCGCTCCCCACTAATGCGCGCTGCAAGATTGGCGATCATCACCTCGTTTGTCGTGGTGGTCGGCTTGCTTTTGCTTTACGTCACGCATTTCAGTCGTTCCGATTTCAGCAGCGACGATGCCGTGCTGAACATGCTCGCCGAATCGATTGCACAGCAGGGAACCCTGTTTCCGCAGGGCTGGGTTTCCAACAACGGCGATCTCATGGTGCCCTCGGGGGCGCTGATCCTCGCCCCGTTGCTTGCCTGGTTTCCGAACAGCTTTGCCTTGCATGCGGTGGCCGGCGTTTTCGCCGTCGCGCTGATGTTGCTGTCGTTCTCCCAATTTCTTAAAGCGGCAAGGCTGCCAATACCGATCATTCTTCTGGCTACGGCTGTGCTCGCGACCGGGCCGTCGAAGCTCTTCGCGATGATGATCTTTCTGCAAACCACGTATGTATGGTTGACCGCAGGTTTCTTCCTTTCTGCGAGTCTGATCTGGCTACGCTATAGCGCGAGATACGCAGGATATCGGCCAAGCAACATGCA
>JBBSVJ010000312.1:0-2977 GCA_038233665.1 Lysobacterales bacterium
ATCGAGACTCCGCAGATCGGTTTGCAGCGGAGCGTGGCGACGCCGTCGATCTCGCTGGCACTGGGTGAGAATAGTCTCGTCGGCGTCTCAGCTGTCCTCGCGTACCAGCGCTTTGCCAGCCTCGGAATGGGCTTGGCCGACTTCAATGTTTCCGAGCGACCAACCAGTTGGGCATCACGCGATACCTCTTTCGGTACCGGCATGCGCCTGGATGCATTCCAGAAAATCACGCCCCGCCTTGCGATCACGGCTGGCTATCAGTCCCGCGTGAACATGGACGCCTTCAACAGTTATCGCGGCGTCTACGCCGATGCTGGCGATTTCGATATCCCGTCCCAATCAAGCTTCGGCGTCAGCTATGCAGTGACACCGACGTTCTCCGCTGACGTGGGTGTTGATCGTCTGAACTACAGCGAGATCAAGCCGTTCACCAGCAACGGTTTGCCGCTGCGATTTCTTGCTTTGCTCGGCGACGGGCTGAGCCCGAATTTCGCGTGGCAGGATCTGACCGTTTACAGCGCCGGTTGGTCGTGGCGCAACAGCGTGTTTGGCGAATTGCGTTTCCGCTACACAACGCGCCAGCAACCGTTGCCTACGTCGGCATTGTTGTCGCAAGCCTTGCAGGACAACATCTCACGCTATTCGGTGTCGATGGGCTGGTCGCGTCCAACGGGTCGCCAGTCGCGCATCTCGCTGCTGACCAATTACGCGTCCGCGCCCTATCTGGTCGGCGCACCGAGCTACAACTCGCAGGTTGGCAAGCAAGCCAACCGATTGGAGTTCCAGGCTCTCTGGTCTCTCGCGTTTTAAATCGGCGTCCTGCCGCCATGGGCGGCAGTTTCGCATTCGCCTCTACACCTAGAGCATCTCCGATGCAAAGTCCGCCAGTCGCGAGCGCTCGCCACGGCGCAAGGTGACATGTGCGCTGTGCTGCCAGTCCTTGAACCGATCAACCACGTACGTGAGGCCTGACGTCGTTTCGGTCAGGTATGGCGTATCGATCTGCTCGACGTTACCAAGGCAGACGATCTTGCAGCCCGGACCGGCACGAGTGACCAGCGTCTTCATCTGTTTGGAGGTCATGTTCTGCGCTTCGTCGATGATCACGTAGCGTTGCAGGAAGGTGCGACCGCGCATGAAGTTCATCGAACGAATCTTGATACGTGATGCCAACAGGTCATTGGTCGCCGCCCTGCCCCAGGCGCCACCCTCCTGTGGACTGGTGAGCACTTCAAGGTTGTCAGTCAATGCACCCATCCACGGCGTCATCTTCTCCTCTTCTGTTCCCGGCAGGAAACCGATGTCTTCGCCAACCGAGACCGTCGCGCGAGTCATGATGATCTCGCGATAACGCTGCTGGTCCATGGTTTGCGCAAGCCCGGCGGCCAACGCGAGCAACGTCTTTCCGGTGCCAGCCGTGCCGAGCAAGGTGACGAAATCGACGTCGGGATCCATCAGCACATTGAGCGCAAAGTTCTGCTCGCGATTGCGCGCGTGTACACCCCAGACGGAATGCGCACCATTGACGTGGTCGTCGAGAATCTGCAACTTGGCGCGACCGTTTTCGATCTCGATGACACGCAATTCGACGTCGTCGGGACCTGGCAAGTAAAGGCACTGATGCGGGTGCCAGATTTCGTTCTTGCGGCACTTCACCTCGTAAAATGTACGGCCTCGTTCGGTCCATGAGCGAAGTTCCGGGTGGAGTTCCCAGAAGTTTTCGGGTAACTCTCCCAAGCCGGTGTAGAGCAGGCTGAAATCGTCGAGCGCGCGGTCGTTCTCGTAGTCCTCCGCTGGTACGCCGGCGATCGATGCCTTGATGCGCAGGTTGATGTCCTTGGTAACCAGCACCACCGATTCTTTCGGCCGCTGCTGTCGCAACATCAGCACCGCGCTGAGAATCAGGTTGTCCGGCAGGCCGCCACTGGCCTTGGTGTCGGCGACGGTCGCTATGGTTTCGGTCTGGAAATAGAGGCGGCCGATGCGCTTGCCGCGATCCAGTCGCAGGCCTTCAGGCTGGATCAGATCGAGCCCGTCGGCGATGTTGCCTTTCTTGTTGGCAACGACGAGTTCGTTGAGGAAGCGGCTGACCTGTCGCGCGTTTCGCGAGACTTCGGACATGCCTTTCTTGGCGTTGTCCAGTTCCTCAAGCACCGTCATCGGAATGAACACGTCGTGCTCTTCGAAGCGGAACAACGAAGTTGGATCGTGCATCAGCACGTTGGTGTCGAGCACGTAGATACGCTTGCCTCGGGTCATGCGCGGGCCTTGTGGTGCGAGAGGGATTGAAGCGAGTTTGTTATTGAAACGGCGCGATGGATCGCCAAGCTGGGTCGCCTCACGATTCGGCAAGCCGGGCTAGAACAGCTTCGGCATGGCCGGGAACCTTTACGTTGGTCCAGCTTTCCACCAGCACGCCCTTGGGGTCGATCAGGAAGGTGCTGCGGACGACACCGATGTATCGACGCCCGTACAGCTGCTTCTCGGCGATGACGTCATAGGCCTTGCACCAGGTTTCATCGACATCGGCGATCAGGTCGAACGGCAGCGATTGTTTTTCGATGAAGCGGGCATGGGATGCAGGAGAATCTCGCGAAACGCCGACAATGCGCGCACCGGCCGCGACAAACCTGTCGTGCAAGTCGCGAAAATCCTGCGCCTCGCGCGTGCAGCCAGTGGTTGCATCCTTCGGGTAGAAGTAGAGCACCAGCCAACTGCCTCGCAGCTCGGCGGCCTTCAGCAGCGAACCATCCTGCAAGGTCGCATCGAGTTTGGGAACGCGTTTACCGTTTTCGAGCATGTCAGAACTTCATTGGATCCATGATTGCATCAAGGTTCTGACCATCGCAGAACTCCAGGAAATCGTCGCGCAACCCGGCAATGTGCATCGTATTCGGAATGCCGATCGTGATCTGTGCGGAAAACATGTCGGCGCCCGTCTGCATCGCCCGGTAGCGGGTCGACAGCAACTGCTCGA
>JBBSVJ010000313.1:0-2973 GCA_038233665.1 Lysobacterales bacterium
CCCCGCATCGCCCTGGGCTATGGCAGCTACGGCGACGCCAAAGCCGACGCCGGCGTAGGCCAACGCTTCGAAAGCGGCGGCTACAGCATTCAAATCGGCGCCCGCGATGTTGACGGCTTTCCAAGCCAGAACGAGAACGGCTTTGGGTTTGAGGACAAGGATCACGGGCTGCGCAATCGACACGTGTCGGCGCGTGCGGATCAACGCTGGGGCGATCAGTCACTTGAAGGTGTGCTGGTGCGTAGCCAGGGCACGGCAGAATTCGCCGGCGGCTATTCAGACTTCACTGAGCAGGCGTTCAATGCGGCATTCGCCGGCGTCTTCACGCCATCATGGCGGCATCGATTGAGCGTGGGACACAGTAGCGAAGATTACTCGACGCCGGCCTTTTTCAGTGCCTACGAATCTCGCCGGACGACCTTGGGATGGCAGAACGAGATCACGCTTTCAGAGCAGCAACGCCTGGTTCTTGGCATTGATGCGATGCGTGAGCGCGGCGAGAATCGTGAAACCTTCGGCAACACCTCGGTCTATCGCGAAAGCCGTACCAATACCGGTATTTACGCAGGCTGGCGGGTCAACACGCGCGCATTCGATAGCGAGGTGTCACTGCGCAATGACGACAACAGCATTTTCGGCAACCAGACAACCGGCTCGGTTGCCGCTGGCTGGCGTTTCAATGAAGCCGCGCGTGCCTATGCGAGTTACGGTGAGGGTTTCCGCGGACCCACGCTCAATGAGCAATATTCACCGGGTTTCGGTGGTTTGTACGCAGGCAATCCCGGTCTCAAGCCCGAGGAATCTCGGAGCAGCGAAATCGGCTTCGAGTTCGCTGTCGATAACAGTCAGCGACTCAAGGCCAATGTGTACTCGACGCGGATCCGCAACTTGATCAGCTTCACGGGAACGGACTTCCAAGCCGAAAATATTGCACGCGCACAGATCAAGGGTGCCGAACTGAGCTATGAAAAGTCGCTTGCGGCATGGCAGTTTTCAACGGCCTACACCTGGCAAAAACCGCGCAATGAAGACAGCGACACCGACCTGCTTCGGCGCCCGAGACAAAAATTCACGGCGACCATGGAACGCGAATTTGGCGACTCACTCCGTCTCGGTGCCGAGCTGATGCGCTCCGGTAAGCGCGATGATGTGGGAGGCACGAATTTGCCCGGTTACACGCTCGTCAACCTGCGTGCAGGCTGGACTCTGACGCCGCAATGGAAGCTGCAAGCGCGGGTCGAAAACCTCACCGACAAGGATTACGAATTGGCGCGCGGCTACAACACGCCGGGCCGCTCCGGTTTCCTGGAGCTTATCTGGGCTGCTCGATAGCCGCGAAAACGATCACGCACTTGCTCGCCCCATCTGTTCCAGCTGGCACCAACATGCAAGAATGCTGGTCGTAAGCGGGCGAGGTGATGCGGTGAATCAAGCAGGAAACGGATCCGGCGAGTCAGCCGAGAACAAAATTCGGCTGACTCGTCTGGCGGAACGGACGCTGCCGCGGCGCGTGCGCTTTCTATTGGAAGGCCTGCAGGAGCGCACTGCTTATTTCGAGTCGGCGCTCAATCAGCTCTTTGACGAGGTCGAGAAGCGCCTGTTCAAACAGGCCGACAGCGCGCGCAACAACGATCAACAGCGGCGATTGATGGAGTCGGTTCGCGAAATCAAACGCTGCAGGGCCGATATCGTCCCGCGATTCCTGATCCACCTTGAATCGAGCCTGGCGTTGATCGACAAGGTTCCCGAGAAAGGCAAATCACCGTCGCGACGCGATCGCAGCCCGGTCAAACTCGAACTGGTGGATTCCAGAGATCTTGAGATCTCGCTGGCCACCCAAGACATCGGCAACAAAGCTGAAATCCGTCACGCGACGACCCTGCACCTGCTCGGTCATCGCCTCGGCTTGATTGCCGGTCGCCCACCGTTCGAGCCCGAAGAGCTGCCGCTCGGCCCGCACGCACTGGCCAGAGCCCTGCAATACGCGCTGACCGATATTGACCTTGATCAGCAGGATCGGATCAAAGTATTTCACGACTTTGACAGCTTGATCATTGGTCAAATCGGCCCCTACTACGAAACACTGAATCGCTATCTCGCCGACCAAGGCGTGTTGCCGACCCTTCAGCTCAGCCAGCAGCACAGCAGCGCCCAAAAGCCTGCTTCGGAGAAAAAGCCGGAAGCCAGCGACTCGAAAGAGAAGCCTAAGGTCGAGCCGGAAGCAGAAGACCGCGGCGACGACTCTTCTGGTGCTGCGCCGGGCGGCAATCAGTCGCGTTCTTCAAGTTCGGTCGGGCCGCGCATCGGGGCGGGATCGGCTGCTCCGGCGTCTGCGCGGGGAAGCCAGTCATCAGCGTCTCAATCCGGCGGCGCTTCACCCGCAGCGCATGCGGGAGCAGCGCCCAATACTGGACACCGCGGCTCGACTCAAGGTTCGGGTGCAGCGCAAGGATCGGGGCCTACGCAGGGATCGAGTGCGCCAAAGGGCTCATGGCCGACTCCGAATTCGGGTACGGGATCTTCATCGGCATCGCCGCCTTCTCAATCGGCGTCATCCACTGGTCGCGGTGCCGTGTCTGCGGACGACGGCGGCGATGGCCAGCTGTTCAATTCGCTTCGCGGCCTGCTCGCTGATCGTCGACGCAGTCTCGGCACTCCGGCCACGCCCGCACCGGTCGGCGGCACCGTCAGTCGTGATGATTTGCAGGGTGTTCTTGGTGCGCTGCAGTCCACGGCACCGGCGAGTTTCCAGCAAGATGGCAAGACAGTCACGCGCAGCATCAGCCATCTTAAACAGGATCTGCTCAACGAGCTGAGGGCAAAAAGCCCGGATGGCAAGACGGCGGCTTTGGCCGAAGAAGACTCCGACACGATTGATCTGGTCGGCATGTTGTTTGATTACATCGGTACTAATCTGGCCTCGCATCAGGGTAGTCGTGATCTGATTGCGAAACTGCAGGTTCCGGTTCTGCG
>JBBSVJ010000314.1:0-2972 GCA_038233665.1 Lysobacterales bacterium
CTGCCTGAGTTGGATATGGCTCGCGGCGCGGTCTGTATCGGCGGCACGCTGATGGTGCAGCAGTTTCGGCAGACCGACGAAACACATGCACCACTCAAGGACACCACCCAACAACGGAATCGACGTCGCCTTGGCCAGTACATAGCGTGGCAGCAAACCGGGTACTTTGATTCCGATCTCACGACCTTCGGCGGAGTAACGCAAATTACCGAGAATTTCGATCTTGCTGCGCCCTTTTTCCAGCAAGCGAATTTGTAGCGCTTGCCCCGAACTGTCGGGTGCTCGTCGCAGCAGCGCCGAATAGGCGTGGACGATAAAGTCCGTGTAGTGGGGGCCGGCAAGTTCGGCGATCGTGTATTGAGCGCGCTGCGAGGTCAGCTCTTGAAGCGCAATCGGCGTAACCGCCACAGCGAGCAACTCACCCTGCGACGCGCGGATGCGCGCCTGCTCGGCTTCTTCGCGGATGGCTTCTTTGATAGCGTGAAGTGAGTTGTCTGCAGCGGATTGTTTCACGGAGATTGACTGGCTGGGCTGCTCGGAACAGCGGGCAGAGATGCGGCGACTGGGGCGCGAGCTGCGCGATCCCTGTGACCAACGGCGAGCGGCATGATGCCATACGCTCGTGCGGTCGATATATCGATGAGAGCATAGTCGGGGCGATGCCGACCATCGAGTTTCGCTTGCGCCTCTTTGTAGCGCTTGCGTCCCGCTTTTCGTGCCGCATCGAAACCCCGCCCGGCACGTCGTCGAAGCTGATCAATGGTTTCAGCGGAAGCCTTCGCGGGACGAGCGAAACCGAGCAGTGTCGTCTCCAGAAATTCCGCTTCTCCTCGATCATGATCCGCGTAGAAGCCGACAAAAGCATGGCCAGGTACCAGCACCAGAAGACTGCCGATGCCCAAACGCTCCAATGCGGAGGCAATCAATACGCTGCCGTCAAGACAGTTGGCAACGCGTTCATCCCAGGTGTTTGAGAGCAAGCGCACGCGCTGTGTGTAGATGACAGGCCCCTGACTCACGCCCGCACCTTCATCGGCGTAGCGCAAGCCGCGTCGCTCCAGCGCGACCCACAATGAACGTGCAAGTCGAACGCGTGCGGTTCGATCCAACGACGATGTCGCCACTGCGTCTGGATCAATTCCAGCCAGGTTGAACAAATCATCGATCACCGGATCCTGCGGATCCACCCAGGCTGCGAAAGCCCAGCCAAGGTCGATGCGCGCATCCCCTTCGCGAACGAAATACAGGGCCTCATCCAGCGGATGCACGCGCACCTCGAATTCACGCTCAATGGTTTGCATGCCGCGAGCAGCAAGCCTGACCCGCAACGTTTGTCTGCGCGGCTGTTTCAATGCCAGCAGTGCGGCAGCATCCCAGTTCAGACGCGGACGCAAGGTGATATCGCTCGCAATTCGCTGACTGATCTGGGTGGGTTGGCGCAAACCCGGCGTTGATACCGTCAGCTGGATGTCGCGCGGCACCCGCACCGAACCGATATGGATTCGCAGCAAGCCGCTGCCTTGCTCCGGATCCAGCCCGTTCGCCGAATGTTGCGAAAGCTCCAACGCGGGAAAAAGCTCGCCAGCGGGGGTGGTTTCCAGCGTCACACCGAGCGCCAGTGCAGGCAGGCTGATCAGCGATAAAACCACGGCCAGCCAAACGTGCGGCGCCCGAAATCGGCATGAACCGACGGGATCGGGGTGCTTTGACGTATTTCGGGTTGCCAGTTCGTACATGGCGCGACTATCGTTGCCTGATTCGCTTCTGTCCAGTCGCAAGCCTGCATCGATGCGGAATCCCCCTTCTCGATTGGAACCACCATGCGCATTGTCATTCTGACCCTTTTGCTGCCCCTGTTGCTCGCAGCCTGCGACCAGCCCTCGCCCGATCAAGGCAGCGCTTCGCCGGCCAAGGAGACAACACCAGCACCCGTTGAAACAGCGCCCGTAGCCGCGCCGGAAGTCCAAGTGGCAGCAGCGAAACCGCCGGAAGGCGATTGCGGCGATCAGTCCGCGCTACCGGCGGAACAGCGCGTTGCCAATACACCGAAATGGTCTCTGGCCAGCGAACAGGACAACTTCGGCTTCGATGTATTCCGCGGTGACACCGAGAAGGGAGAGTTCGCCAAGTTGAACAAGGATCCCATCCTCGGCGCGGGAACCACCGATGAAACGCAAAAATACTCATGGCGCGACGACACCATCGACCCGTGCAAGGACTACTGGTATTACGTCGATTCGATCAGCACTTCAGGCGTTCGCGAGAAAATGACGCCGACGTTCAAGGCATCGGCAAAGTACTCGCCGCGAACCGAAGCCGCCGCGCAGCCCACCCTTGCCCGTCGACGTGATGAGCGCGAGGTTGCCCGGGCCGGGGATCAGCAGGAAGACGATCACGGCTATCACGAACGAAGGGTAGTCAGCAATGCCGAACATGAGCAACTCCACGGGCGAAACCCGGTGCGGGCTGGCATCGTACGCCAGCGAAACGACACGGTAAAATGGGCGCCCTCACCACTCCGACAGCCACTGGATGAACACCATGTACCGCTGTGCCGCTCGTTCTTCGATTGCCGCGATCTTCGCGTTCGGCCTCGTCGCCTCCGCCACCGCGCACTCGCGCGCGTTCCCGCAGAACACCTTGCGCGGGGCGATCGTCTTCAACGCAGATCGGCAGCTCTCGCTGAACGGCCGCGCCACATCGCTGACGCCGGGCGCACGTGTGCGAAACCAGCAGAACATGATCGTGCTCCCCGACACACTCGTGGGCGCCAAATGGTTGGTCAACTACACGTTCGACATGGGCGGCGCGCAAGTTCGCGATGTCTGGATCCTGACGCCCGACGAAGCCGCCGTGCGACCCTGGCCGGCGACCCTCGAACAAGCCCAGACCTGGATTTACGATTCGACGACCATGACCTGGACCAAGCCGTGAGCGCGACAGTTCCGGCCAAGAAGGTCTTCATCAAGACC
>JBBSVJ010000315.1:0-2936 GCA_038233665.1 Lysobacterales bacterium
ACAATTCGGTGCACAACGATGTCAGGTGCCGCGCCGTTGGCAGAGATCCAATCACCCAGCTCAGCAATCAGCGATGCCATCGGACCACTGAGAGGAACGTCATCGTCGATGCTTTGGTTTGCAAGCGTTTCATGATTCCAGTCCTCGGGCGCCAGTTGAAACGGCCACGAGCGCGATTGAGTGGGAATACTCGTGTCGCCAGGATCGCTTCGATCAAACACGCTCACCTTGAGCGAGGTGGAACCAAGATTAAGGGTAAGGACAAAACGCTTTTTTTCCACGGTAGGTTCCTGTTGATGCGATCAGGATGGCACGCGAGAGGCTGACATTACGCGCAACGGGCGACAACATTTGACTGCGAGGAATGGTTGGTCTTGAGGCCGCATAACGCTATGTACGAAGGCGCACAGACTCGGTCGCACTTTACGACCATGCTGCAGCTGTCGGGATCGATGCGCAACGAGAAAGGTCGCTGATTCGCAACCGCAAAATCATGGGCACACTGTGCAAGGTTTGGCTACGCCGCTGAAGGGAAATTCCTCTTGCGGAAGCAATCGAACGCGCACTGATCGGTCTCAGCATCGTCATAGAAGATTCGACCATTCACCAGACGTTTCATTGAGAACGCGTTAAATACGGCGTTGATCGCATTCACCGATGTCCTGATCAGGCCATCTGGAGCGATCTGCCCATCACGGTTTCGGACCACGCTGCTCTCGATCACCTATTGCCAAAGGAGGACTCAGTCATGCTACTCAACCCGATCAATTTCATCCTCAAGGTCGGCAAGGTCCGATCATTGCAGGCGCGGCCGTCGAATAATCCGAAGAATGGGCATGAGGGGCCAAACTTGTTGCCGCCGAGCGTGCTGACGACAGCAAAATTCCCGATCAAGAATGGCCAATCCCAGCACAGCAATCAGATGTCGTCATAGTCAGTTTGAAGCCAGCTATTTTCTGCATGCCCTTGGATAGCCGCAGCAAGTCAAAGCGGGAATCCGTTTTGCGCGATTTGGCCGCAGTGGTGCGCTCCTATATATCTCCGTCTACGTCGTGTTTCCTGCTTTCTCACTTCCACCTATTGGCTGGCGTGTTGAAGAATACGTTCCGAACCCGTGACGTTTCGCGACTCTGGATGGGCGGCATGAAACGCTTATGTGCGCAAACGCACAGAGAATTCGAACTCAGTTACCGCAAACTGATAATAATGAGATCAGGCTGGATGTTCGCATTGTGAGTTGTCGTGCCTGCAACGTGCTTCTGGTTTCGGACAACGCCGCTGATAGAGAGCTGGTGGAAACGGCGCTGGTCGGCAACAGCGGCAAGGGATTGCAGCTGGAATGCGTCAATCTCCTATCTTCCGCAGTCGAACGCTTGGCCAAAAGAGATATCGACGCGGTTTTGCTTGACCTTTTTCTTCCGGACAGCGCAGGCATCGATACATTTGAGGCGGTGTTCTGGACGGCGCCAATGATTCCTATCCTGCTACTTGTGAGTGGAGAAGATGAAGAGCTTGCCAAGACCGCCACAAGACTCGGTGCACAGGATTACTTGCACAGGGATCATCTCGATGCGTACTGGCTACCGCGAATGCTGCGCGGACTGATCGAACGCAGGGAGGTCGAGGAAGCGTTGTTCGCGGAACAGGAGCGTGCACGTGTGACTCTGGACTCCATTGGCGATGCTGTGCTCAGTACCGATATCGCGGGCAAGGTCTTCTATCTCAATTCGGTCGCGGAGAAAATGACAGGATGGTCTGGCGATGACGCGAGAGGCCGGTCGCTTGCCGAGGTGTTTCGCATCGTCGATGAGGTGACACGCGAACCTGCGCCCGATCCGCTGGCTCTCGCCATGAGGCTCAACAAGACCGTGGGCCTGACCGAGAACTGTATCCTTATTCGACCCGATGGCTCTGAGTCGGCAATCGAGGATTCGGCGGCGCCGATTCAGGACCGCAGCGGGCAGATCGCCGGTGCCGTCATCGTCTTCCGCGACGTCAGCGCGGCGCGCACCACCACGCAGAGAATGGCTTATCTGGCCTATCACGACTTTCTTACCGATCTGCCTAATCGGATGCTGTTCATGGATCGCGTTTCCAATGCGATTGCTCTGGCCCGACGCAATGGCAAGCAATGTTCGGTCCTGTTCATGGATCTCGATGGCTTCAAGCAAATCAACGACACACTGGGCCATGCGATTGGAGATGAACTCCTGCAGTCCGTCGCCCATCGACTGGTTTCCTGCGTCCGCAGCTCGGACACCGTAAGCAGGCAAGGCGGCGATGAATTTGCCGTGCTGCTGTCGGAAATTGATGATGTGTCTGCGGCGACTGCAAGCGCACACAAAGTGCTTTTCTCGATCGCTGCACCGTATCTTGTCGCCGGCAACCAACTGCATGTCAGCGCGAGTATCGGCATCAGCACCTATCCCACCGACGGTCGCGACGCCGAGACCTTGATCAAGTGCGCAGACAGCGCGATGTACCGGGCAAAACGCACAGGGCGGACTAAGTGCAGTCTTTTCAAGGAAGAAAACCCTGTTGCTGCTTTCTCGCAGTAATTTGATCCTCACCAGCAGTGCTGATGCCGAAGCAAGTCTCAAGTGAGGATGTGAAAATAGAATGCCGCCCAGATAAGCCGTGCTCACAATTATCGATCGATACGCGAATCAGAGGCGAGCGTTCCTCGGTGCGCTGAGCACGCGCCGATAGGTTTCCAGGTCACTCGCGTAGCAGGCGCATGCTGCGGCTTCCAAACCTTTACGGTCCAGTACATCCATATGCCCGCGTGAATAGCGGATCAGATCTCGGGCCTGCAATCGGCGCGCGGCGGCGGTGACGCCAACCCGTCGGACACCGAGCATGAACGCGAGAAAATCCTGGGTAACATCGAACGTGTCGGAATGTAAGCGCCTGCCCACGACACCTGTAACTCGCTG
>JBBSVJ010000316.1:0-2902 GCA_038233665.1 Lysobacterales bacterium
AGCGGGTGACCCGCTCGATCATCCTCGCGTCAACCGACAATGAGCTTGGCCCACTCATGCCAAGGGATGATCACCAATGGCCGGTGCCGGGTTCGCCCTTGACCGGTCCGGCGATGTCATCAGTCATCCAGCCGCCATAGAAACCACCCGGTTGCGGACGAACGCGCTCACCAGCCACTTCACAATGAAGGCGCCCCGGATAGAACGAGAACCAACCAGCAATCTCGACAAATGCAGGGGAAGGATCGGGATAGCTCCAGGCGGCGGCTTGCAGTGCAGGCTGTCCAGGCACCACGATTGACCAGTATTTGGCGAGTCCCTTCCACTCACAATGCGAGCCACCTTCCGCGGCGACCAGCAGATCCATCTCGACATCCTCCGCAGGCAGATAGAACGTCGGCGGACTGGCCGTCTCGATCAAGCGCTGCGCGCGAGTGCTCTGCGCCACGATTCTCGAACCCGCCTTCACGACGACACGTCTTGGGTCATCAAGCAGCGCGGGCGGGCGCGGAAAATCCCAAACCGACACCTGTCCCGGCCTTGGGTCTTCGGCGAACGCGGGCCTTGATTGGCCGCTGTATTTCCACATAACGATTATTCCTTTTTGATTCCTGGCTTCCATTCAGCATCAACTCGTGCCGTTAGTTACCGCGAGCGCCAAGCCGACGCAAAACCATCAATCTGATTTTAGCCGGTGCGAACGACTCAACTCTCACCGCCATCAGTCAAGTGTCTGCCCTCGTTGCGGACACCCATGGCATCGAGATCGAGCTCGGTATCGAGTCGTTCGGCGAGCGCGCTGCCCATGTCTCCGGCGTCGCGCAGCTGATTGACGGTTTCACGTTGGGCATCCAAGGCATCAAGCATCAGCTTCTTTCGCGGGTCATCGCTGACCGCTGAAGAGTTCATGGCAATACCGAAGCGACCTTCCTCGATTTCCTTGATCATCATATTCGTCGAGGCGGATTCCGTATTCGCCAATTTCAAACTCGCATTGCGAATCACCGCAACGGCTGCTCCACATGCCTCCAGACGTGCGCGTGATTCCTCGCGCTGCTCTCGATCCGGGTCGCCTACCTTGAGCCAGCGAACCAATGGCATCAGCGTTGCACCTTGCACAATCAAGGTGGCGACGATCACGATCAGGGTCAGATAAACGATCGTGTGGCGCGTGGAGCTGTTGCCATCAAGAGTAAGCGGCAAGGCCAAGGCGAGCGCCAGCGAAACGACACCGCGCATCCCGGCCCAGCCGAGCACAAGCTGTTCCGAAGTACTCGACTTCGATGCCGCGGAAACTCCCAGCGCAGCGACAAGTCGTGGTACCAACAGCATCCAGACAAGCCGGATTGCAACAATCGCCACGGACAGGACCACCCCGGCGATGAGCACCTCCCGAGACGGCCAGTCAACGGCGGTCTCGCCAATCAAAACGCCAAGCAGGAGAAAAACCAGCGCCGCGCTGGCATAGCGCAGAAAACTCCAGACTGTGCGTGCCGCCAGCCTTGCAACCGGAGACGAGACGCGAAAACTCGACCAGCGCAGCATGAACCCCAAGGTGACCACCGCGAGCACGCCGGAACAGCCGAATTTCTCGGCCAGATGATAGGCGAGATATGGCGTCACAATTGAAATGCCGACCTCCAGTGGCACACTGTCAGCATGCCGGCGGACAAGCGCTGCGCCCCCGCCGATCAGCAAGCCGATCAAAATTCCGGTCGGCGTTTCGCGCAGCAGTGACCAGAGCACATCGCTCCAGGCAAAGTGACCTGATACCAATACATTCACGGCGATTCCATAGGCGACAATCGCCACTGCGTCGTTGACCAGACCTTCCCCCTCAAGAATTACCACCAGACGATTCGACAATCCGGTCTTGGCTGCCACCGCCGTCGCAGCGACAGGATCAGGAGGCGCGATGATCGTGCCGAGCACGAGCGCCGCCGCCCAGGAGAGCCCTACGAACCCGTGAACAACGACGGCCGCGACGCCGACCGTCGCGAGTACCAAACCCACGGCGAGCAGAGCAATCGGCAAGAGGTTGCGTCGAAATGCGCGCAACGGCAATGCGTATGTCGCACTCGTAAGCAAGGGTGGTAGGAATGCGAACAAAACCACATCAGGCGGCATCCTCACGGGCGGCAACTCGGGCACCAGATGCCAGGCGGCGCCACCGGCGATGCCGACCGCGGCGAACACAACCGGGGCGGGAATATTGATCCGGCGCACGAGCAGCGCCGTTGCAAGAATCAACGCAAGAAGTAGAAAGGCGACGTCAATGGTGTTCATGAAATCTCTCTTTCCAGAAAAATCAGAAGGTGGGACGAAATCCAATCACCGACCAAAAGCGCGCTTGCGAACCACAATCACGGGCACTTGCGAGACCCTGATACAGATATCTGGGCGGAGGACGCCGATCGATATTTGTCCATGTCTCCATTGAATGCAGAGTCACGACTCATGCGAGAGCATCAACTCGTCTTTGGCAGAATACAAGAGACAGCGTTGCTGACTGCAGCCCGCGCAACGCCAGGCCAACTAGTAACCTCTGAAAAGATTGACGCGGTCGAGCAAAGTTCAAATCCAGCTATGCAGGAAGCTTCCGAGTCGTGACAGGTGATGACTTGCTTTGCTGGGTCGGTGCTGCGCACCGACGCTCTCGGAAGAGGTAGAACTTAGCCCACCGATTGAGGACTGCGGGCATAGCCAGTTTTTCAGCCGGAATGCCTGTCGCCGGACGCGATTAGCGGTGGTTGGCCACGTCACGCAAGCTGAGGGTCTGCTGCTTCCAAAGTGGATCTTGCCAACGATAGAAAATGCTTAGGTACTCTGGCTTGTCAGCGTGTTTGTCGACATTGAGGGTGGCGAGATCAAGCACCTCGAAACTCTGCTGAAATCGACCATC
>JBBSVJ010000317.1:0-2901 GCA_038233665.1 Lysobacterales bacterium
ACTACCGATCTGCTGCGCGTTGAAATCGATCCGCGCGGGGGCAGCGTGATCAGCGCCGACCTGCTGGCATATCCGTTGAAGCAGAATGAGCCAGCACCGATGCGTTTGCTCGATCCGAGTGCAGAGCATTTCTTCGTGGCCCAAAGCGGTCTGGTCAGCAAGACCAGTCCGGCGCCGAATCACGAGACGATTTTTGAAACGGCTGCTCGCTCGTATGCCTTGGCTGACGGACAGAAAAGCCTCGAAGTCCCATTGACCTGGAAAGACAGTTCCGGCGTCAGCGTTACCAAAACCTTTGTCTTCGAACGCGGCAGCTACGTTGTCGAACAGCGTCAACAACTCGACAACCAGAGTTCAAGCGCCTGGGTCGGCAATGCATATCGCCAACTGCAACGCGTACCGTTGATCATCGATCATTCGGGCATCAAGGGCTACACGAACACCGAGCGCTACAGTTTCATCGGCGCAGCGTGGTACAGCCCAGAAGAAAAATTCCAGAAACTGGCTTTTGACAAGTTCGCCAAGGATCCCCTCGACAAGAGCGTCAAGGGTGGTTGGGTCGCTTTGATCCAGCATTACTTCTTTGCCGCGTGGATTCCGTCGGCGGATGAGACCGATCAGTTCATCAGCAAGCAGGTTGACGGCAAGCCGGAACGCTACCTCGTGCGCAGTCAATCGCCTTCGGTCAGTGTGGCGCCGGGCAAGGCCGGTTCATTCAGCGCGCGTCTGTATGTCGGCCCGAAGCTGCAAAGCACGCTCGATGACGTCGCGCCTGGTCTATCCAAGACCGCTGACTACGGCATGTTCACGGTCATCTCCGAGCCCTTGCACTGGCTGTTGTCGATGTATCACAAGCTCACCGGCAACTGGGGCTTTGCGATCATTCTGCTGGTGTTGACGATCAAGGCGGTGTTTTTCAAACTGTCCGAAGCGCAATACCGCTCGATGGCCAAAATGCGCAAGATGCAGCCGCGCGTGGCTGCGCTCAAGGATCGTTACGGCGACGACAAGCAAAAGCTCAATCAAGCCATGATGGAGCTTTACAAGAAAGAAAAAGTAAACCCACTCGGCGGCTGCTTGCCGATGCTCGTACAATTTCCGATTTTTCTCGGACTGTATTGGGTGTTGCTTGAAAGCGTCGAGCTGCGCCAGGCACCGTTTATCCTGTGGATCCACAATCTGACCGCGCCGGATCCCTACTACGTGTTGCCGATTCTCAACGCGGCCACCATGCTCGCCACGCAGTTCCTCATGCCGATGACCGGCATGGATCCGCTGCAGGCGAAAATGATGAAGTTCATGCCACTGATCTTCTCGGTCATGTTCGCGTTCTTCCCCGCAGGATTGGTTCTCTACTGGACCGTCAACGGCGCGCTTGGATTGCTTCAGCAATGGATCATCACTCGACGCATCGAATCGGGCGACAAACCGCTGGTTCCCGCGAAAGCCGGGTAGGCACGCGCCGGTGTTCAAGGCCGGCGCGCGATAAACCATGAACGAGTCCGCTGATACCATCGCCGCGATCGCCAGCGCAACCGGTGCTGGCGGTATCGGCGTCATTCGTCTGTCTGGCCCAAGTGCGCTCGCCATCGCAAGCGCATTCCTCGGCCGCAAGCCGAAGCCAAGACACGCGCATTACTGCACGTTCACTGATGCTCAAGATTGCGTTCTCGATCACGGCCTGCTGCTGGCCTTCCCTGAGCCGCATTCTTTCACTGGCGAGGATGTGCTCGAATTGCAGGCCCACGGAAGCCCGATCGTGCTCGGGCTTCTCTTGCGCCGGGTCATCGAACTCGGGGCGCGTCAAGCGCGAGCCGGTGAGTTTTCCGAGCGAGCGTTTCTCAATGGCAAGATCGATCTGACTCAAGCCGAAGCGATCGCCGACCTGATTGCGAGCAACTCCGAGCACGCCGCACGCGCGGCAGTTCGCAGCCTTGATGGCGAATTCTCCGCACGCGTACACGCGCTGACCGAAGCGGTCATTCGCTTGCGTATCTGGATTGAGGCCGCCATCGATTTCCCTGAAGAGGAGATCGACTTTCTGAGCACGCCGCGCCTCATCGACGATCTTGCAGAACTGCGCCGCAGCCTCGATGAACTCCTCGCCGCAAGCCGTCGCGGAGTCCGCCTCAGTGATGGACTGCATGTCGTCATCGTCGGCCAACCCAACGCCGGCAAGTCCAGTCTGCTCAATGCGCTGGCGGCCAGCGAGCGCGCCATCGTCACCGAAGTGCCAGGCACCACGCGCGATCTCTTGCGTGAAACCATCGACCTCGATGGCATTGCGATCACCTTGGTCGACACCGCTGGTCTTCGCGAGTCGCAAGACCGTGTTGAAATAGAGGGCATCAAACGCGCACGCAATGAACTCGACCGCGCCGATCTGGTTATTCTGGTCAGCAGCGACGAGCATCTCGACAGCGATCTCAAACTACTTGAGCATTTACCGCCAAGCCGAGCACGCATCGTCATCCACAACAAGATTGATCTCGCTTCCAATCACTCGCGTCGCCAGCTGATCGATGAGGTGCCGCATCTGTGGTTGTCGGCAAAAACGGGAACAGGAATCGAACTGATCACCACCGAGCTGCGGGACGCCGCCGGTTACGGTGAGGGCAGCGATGGGGCTTTCAGTGCGCGCGCCCGTCATGTTCAGGCACTTGAAACCGCGAGTGACCACCTGAGTTCCGCACGATTTGCACTTTGCGAACAACGCGCGGGTGAATTGGCAGCGGAGGAGTTGCGCCAGGTCCAACATGTCCTCGGTGAAATCACCGGCACTGTCAGCAGCGACGATCTCCTTGGCCGGATCTTCGCCGACTTTTGCGTCGGCAAGTAGAGCTGACTGATCGAACACGAATCTTCGCATCGATCAGGCTTTTGCTTCCTATTTGCTCCGCT
>JBBSVJ010000318.1:0-2871 GCA_038233665.1 Lysobacterales bacterium
AGGCACCGCCAACAATGTCGCAATGAAAACCGTGAACAAGGTCAGGGCGAGTAAACAGGCCAAGCCGCGTCGCGCGATGCTGCGCGCAAAGCGACCGTCCATGGCAAAGCCGATGCCGGAGCAAACCGCTGTCATCATCAGCGCAGCACCGATCAGAAGAATGATCAGGACGAGCGGGTCCGTCAGTACAACTGCGCCAGCGAAAACCAGCAACGCGGGCAGGAAGCGCGCCACCCGGACTGGCACGGAAGGCGAGTGATCAGCGGTATTGTTCGGATCAGGCAGCATGGTCAGACCGGCCGCCGCAGATGCGGCACTGGATCCAGTATATCGACGTGAGGCGTCGCTGCACGGGGATTGGATATTTGATCGGTGCCGCAAACCGGCACGTCAGTCGGCTTCAACAACGTGTGTCGTGGGTGGGAACTGCAAGTGATAACCCTGCGCGGCCAGATTGATCATGACTTCCTCAACGTTCTCACGAGCCAGCTTGCGCGTCGGAGCCAGCTCGATCTCAATGACAAAAGCCAGATTGCCAAGCTGCTCAGCCATTGCGGCGGGAAGAACATCCATCGTATCGGCGGCGCGCAAGTACACATAAGTTTCAGCCCTGCGCAGGCTTTTGTAGACGAAACACTGCATCGGCACACTCTCCTGATCGGTCGGCCTGCGAGGATAACGCAGCTTGTGAATCCGGGTTATCGCCGTTGCGTGCCGAAATCTGTCGGCGCGGGTGGCGCGACGACCTTTTTCGGCGGATGCGCAGCAAGCTCGGCAAGCAACTCCTCGACCGCCTTTTCCACACTCGGATCGCGACCGGCTGCGAGCAGTTCGGGTCGGTCAATGACCTCGATATCCGGACTGACGCCTTCATTCTCGACCGCCCAGTTGCCATCGGTATCCATGAATCGAAAAGTCGCCGCGAGGATGACGCCACCATCTGCCAGCGACGGATTGCCAGAGATTCCGATCAATCCACCCCAGGTGCGCGTACCGATCAACTTGCCGAGCCCGAGCTTGTGAAAGTAGTACGGCAACGCATCGCCACCGGAACTGGCCAGGCCATTGATCAGCATTGCCTTGGGGCCGTTGTGCGAAAGCAACGGCGTGGCCTGGGGATCCAGACCGCGTCGCTTCCAGTAGTTGAGCGGCTTGCGCGCGAGCAACTCGATCATGCGATCTGGAATGAAACCGCCGCCGTTGTAGCGATCATCGATGATCAACGCATCCTTGTTGGCATAGGCGAGCATGCCGCGGAACAATTCGCGATTGCCATCGACCGCAGTATTCGGTACATGGATATAGCCGATACGTCCGTTTGAAAGCCGATCAACCAGCGCCCGTCGCGCGACGACCCAATCGGCATAGCGCAGATCCAACTCGGAGGTCAGCGTCTCAACACGCAGCGTGCGAGCACCCTTGGCCTGCGCCTTGGTCTTGACCATCAAATCGACTTTCTGACCGCCCTTTCCCTGCAACAATTGATAGAAATTCTTGACGGTTCGCGCGTCGACACCATCAACCGCGATGATGAACTCACCCTCACCAACCTTGATCCCGGGGGCGGCTAGCGGTGAGCGACTGCGCTCATCCCAGTCCTTGCCGGCAAAGATTTTCGCAATACGGAAATAGCCGGATGGATCGGCCGCGATTTCCGCACCGAGCAGACCGCCCGGAGTGCGTTCGACTTTCGGTTGATCACCTTGCTGCACGTAGACATGTCCGGATTGCACTTCTCCGGCCAGCTCCTGCAGCAGGTAGTCGAGATCCTGACGCGTGGCAACGTAGGCGACCAGCGGCTCGTAGCGCGCGCGAACCGCATTCCAGCGCTCAATGCCGCCATGCATGCCGGGGTCGTAGAACCAGTCACGCAGGATGCGCCAGGCGTCGACAAATTCCTGCTGCCATTCGTGCGGAGGATCGACCATTATCTTGAGCTGGGAAAGATTCAGAACGCTCTTGAGCGGATCCTGGTCCGCCTTGGTCTTTAGTCGTGCAAATTTATCGTCGAAACGGACCACGACGTGCTCGCCGTCGGCCGCCAGACGGTAGTCATTGAGACCGCCGGCAATGCGAACGTCTTTGTCGGCATCAAGGCCGAGCTTGTGCAACTCGACGTGCCCTCGATCTCGCCCTCCAGCCGAAGAAGCGTAGAAAACCGCATCGGCGCTGGCCTGCAAATTCTGGTAATTACCGTTTTCCGCCTTGAGTGCTTGTTCGCGACCGATCATTCCATCCAGATCGACGCGCATGCCACCCGAATCATCAGTCAGCGAATGCATGTCGGCAGCTTTCGCGCCCGTATTCTCGTCTTGATAGAGAAACGGGCCATCGGCGGCGAGACTGAGCGCATAGATGCGCGTGGCATCGGTATACAGATAGTTCTGCTCGTAAGCGCTGAACTGCAATTGGTAGTCACGATTGGAAAAAAAGTACATCCAGCGGCCATCTGGATCGAACGCGGGGCTGAACGCACTCGAGGTCGCTTCGGTCACCGCCGTTCGCGAGCCCTGCTTGAGCGAATACATCCATATCTGGCCGAGTCCGGCGTCATTCTCCAGCGTATACGCCAGCCATCGACTATCCGGCGACCAGCGGTATTCGGTGATGTCCTCGTGATGACTGCTGTCGACATCGCGGGTCACGCCGCTGTCAACATCGACGATACGCAAACGCTGGCGCTTGTCGGCATAAGCGAGATGACGACCGTCCGGCGAAAAGATCGGCGCGAATCGCCAGATGCCGCCATCGTGCGTCAATCGCTTGGCAACACCGTCGGCGAGTTTCTGCACATAGATTTCGTACTCGCCACTGGCGTCGGACAAAAACGCGGCGCTGCCGCCATCCGGCGACAGAGTCACGCCGAGCTCG
>JBBSVJ010000319.1:0-2804 GCA_038233665.1 Lysobacterales bacterium
ACAACTTGAGCTCAGCCTCGCTCACGAACTTGGCCACCTGCGTCGCTACGATCATCTGGTCAATCTCGGTCAGGCAGTGATCGAGACTTTGTTGTTTTATCACCCCGTGGTGCATTGGATCTCGCGCGAGGTGCGCCACGAGCGCGAAGTCTGCTGTGACAATCTGGTACTTCGATTGACCGACAGCGAGCCGCAGGAATACGCACGCACCCTGGCTGCGCTGGAGAGCGTGCGCCAGCTCAATCCGCAACTTGCCGTATCCGCATCGGGAGGCAAGTTGCTGGATCGGGTGCGCCGGATCGTCGGATCGAAATCGCACGATGACGGTGAGCGACGTTCGCAACCGGGAATCTGGCTGACGGTCGCTGTGTGCAGCATCGTGATTGCGAGCGCCTTGTTGGTGACGCCATCGAAAGTCGATGATCCCGCTGTCGCCTCGGCAAGTGTGATTCAGATCGAAACTGCGCCATTCAAGCCACTGCTTGGTCTGGAGAAGATTGTTGATGCGACTTCGCCATTGCGCTTTGCCGCCTCGCCATTCTTGGCCAAGGATTCAACGCAAGAAGTTGGAACTCCCGATCGCGTGCGCGGAGCAAGTGATCTGGTGACTGCGGCCACCAGTCGCACTGTCGAACGGGTTGCTACACCCGTTGTCTCGGAAATATCCACCGATACCATTGCTCCAATGCGAGTGGATGTCATGCCTCTCGCCTTGCTTCCTGCTGAAATTCAAGCACCACAAACAGTTGAGAAATCAGATCCAAGGCCGCGGCTGGTTCGACAGATCTCGCCGGACTATCCCGAAAGCGGATCCGGTTCGCAGCACTCGAATGTCGATTTTGAATTCACCATCGACCGTCGCGGCAATGTGCGCAATATCCGGGTTGCAGCAGGGGACGCACAGGGGGCGTTTGCTTTCGCTGCGCGGAAAGCTTTGCAACTTTGGAAATTCGATCCGCTTAGCGTGAGTAATCCCGGGGGCGAGAAATTTCGTCAGAAGTTCGAGTTTGTCAGCAAATCCTATGTTGCCCGCAGTGATGCAGGCGGTCCGTGTACGCCACCCATCGGCTCTCATGTTTGTCGACCAGGACGCGGTTTCGATGCCGTCAAAGCGGCATCGGAAAAATCTGCTGCCGAACAAGCGCAGGCGCTAGCAGAACATTTTCAAGGTGCAGAGGATTTCTGCCAGCCATCCACGGGAACCCGTTTTTGCCGCAGCGGATCTGGCGCGAGCGTCGCACTGAAGGTCGACCCCGACCAAGCGACTGTAGCTCACACGATTGTCCTTGCGGGCGGCTCCAATTGACGGGTTGCCGTTAGAGTTTGCCCAGCAAACTTAAAATGCGAAGCAAGGTTGATCGTGAGGCGAAACTGGGGCAGCAGTTGGTTGCTTGCCGACTGTCGCAAGTCAACATCGAACGCTTCACTTGCCGTTATAAACCACGTTGACCGCGATCAGCATGGTGACCAGAATCAGCGCCGTAAGTGGCAATCCGACGCGGAGAAAGTCGCGCGTACGGTACCCACCGGGGCCGGCGACAACCAGCAGTACCGGGTTTGCGCTGGGTAGCAAGAACGTATTTGAGGTTGAGATCGCAACGATCAGCGCATAGGCGGCAGGATTGCCACCCGAGGCGAGCGCGATATTGATCGCCATCGGCACCATCATGACTGCCGCACCCACGTTCGAAATCACTTGCGAGAAACCCAGTGCGAGTACCGCAATAAGCGCCTGGATTGCCCATTGCGGCAAACCGCCGAAATAGACCATCACTTCCTGGGCGATCCAGGCGGCAGTGCCTGTTGAGTCCATGGCCCCGCCGAGCGGAATCAGACACGCAAGAATGAAGATCGTCTTCCAGTTGATCGCGTTGTAGGCCTCATCCATGCTCAATACGCCGGCAAGCAGCATGCCTACTGCGCCGACCAGCATCGCTACCGCGAGTTTGAGTTCGGTGAACAAGCCGAGACACATGGCCAGGGCGAAAAAGAACACGGCATGCCAAATCTTGCTCGGGCGCTGTTCCTCCTGGGGGAAGTCGGTGACGACGACGAAATCGCGCGACTCGGCGGCCAGGGTCAAATCTCGCCAGAGGCTGTGCAGAACCAAGGTGTCACCTGGGCGAAGACTGACCTCACGCACATCTTCGCGGAATACCTGATCACCACGGGTGACAGCGAGCACGCTGATGCCGAAACGCTTGCGCAGGCGCAAATCGCCAACCTCCTGCTTGATCCAGCGCGAGTTCGGCGCAATGACGGCTTCCGAAATACCGGCGCGGGTTGGATTGAACATGTCACCGAAATTGCGCAGCCGCGATTGTGTCTTGCACAATTGATTGTTGGCGAAGGTGCTGATTTCCTCACGCTTGCCGAGTACGCCAAGCACGCTGCCAACCCAGATCATCTGATCGCCCGGCGGCGCGAGACGAGCTTCCTGGCCGGTTTTGAGGGCCAGGATCAACGGTGCGCCGTGCAAGCGCTCGGCCTCGCTCACACTCATGCCGACCATCGGACTTTCGGCGGTGACAGTCAACTCCAGGACTTCGCCGTCGATTCCGTACATTTCTGCAAAATAAGTTTCGGTGCGACCCGGTGTCACTTTTTGCTTTTCTTCGTCGCTGGGCCACAGGCGCGGCGTCAGGAAGGCGAAGTAGGCGAGACCCACAATCAACAGGGGTATGCCGATCGGGGCGATGGCAAACAATGGAAACGGATCAATACTTTGTGCGCCTGGAGGCAGATTGCGGTTGGCGCTTGCTACCAGATCATTGAGTAAAATCAACGGCGAGTTCGAGATCATC
>JBBSVJ010000320.1:0-2797 GCA_038233665.1 Lysobacterales bacterium
CCCAGACTGATACCAGCGCTGCGCGAGGCCGCCAGTGTTGCCGATCAGATTCGGCAACGCTGGACGCCAGGATGGGTCAACTGACACCCCCAGCGCTCAAGGCGTCAGGCCCAACTGCCGCGAATCTCCTTTACGCGCTGCTCAAGCAGTTCCGCACTCGCCTCCGCTGGCGCGACCGGCTCACCGACGGCAAGCACGATACGTGACCAGAATCGGCGAGGCAGGCGCATACGTCCGGGCTTGCTGTCACGACGACTGAAGATGCTTCCCCACAGCCCACGAATCGCCATTGGCACGATTGGCACGGCGCGGCGCGCAAGAATGCGCTCGACGCCGTTTCGGAACGTCCCGATCTCGCCATCCGAGGTCAAGCCGCCCTCGGGGAAAATGCACACGATTTCGCCTTCCGCCAGGGCCTGATCGATCTCGTCAAAGGCTTTTTCGAGAAGTGCGGGATCTTCTTTCCCAGGCGCAATCGGAATGGCTTTGGCAGTACGGAAAATGAAACTCAGAATCGGAATATTGAAAATCTTGTAATACATGACGAAGCGCGCTGGACGTCGCACGCTGCCGGCGATAATCAACGCATCCATGAAACTGACATGGTTGCAAACCAGCAGTGCAGGACCCTCCTCGGGCACATGATCGAGACCTTCGTTGCGTATCCGGTACAACGTGTTGACCAGAATCCATGACAGAAATCGCATGAGGAACTCGGGCACCAGGGTGTAGATGTAGATCGCCACCAGCGCATTGAGTACGGCCACGCAAAGGAAAATCTGCGGGATGCTCAAGCCGAGGGCGGTCAGCCCCAGTCCCAGCCCCGCCGATACCACCATGAACAAGGCATTGAGAATATTGTTGCCGGCAATCACCCGCGACAGTTCACTGCGTGCCGTTCGGCTTTGCACCAGAGCAAACAACGGCACGATGAAAAGTCCGGCAAAGAGACCGATCAGAATGAGGTCGATGACGATGTGGATGCTGCCAGCAGCAAACAGGAATTCGCGTGCGCTCAAGCCATGCACGCTGGCCAGATGCGGACGCGCAAAATACAGATCGACGGCAAACACGGTCATTCCGATTGAGCCAAACGGCACCAATCCTATCTCGACCTTGTGCCCGGACAAGCGCTCACACAGCAACGACCCAATACCGACACCGACCGAGAACAAAGCCAGGGTCAGATTGAGCACGCCCTCACCGCCACCGAGATAGGTTTGCGTGTAACCCGGCAATTGCGCGGTGAATACGGTGCCGAAAAACCAGAACCACGAGATACCAAGGATCGCGTTGAAGATCGTGCGGTCCTTGACCACGTAGCGCATGACGCGAACCGTTTCGCTGGCCGGATTCCAGTTGAACTTGAGATTGGGAGCGGAGGCCGGAGCCAATGGAATCGAGCGACTGACCCAATAGCCGACAATCGCAACGCCGACAACCAGAATGGATGCCGCTGTCGCGCCGAAATCGCCGAGCGCCATCAGCGAGCCACCGGCCATCATGCCGATCAGCACTGACATCGACGTCCCCATCTCGACCAGGCCGTTGCCGCCAACAAGCTCTTCAGGCTTTAGCGCTTGCGGCAGGATCGCGTACTTGATCGGGCCGAATACGGTCGAATGCAAACCCATGAGGAACAGCACGACAAACAACAACCAAACTTGGTGCGCGTGAAACGCGTATACCGCCACCAGCATCGCGCCAATCTCGAATAGCTTCACGTAGCGAATCAGCCGGGATTTCTCGAATTTCTCGGCGATCTGGCCCGCACTTGCAGAAAAAAGGAAAAACGGCAGGATAAAGATCGCCGGCGCAATCATCGCGTAGAAACTGACCGCCTCAATCGTCAAACCGAGATGAAACCCGATCAGAACGATCATGCCTTGGCGGAATGCGTTGTCGTTGAACGCACCCAAAGCCTGGGTGGTGAAGAATGGTGCGAATCGGCGCTTGCCGAGCAAGGTGAACTGACTGTGTTCGGACATGTTCCCGATCATTCTGGATTGACGGTCGCAATCTAGCAGAGGTCAGGGGGCCGCAGACGGGTTCGCTTCGGATTCGGCGCGACAAGATCCGCTGAGACAAATACAGCGATTGTCAATTCGGACAAGAAATACGTTGCTCGGGAATGCATCGAACGCCGCGAGGATTTGCCTGATCGATCCGCTTCGTCCACGATGATCCCGGCAAGGGGAGCGCGCATGGCGGAGTGGAACGAGCGAACTACCAAATCACCACGTGGCGTGCGCCGCTGGCGCTACCGTGTGGCGACGAAAAATGCGGCGATCGGTCGCTTTTCTGATTGCATGGAACAGGATCTCGATGCGGCGGGCATCAATGAAACCGTGCGTCAATCATTGGCAACGGTGCTTGATGAATTACTCGCCAATGTGGTGATGCACGCGCAAGCCGTTCGCGGACCGGTGCATGTCCGGCTGCACTGCAAGGATGATGAACTGATCGCGCGGCTGCGCTATTGCGCGATTGCCTTTGACCCCACGGTGATCGCCGAGGCGCACCTGCCGACTACCGTTGCGGCGGCGAATATCGGCGGCGTTGGCATCGCCATGGTGCGCGCGATGACCCGCGAGTTCACCTATCAATATCGACGAGGTGAGAACCATCTGCGCTTGCGCTTGGCCCTTTGAGGCAGACCTCGCCTCCATGTGCTCCAGCGCATTGCTCTGGGTCGAATGAATCGGCTCTGGCGAACGCCTGGGAAAAAAGATCAGGCAGATGCGAATCAGCTTGGATGCTGTAGCGCACGATGGCCAATATCGCGGCGATGAAATTC
>JBBSVJ010000321.1:0-2793 GCA_038233665.1 Lysobacterales bacterium
CCTCGCGCGCTGGCTGCTGACCCCGATTCGCGAGCTGGCAGCAGGAACACGCGCCCTCGCCGCTGGCGACTACGCGCGCCGCATGGGTGATCGACGCGGTGACGAACTCGGCGCGTTGGCGCGTGATTTCAACCACCTTGCCGGCACGCTTGAACAGCATCGTCAGGCCCGGCGGCGCTGGGGCGCCGATATCGCCCATGAACTGCGCACGCCATTGACCATCCTGCGTGGCGAAATACAGGCCTTGCAGGATGGCGTGCGTAGCGCGACACCGCAGGCGTTGAACTCGCTGTACGCCGAATGCGAGCGTATGGGCGCGCTGATTGAAGATCTTTATTTGTTGTCGCTGGCAGATGCGGGTGCGCTCGAATACCGGTTCCAAGCGCTCGATCTCGCCGAGCTGATCAGTGAATCAATGGATACCCAACGGCCGATGTTCACGGCAGCAGGGTTGACGCTGGAATCCGATTTCGAGTCCGTATCCGAGATCCGCGCCGATCCAAGAAGAATCAGCCAGCTCATCGACAATCTGCTGGTCAATGCGCGTCGCTATACCGACGCGCCTGGGCGCGTCCGGCTTCTACTTCGCAACGCTTCGAACGAAGTTCAGTTGGTCATTGAAGACAGCACGCCTGGCGTGCCGGCAGACGCACTCGGCCTGTTGTTTGAGCGTCTCTATCGGGTTGAATCCTCGCGCAATCGCGCCGCCGGCGGGGCAGGTCTTGGCCTTGCTATCGGTCGTGCGATCGTGCTCGCACACGATGGTCGGATTGACGCCAAACCCTCTGCGCTCGGTGGTCTGCGAGTTGAAATTCACTTTCCCCGCAATCCGGGTCTTTGATGAACGACTCTGCGCATATTCTGATCATTGAGGACGAGCCGAAACTTTCGGCATTGTTGAGCGACTATCTGATCGCTGCTGGGTTTCAGGCCAGCATTCTCGCCACCGGCAACGACGCAATCGCGTGGATCCGCAAACACTCGCCCGCCGCGATTTTGCTCGATCTCAACTTGCCTGGCATCGATGGCCTGACCTTGTGTCGCCAAGTGCGTGCCTTCTCCGACATACCGATCCTCATGCTGACCGCTCGCGTCGATGAAATCGACCGCCTGCTTGGCCTCGAACTCGGAGCCGACGATTACATCTGCAAGCCTTTCAGTCCGCGCGAAGTGGTCGCCCGAGTCCGAGCAGTGCTGCGTCGCGGGCGAGGGCAGGAAAATTCGGCAGCTCAGGCGGTTATCGTCGATGAAGACCGTTTCGAGGCTCGCGTGCATGGGAACCCACTGTCGCTGACCCCGGTCGAATTTCGCCTGCTCGGCAAATTGGCCAGCCAACCGGGGCGAGTCTTCTCGCGTGGACAGTTGATTGGCGCGCTTTATGCAGATCACCGCATCGTCAGTGATCGAACCGTCGACAGCCATGTCAAGAATCTGAGAAAAAAGCTGCTGGAAATGGGGATCGATCCGATTACCGCCGTGTATGGCGTCGGCTACCGCTTCGAATTGACTGACCAGGAGGCGGAAGCGCCGCGCAGCTGAGTGAACGTGCCGATGTCTCAATCTTTCACTGACTGTCGAGCACGCTTCTTTGGGGCGATTCGATGATCTGACCGGGAGGCTTCAATCAACCGCCTGATGATCGGGTAGAACGGGGGAATCCATGGATTGCCGTGATCGAGGTGCCAGTGGAGACGTTACCCAAACCGGCGTCATAGCGGGCGGGGTACAGGGATAAGCGAAGCGTTGATGATTCATGAATAATGCGGTCTGGCTGCTAATATGCCGATCGGGGAAACGAGGAAAAACACATGCTCGATAGCGCCATTCCGGCCAAAACTGAATCCGGCCGACTCGAAATTGATCAGCGCAAGCTGAAAATTGGCGCGCGCCAGCGCATGGTCCTGATTTCGATCAATGGCGAGCGCTCGGTCGAAAGTATCCGCAAGCAGTTTGTCGCGATCAGCGATATCGACAGCCTGCTCAAGGAGTTGTTGAGTTCAGGCCTGATCGAGTTTGATGGCTTGGATCATGCGCTCGAGCACGATCAGGTGATTACGGCCCCGCCGCCTGATCTGGCCTCAAACGCCAAGCCGGCCGTCACGCTTGATACTGCGGAGGAAACCCGACCTGTCTCGCGACCGACGCCGCCACCCGCTGCAGCGAAAGCCCCCGCTCGCGGTCTGGTCCAGGCGCGCGAATACATGAGCCAAACGCTGAGCGCCAAAGTCGGATTTCGTGCGTTTCTGTTCGGCCAGAAGATCGAAAAAAGCAACTCACCCGAAGCCTTGCGCGAGCATATGTCGGAGTTTCGCCGCCTCCTGCGCAAGAGTCTCGATGCTAGCAAGGTCGCCGAGATCAGTGCCCACGTCGAAGAGCTGCTGGGTAACGACTGAACGCTGAGACTGAGCACCGCGGATGTCTGCATGCACGGCCGTGGCGCTGAGAACCAGGAGATCCTTGGCCTCATCGACGGTCGAACGTTAGCCGCGGCACTCGCTTAACGCACTCTGGCTCTTTCTCTCGGCGGCCGGCGCCGCGCTCGTGCGGGTTGCTTGGTGGCGATGAAACGGTATTCGCGGCGATGGTCGCCAGTCTGTTCGACATGGCCAAACGATTCGTCGAGGCCATGGTGTTGGCGTTCGGCAGCCTGACCGTGTCGCTAAGTATTCCTGCAGATCGCCATTGGCGGCTGGTCCTTTGGATGATCGCGGATGGGTTGGTTGTGACCTCACAGCGCTGGACGAATCCGACCAAGGCAGGCACGATTGTCGGTTCGATCTTGCTGATGGAATC
>JBBSVJ010000322.1:0-2783 GCA_038233665.1 Lysobacterales bacterium
ACCGGTGGCTTTCCAGGCAGCAAGCACCGTTTCGGGAAGTCGAATGGTGACCTGACGACGGGGGTTGGCAGCGACCGGTCGGCCCGCGCGCTTGACGGTTCCACGCTCCAGCATGGCATCCGAAAGTTCCGGAAGCTCTTTGTACTCACTCGCCTCGATCTTGTGCGAGTCGACCCGCTTGAGGTCAGACTTCAAGGATCGGGGCGATCTTTGCTTGCTCACGTTCATTGACCTTTCTCATGCTGAAGATATGTCGGACTGCATCTCGCGGCGTATCGCCAATCACGACCAATCGATCACGCAAATAGCCGAAGCGGATGATGCGTGTTTCACCATAGTCCTGGCGGTCGTCTTCCATTTCGAACGTCAGTCCGGAAAAGACCAAAGGGGCGTATTTGAAGTCGAGGCCGCGCTCATCCAAGGTCTTTTGACGCTTGTCAGGATCGTAGCTGATACGCATGGATTATTGTAACTACATCAATTGCATGCAGCAAGGCCGAATAGTGGGTGTCTCCGTTGCTGCCCGCCAGTTGCTGCCAGTTGTTGCGAAATAGTGAGTGTCCCCGAAATCGTCCCATTGTCCTCTCTACCGCGCCACCTTAGTCTTCGTTGCCGTAGGTTTCTATCAGCAAGGCATCTAATGCCTTGCGAAGCTCGATATTGCTGCTTGACGCATTGCGCAGGTCCATGAGTTGTTGCCTTGGAAGCATCGATGCGCATTGCGCGTGCCATCCGCCTGCGCTCGCGCAGCGCAGGCGAGCCAGAAATAAATATTCCATTTTACCCAAGCAGGGGAATGCTGAATCCGGATATTCGCTGAGAACATGGGCCACATCGGCTGGCCCGGTCTGCATGATGTAAAGGCTGGAAAAGTAAGGCTTGCAAGAGCGTGTACCAGTGGGGCTCGGGGTAACCTTGTTGAGCAGGGAGGCGATCATATGAAGGTCGGAGTCACTGAAGCGTTTCTCTCCTTCTACGGCGTTTCTGAAGGAGTTCAATACAGCTGCTCCCAGATACTTGCGAATGGTCTCGGTCGTACCGCCTTCGACAATCGTCTTTGCCAGCGTATATCGGTCTCCTCGATCCTCATGCGCCAGGACGTTTTCGATTTCCAAAGTTTTTACAGCAATCTCATCCGAACGCGCGAACTCCGTATCGATATAGAGATACATGTTGATCAAGAGGGTTACTAACCCCACCATCACAACGCCACCGACCAGCGGGAGCACCTTTCGTGACTTGGCCCATCCCGCTTTTTTTTTCCAGCGCCAGCCAATTAGCAGGGCGACAAATGCGGCCGCTAACGTCGCGTGGAATGCCGTGCTAATCGACTCTACAAAAGCTACCAAAAGCGTAGTGAAAAGTGCTGCGAAAAACATGAATCGATCCTTGCGGCGGCAACCGTCTAGATTGGGACGAAGACTGTGACGAAGACTGGGACATCCACATTCCCGACAGAATCCTACGTTACCTGTCAGAGATTTCCTACAGACGCACCGCCCTTGCGTCGTCATGCTCTCCACATGACTACCGCGCGCAGCCTTTTGGTTGATTCCGAGTCACCTGGGTACTACCACTGCATATCCCGGTGCGTGCGGCGGGCCTGGTTGTGCGGAATCGATCCGTACGACGGAAAGTCTTACGAGCACCGGCGCGAGTGGGTTGAAGGGCGACTGCTGGAACTCGCGGAGATATTTGCCGTAGGCATCTACGCTTATGCGGTGATGAGCAATCACGTGCATGTCGTAGTGCGGATCGACCCAAGTGCTGCAATCGAGTGGATGCCCGAGGAAGTTGCATCGCGATGGGCCCGGTTGTTTCCGGCAACCGTCGATGGTCAGATCGATTCTCTTGCTTGCGAAACCAAGGAGCAGAATTTGCTCGGCAATGCCGAGCGGCTGGAGGTCTGCCGGCAACGATTGGGCAGTCTTGCCTGGTTCATGCGCAGTCTCAACGAACCGATCGCCCGACGCGCCAATCGCGAAAATGCTTGCACGGGTCGTTTCTGGGGCGGGATTTCGCGTCCTGCAAATCCTGCATTCCTCACATCCATGTGAGTCAAGGTCGCTACAAATGTCAGGCCTTGCTCGATGACGCCGCCGTGCTCACTTGCATGAGCTATGTCGACTTGAATCCGATTCGCGCCGGCATGGCCGAAAATCTCGAAGCCTCATCCCACACCAGCGCCTTCGCCGTATTGCAAAGATCACGAGTGATACGCAAGATGCAGCACAATTGCTGACCTGCATTCGCCCAAGCCTGTCGAGTCCAACGCTTGACCAGCCATTCGGCTGTTAAAAGCCGCTCACTGTGGCCGACTATCTGGAAGTGATTGAGTGGACGGCCCGGCTAACGCGCGCCGACAAGCGCGGTGTGATCGACGCTAGCGAGCCGACTATTCTGCGCAAGCTTGGAGTGACCGAGCGGCAATGGAGCACGCAGGTACTCGGCACCGAAACCCGCTATTGGCGCGCCATCGGCAGCGCGCAATCACTGATCGCCAAAGCCGCCGCGATCGGTCAGAGCTGGCTGAAGGGGATTGGCAGTGCGGAGTCACTGATGCGACTTCGACCGACTTGATTCGGAGCCGTGCGAAATCAGTTTCGACCTGATTCGGCATTCGCCGATGTCTTCGTTGCTCGCAATTGGTCAGGAATGCTTCCACAGCGCAACTTGATGGGGCAGGGAAGCCGATTCGTGGACTATTTCCGTTGAAATCCATACGCGTGAATCCTCGAGCCAGGCGTTTCGCTTGCGGATTTGACTGGAGGGCAAATAGTGGG
>JBBSVJ010000323.1:0-2776 GCA_038233665.1 Lysobacterales bacterium
CAGACGTGAGTGCAGGTACTGCAAACGCGCAGGCGCGCTGATCAGCGCATCCAGTCCACCACCCTGCCCCTTCAACATGGTCGCGAGATAACTCTCAAGCGGAATGTGAAGGAGAACGGCTCGCGCATCTCCCGGCGCGATGAGCAGCGGCTCGATCAGGTTGTTGCAGCTGCTGGTGGCTTTGATGATTATTCGCTGGTCCGCGGAAAACGGTCGACCGAAAAGCCTGGCGAATGCGAGCAGGAGTTCATCCCACTCTGCGATTGATAGCCGACTTAAGGGTGACTCCAGCTCACCGCCGGCTGTCGCGAGACCACGCAGCGCCATCGGCTCGCGCAATGCCAGCGCGTTGCCGAACTGCTCCAGCATCCGACTCAGCAACGTCGAGCCGCAGTGACCGATATGAAAGATATACGCGGGCGCTACTGGCGAGGGGATCGCTGCGGCCACCTGCTTGAGCGAATCCAGCGGCAACCAGAATCCATCGCGACCTTGAGTGCCGAGTCGTTCATCAAGAAACGAAGCCGCGCGAAGATCATCCTGGCCGAGTCGAAGAAACAGCGCACGACGCTGGATAAGATCGATTTGGTACGCAAAGGCACCGGCATCGCGGGCGATGGCGTTGGTGGTTTCAGCGTCGAATGGTGAATTCATTGCGCGACTTGTCGATCAAACACAGGGCCCGCCATCAGGGAACCTTGTTCAGCGAAAGGTCGTGTGTTTTCTCGAACAACAAATAGGTTGAAATAATATATTTTGCGTTTGAGATCGGCGGCATGCCTGCATGCTGATACATCCAGAATGGTGGAAACATCAGCAATCGACCGGCGCGTGCCTGCACGTTTACATCGAGATCGGTAAAGCGGGTTTCGCCGCCTTCGACGACATCGTTCAAGTACCAGAGGAAAACCATGTAGCGATCCGATTTCTCGTAGATCGCATCAAAGTGTGGCTGAAAGCCTTCATCCTGATTGGCTGCGTAGCGCTTGAAGTAGAGGTCAGCCATGCGGCTTGAAGGAGGCACCGGCAAGCCGAGTCCGATTTCCTCGTTGTATCGCGCCAGATAGTCGTCCATCTGGCTGATGAAAAATCCTTTCATTGCCTCATCGGCGAATTGGCTCAAATTGAGTTCGGTCCATTTACTCCCTTCCAAGCCAGCACGGACACCGCGTCCGTTTTGTGCGTGGGCCCCACTCATCTGCTCAAAACCGTCGATCAATTGTTGGCAAAACTCGGCCGTGAGTGCGTTGTCATACCAACGCACATAGTGGTTTAAACCAGCCAGCGGCAGCGATACGGATGGATCAGCTTCAGGCGTCATAACCCCAATGCTCCAGAACAGGTTTCAAAGTGGGCAAGAGCGGATCGATATATTCGCTGTAACGTTTCCAGCGGCCTTGCGCATCGGTGTTCAAACCTTCGACCACTTGCGAATAACTTGGCGTACCGATGAAACCACGCGCGGCGGCGGCCTTGTCAAAATCGTGCATCGCCGAAACATCGTCAAGCCCTAGAAAATCACCGATACGACGAAACTGCCTGTCCGCGTCAGCAATCAGATCTTCGTAGCGGCAATAGAGTATCGATGAGGGAAATTTAGCGGAATCGCTGATCCAGCGCTCGGTCAGGCGCACGTAGAGGTCGGCGATCCCCTGCAGGCTCGAGCACACCTTGGCCAGTGTTGGATCGCGGAAATTCTGCATGTAACTGCTTAAAAGTGAGTCACACGGATGGCGCTGGCAGAAAATGATCGGGGCCTCGGGGAACACAAAGCGAATCAACGGCAAGGCGAGAAAATTGAGTGGCTGCTTGTCAACCAAGCGCTGCGAAGCGCCCAGGGTCACCGTTTGGGCAAGCTCCTTGAAATATATCTCGCGCAACCTTTCGCGATCAGCTTCAACCAGGCTCCCCAACGCTTGCGGATATGCCGTGCCGCGCTGAGCAAGATCGGCCAGCATACGTTGAACCATCGGTTGCTCATCGCTCGATACGAGCGCTGCGTGCGCAGCGAGCATCTGTTCAAGCAAGGTGGTGCCTGATCGAGGGAATCCCACGAGGAATATCGGCGACGATGTTTTTTCAGATGCGTGTTCGGATGCTGTAGTGATTGAGCCTGAAAATGCTTTTTGCGCATCGAGCAGGGTCAACAAGCCGGTATCCGACCGCTGAGTCCGTGCAGTTTCAGGGACATCGAGCGCGCGATGGGCGTTGCTCAAAGCCTCCATCGCGGCGGTGGAATCATCGAGTTGATCGCATGCCCGGGCTAGGCCGAAGTTCAAAGACCGCTGATAGCGCAACGGCAAATCAAGCGACAGTGCCTCGCTGTAAAATTCGCGCGCTGCGGCATGCTCCTTGGAGCGCGTAGCGATGATCGCCATCGCCTGCAAGGTTTCCATACGCGCCTGACGATCGGTAATCTGTGTGGGATTGCGCATGCGTGATAACAACTCACGCGCCTCGCTGACTCGATTCACGCGCTCAAGGGCAAGAACTCTACGTGCCAGCGCACGCGTGCGCAGATTGGCATCCTGAAACTCGCCCGCCAGCATCGCGTGTCCGCCATCCGTGTCGCCCAACTGGATCAGCAGCCAGCCGAGTTCAAGCTGTGCCTCTTCGGATATGGGCGACCACGATTTCCAATCCTGAATCAACATGCTGGCGGTATCATCGTCGGCGCTGGCCTGGCAGGCTACCGCTGCCCAGACGCGCATGCCGTGCTCGGCACCGGGCAGCGCGCAGGCCGTGCACAGATGCTCGCGTGCCGCGCTGAAATCAC
>JBBSVJ010000324.1:0-2745 GCA_038233665.1 Lysobacterales bacterium
AGCGCCATGGAGAGGTTTTCGGGCACCTGCTGCGACGTGAAGCCGAATCGAGTCACATATTCATGCGCATAGTGGACGCCTATGGCATCGAGCAAGCGCACCGAAACCAGGTTTTTCGAACGAACCAGAGCCTCGCGCAAGCGCATCGGGCCATCAAATTTGCCATCGTCGTTGGACGGCGTCCACAAGCCATTCGGACGCGATGGATCAGGGAAAACCAGCGGCGCATCATTGATCACCGAAGCCGGGGTAAAGCCATGATCAAGCGCTGCGGAGTAGATAAACGGCTTGAAGCTGGAGCCCGCTGAGCGGCTAGCCTGGGTTGCTCGATTGTATTTGCTGCGAGAGAAATTGAAGCCGCCAATCATGGATCGGATCGCGCCATCTTCGGGGTTGAGGCCAACCAGAGCGCCTTGCACGGCCGGAATCTGCGTGAGCTGCCAGTTGCCCTCATCGTCGCGAGAGACGCGCACGATATCGCCAACTTTAAGAATGTCATCCAATTTTTTAGGCACTGCGCCGCGGCGGCTCTCGTCGACATACGGACGCGCCCATTGCATGGACTCAAGATCTAGTGCCGCGCTTTGACCGTCGCTCATCTGAACCAGCGCTTCATTAGCCTCAACATGGCTGACGATCGCGGGAACAAGACCACTGACCACTCGGAAACCGTCAATCAGCTTGAGCAAGTCTTCAGATGTGGACTGAGCCGGGATATCGACGTGTTTTTCAGGCCCGCGATAGCCGTGGCGCTTGTCGTAATCGATCAGCGAATCCCGTAAGGCTTGATTGGCCGCCTCCTGATCGGATGAGTCAATCGTTGTCCGAATCACATAACCGTTGTTCAAGGCATCGTTGCCTAGCCGTTCGATGGCCTCTCGCCGGACCAGTTCGGCCACGTAGGAAGCCTCAATTTCGATAGGCGGCTCGTGCGCAAATGAGTGGTCAGGTTCGGCCATGGCCAGATCGTAAGTTGCCTGGTCAATATGGCCGAGTTCGCGCATGCGGCCGAGAACATAACCGCGTCGCAAGAGGGCTCTAGGCAGATTGTTGATCGGGTTGCCGGTGGACGGGAACTTCGGCAACGATGCCAGCATTGCGGATTCGGCTTGGGTCAATTGGTCAAGCGTCTTGCCGTAATAGAATTGGGCAGCAGCGGCGATACCGTACGCCCGGTTGCCGAAAAAACTTTTGTTCAGATAGAGCTCGAGAATCTCGTCCTTGCTCAGCGCACTCTCGATGCGGAAAGCGAGAAAAATCTCGGAAAGCTTGCGCGTGTAAGTCACTTCCGGGCTCAGAAAAAACTGTCGGGCAACCTGTTGGGTGATCGTGCTGCCACCAGCGACATGTTTGCTGCCGGTCGTAACGACCAACCAGACAGCGCGCAAGATGCCAGGGATATCAATGCCGGAGTGCGTGTAGAAATCTGCATCTTCCGCGGAAAGCACAGCAAACTTGAGGCGGTCTGGAACATCCGACATGTGAATCGGGATCCGTCGCGTCTCGCCGAAAGTCGCCATCAGCTTGCCGTCGGCCGAAAATACCTTGAGTGGCACCTGCAGATGCACATCCTTGAGGATTTCAGCAGAAGGCAGGCGTGGCGATATCAGCCAATAGGCGATGCCAAGGCCCAGACAGCCCAAAAGAGCGCCTGCCATACCGGCATAAAGCGCATAGCGGGCGAGCCGAAAGAGCATTCGAGAGGCAGGTGCGACTTGTGAGGGCATTCAAAGAAAGATCTTGGCGCAATCGGCAGAGTATAGGTGCATTGGGCTCAAATCGAGCAGTGCGGCGGGTATCCGGAGTGACGAAAAGGGTCAAATCAGAACAATTTTGGCGACAGGATCGACTTTTTGAGTCTTCCCTGTTGCCAAGTGGCCGACTTTTAGATTTAATGTGAAAACACATGTTTAGCTCGTAAGGGCGCGTGGGAAGGGGAAAAAGTAGTGGGACTCTTCACTCCTAAGACACCGGTTTTGATCGGAGTCGACATCAGTTCAACAGCCGTTAAGCTGTTGCAACTCGTGCAGACGGGCGGTCGTTATCGCGTGGAGCACTATGCCGTCGAGGCTTTGCCTCCAAACGCCGTAGTCGAGAAAAATATCGTCGAAGTCGAGGCGGTTGGCGACGCCATTCGCCGTGCGCTTAGTCGATCCGGGGCAAAAACCCGATCGGCCGCCGCAGCGGTGGCCGGTTCTGCGGTGATCACCAAGATTGTGCCGATGCCTGCCGACCTGTCTGAAGAAGACATGGAAGCGCAGATTCAGATCGAGGCCAACCAGTACATCCCCTACCCAATCGAGGAAGTTAGTCTCGATTTCGAGGTGATTGGCCCGGTCAAGGACAATCCGGACATGGTCAACGTTCTGCTGGCCGCATCTCGAACCGAGAACGTGGATCTGCGGATCGCAGCCCTGGACCTCGGTGGACTAACCGCGAAGACCATGGATGTCGAGGCCTTTGCGATGGAAAACGCATTCCGCCTGATCGCCGACCAGTTATCGGTTCCAAAGGATGCTGTGGTTGCCGTCATTGATGTCGGCGCGACCATGACAACCTTGATCGTGCTGCGCAATCAGCGAACGATTTATTCGCGAGAGCAGGTTTTCGGCGGCAAGCAGTTGACTGATGAGGTCATGCGCCGCTACGGATTGAGCTACGAGGAGGCCGGACTCGCCAAGCGTCAGGGCGGATTGCCGGAATCCTACGAAATCGAAGTGCTGGAGCCGTTCAAGGAAGCAATGG
>JBBSVJ010000325.1:0-2739 GCA_038233665.1 Lysobacterales bacterium
CCATCGGCCTTGGGCTCGAGTGGTTCAAACGATTCAATATCAGTCTGCGCCTGCGAGGCATCGGTGCGTCCGGGCGAAAATGGAACCTTGATCTCGTGCCCGGATTTCTTCGCGGCCGCTTCCACAGCGGCACATCCGCCAAGCACGATCAGGTCAGCCAGCGAGACTTTCTTGCTGGTGGATTGGGCCGCATTGAATTCACTCTGGATGGCTTCGAGACTTGTCAGCACCTCGGCCAGTTCCGCCGGTTGGTTGACCGCCCAATCCTTTTGCGGCGCAAGGCGAATACGTGCTCCGTTGGCACCGCCGCGTTTGTCGCTGCCGCGGAAGGTCGAAGCGGAGGCCCACGCGGTCGTGACCAGCTGCGAGGTGCTCAGATGAGATCCAAGGATTGTCTTTTTAAGCGTGGCAATATCCGCCTCGTCGATCAACGGATGATCAAGCGTGGGGATGGGATCCTGCCAAAGCAGTTCTTCCTTTGGTACCAGCGGACCCAGATAGCGTGAAACCGGCCCCATGTCGCGATGGGTCAATTTGAACCACGCGCGTGCGAACGCGTCAGCGAATTCCTGAGGATTTTCCATATAACGCCGAGAGATTTTCTCGTAGGCCGGGTCCATGCGCATGGCCATATCGGCGGTGGTCATCATCGGGGCATTACGCTTGGTTGAATCGTGAGCATCGGGCACGGTGCCATCGCCGCTCGTGCCGACCGGCTTCCACTGATGTGCGCCGGCCGGGCTTTTGGTCAGCTCCCATTCGTAGCCGAACAAATTCTCAAAATAGCCGTTGTCCCATTGAATCGGATTGCTCGTCCACGCGCCTTCTAGGCCGCTGGTGAACGCATGTACACCGTGACCGGTCTGAAAGCTGTTGATCCAGCCCAGTCCTTGATTTTCTATGCCGGCTGCCTCGGGTTCGACACCGATATGCTTGGCGTCGACCGCACCGTGGCATTTGCCAAACGTGTGTCCACCGGCGGTAATCGCGACGGTCTCTTCATCGTTCATCGCCATGCGCGCGAAGGTTTCGCGAATATCCCGCGCCGAGCCAAGCGGATCCGGAACGCCGTTCGGACCTTCAGGATTGACGTAGATCAGACCCATCTGCACCGCGGCCAACGGATTTTCGAGATCACGCTCGCCGCTGTAGCGGTTGTCGCCAAGCCATTCTGTTTCCGAACCCCAGTAGATATCCTCCGAGGGTTCCCACACATCGGGTCGACCGCCACCGTAGCCAAAGGTCTTGAAGCCCATCGATTCAAGGGCGACATTGCCGGTGAGGATGAACAGATCAGCCCACGAAAGATTACGGCCATACTTGGCCTTGACCGGCCAGAGCAGTCGTCGCGCCTTGTCGAGATTGCCGTTGTCCGGCCAACTGTTGAGCGGCGCGAATCGTTGCTCACCTGACCCACTGCCACCGCGACCATCGGAGATTCGATAGGTACCGGCCGCGTGCCATGCCATGCGGATAAAGAATGGTCCGTAGTGGCCCCAGTCAGCAGGCCACCAGGCTTGCGAATCAGTCATCAGTACATGCAGATCCTTGATGACTGCATCGAGGTCGAGTTGACTGAATGCCTCGGAATAGTCGAAGTCGGGGCCCATCGGATTTGCTAACGACGAGTGCTGATGCAGCACATTGAGCTTGAGCCGTTCTGGCCACCAGTCGGCACTCGATCGGCCGCCAGCAGCGGGTTGGCCTCTACCGGCATGCGCGACAGGACATTGGGTTTCAGTGGACATGATGCTCTCCTCGGCTGCTCTGGGTTGGAAGCCGCACTAGAGTGTGACGCAGGTTGATCGATAGATGAAATCGTTTTTTATCATTGCTTCGATAGATTTTGTATATCGCTATTGAGCGAACCGACATGGATCAGCGCATCCAACGGTGTTCCAACCGTGCATCTCGTCCAGCATCCAAACTCGGATCGGCGCCATGTTCGACGCTATCGATCTCTATGAGACACTCCGAGGCGGACTGCCGAACCTATCGAAGCGCCATCATGATTCCCGATCGTCCTGCGAACACGCTTGATCCGCAGATACTCGCGCACTTGTCGGCGTATCTCGATCAACCGGAAGCCGACCGCGCGGAATGGCTGCAGAAAAAATGTGGTGACAACCCGCGCCTTGAGAAAGCCATGCTGCACATGGTCGACGCGGCCGAAGCTTGTGGCAATTTTTTGGAAAACGGCGCGGCAGCGATAGGTATTCCAGACCGGCGCGGAAAGCGGATCGGTCGCTATGAGCTGATCAGCGAACTTGGTCGTGGCGGAATGGGCGCGGTCTATCGCGCGCGGCGTGCCGATGGCGCTTTCGAACAAGAGGTCGCCATCAAGCTGTTTCTGCAGGATCTCGTCAGCGACGCCGCACAACATCGATTCACCACCGAACGGCAAATCCTCGCCAGTCTTGAACATCCCGGTATTGCACGCTTGATTGATGGCGGTACAACGACAGATGGAACCGCTTATGTCGTGATGGAGCTGATTGACGGGGAGTCGATCACGCAGTATTGCGACCATTATTCGCTCGATCTGCCGGCCCGCCTGAAACTTTTCCAAGGCGTATGCGAGACCCTCGAAGTTGCTCACGAAAAAGGCATTGTTCACCGCGACATCAAGCCCGCCAATGTGCTTGCAACCAAAGAAGGCCGCACCGTGCTGGTCGACTTCGGTATCGCCAAGGTCTTGCGTGCCGATGAATTCGCAGCGGCGTTGCCAGCAACCGTACC
>JBBSVJ010000326.1:0-2689 GCA_038233665.1 Lysobacterales bacterium
ACGCGTGAGGTGACTGGAAATCGCGGACGTCTGATTGATGTCAATCGTCCGCGGGTTCAGTGGATTCATTTTCGGCCAAGCGCTTTTTCCATACGCCGTTTTCGAGAATTTCAACGGATTTGAAGCGCATTTTGTAATCCATCTTCGGATGGCCGTTGATCCAGAATCCGAGGTAGAGGTGATCGAGCTTGTGCAGTTGTGCCAACGCGATCTGCTGCAAAATCGCAAAGGTACCCAGGCTGCGATCGCCAGCGGATGGATCGTAGAACGTGTAGACCGCCGACAAGCCCGATCGGCAAAAATCGGTGACCGCAATGGCGAGCAATCGATTTTTTTCGCGAAACTCGACGAAGCGGGTTGGGCTCCAGTGTGTATACAGAAAGCGCGAGAAGTCGTCCGCTTGGGCGTCGTCCATGCCGCCATCGGGATGGCGCCATTTCAGATAGCGTTGATAAAGATCAAAACCTTCGTCGGTGTAGCGTGCCGGTTCGACACGGATCTCAAGATCAGCATTGCGCTTGTTGCAACGCCGCTGGCTGCGGTCGGCGGCAAACTCGGCCACCGGAATCCGGCAGGCAATGCAAGCTCGGCACTCCAGACATCGCGGTATATAGACGTGCCCGCCAGCGCGTCGATAGCCTCGTGACAGCGCGATTTCATAAAGATGATCGAGTTGCGGCGAGCTCGGGTCGATAACCAGATTCTGCGCCGTGCGCTCGGCGTAGTAGCCGCAGGTATGCGGAAGAGTCTGGAACAAGCGGACGACATCGGAGCGCATGTCTTATTCTGCCTCAGCGACCGTACGAATTGTTGTGATGTGGCGTGGTGAAATTAAAACAATCAGTGAAATGTTTTCAGCGTGATGTCAGCAAAACCACGTGCCGATTCACCACAAACGAGCGTTGCTCTAGCCGATCAGATAATTGGCCAGGATCAACAACAATACTCCGCCGATCAGGCCGAGCAGAACCATGCGGATGCGCATCGAATTGGATTTGTGTCGGCCGGGATCGCTCGGTGAGCGTGCGGCGGCGAGTTCGTCGGCAAAGCGCGTGGCTGGCTCGAGCCCGGCATCGCGCAGGATTTCACGAGCGCGAGTCTGATCGTTGGAGTCCGTTACCCACACCTGCGCCCAGGATTCGCTTTCGCCACGTTCGGTATAGCTGAAACGTTTCCAATGGCCGCCCTGCCAGTCGCGACGATTGCGAATGGTGGTCTGGATGTTGGCTTCGTTGAGCAAGGTGACCACGCGTTCGACGTTTTCATAGCGAGGTGATGTGTAAATCTGGCGCATGTGCGGATCCTGTTACTGCGAATCGACGACGCGAATCAGGCCTTCTTGCGCGGTCGAGGCCACCAGAACGCCCTCGCGGGTGAAGATCATGCCACGCGCGAGACCTCGCGAATGCTGCGCGCTCGGACTGTCGCAGGAATACAGCAACCACTCATCAACGCGGAACGGTCGATGGAACCACATCGCATGATCGAGGCTGGCCATGCGCACGTTGGGTTGCAGATACGAAATTGCGTGCGGAAACGTGGTCGTGCCGATCAGATGAAAATCCGAGGCATAGGCCAGCAGCGAGCGGTGCAGCACCGGACTATCCGGCACACGATCGACCAGACGAAACCAGACATTCTGGTAGGGCGGTTGCTTGGTCGGGTTGAGCTCGTTGCGCGGATACACATGACGAAACTCGAACGGCCCGGCTTTGTTCAACCAGCGCTTGCGCTTGGCAGGGATTTTGTCGAGTTCGTTGGCCGGAATGATATCGACCGCAGGCAAATCTTCGGGTTTTGGCACCAGTGGCATTGGAAATTGGTGTTCTGCACCTTGTTCCGGCGCCTGGAACGAGGCCGTCATGTTGAAGATCGGTTGGCCATGCTGGATCGCGACGATGCGCCGAGCGGAAAAGCTGCCGCCGTCGCGACTGCGTTCAACGCTATAGATGATCGGCGCCTCGACATCACCCGCACGCAGGAAATACGCATGCAGCGAATGCGCATGGCGCCCTTCATCGACCGTCTGCTGGGCAGCCGACAAGGCTTGACCCAGCACTTGGCCGCCGAACACATAGCGCGTGCCAATGTCGCGGCTCTGGCCACGGAACAGGTTGTCTTCGAGTCGCTCCAACTGGAGCAGGTCAATCAGTTCGTGGACGATCGCTTCGGACATGAAGGCAAAGAGTGGTGGCGGCGGCCCAGTATAGCCAAGCACGTGTTGCAACGCGTCATTTCGCTTCTGCTTCGGGCCAAGCTTGCAGACCACTGCCCGCTAGAACTTTTTGCCAGGGAAACATCGGTCCTGGATCCAGACGCCTTGGCTGGAGCAGTTCGGGATTGTCGCTGGCGGGCTCCTTGCGCCGATCCAGTACATCGTGTCCGGCAATCCAGAGAAGTGCCGGATAGTGTTGGCGCAACTGCTTGAGCAGGGCGAGCAGCGACTCAATCTGCGCGGCCGTGTACGGCTCGGTCATGGATTGATGGCGAGAATCATTCCAGTTTGGATAGCGACCGCTATTCACCAGCTCGATACCGATCGAGCGCGGATTGAACTGAAACGTATGATGCGCGACACGTAAATCATCGACAAAGCGAAGCGTGCGGCCATCGCGATCAATGTAGTAATGACCACTGTTGCCGGTTTGACTGTCCTCGTAACGGATACGCTCGCCAAACTCGCGCGCCA
>JBBSVJ010000327.1:0-2650 GCA_038233665.1 Lysobacterales bacterium
GAAGACCAGAAACAACCGGGCCAGCACGAACTCGCCGAAAGTCGCCTCACGAATGACTTGATCATAGGTACGCACCCAGTAAGCCGGCGTATCGGGCTCGACGTCGCGAAGTATTTCGTTGAAACGCGGCGCGAACGCGAGCGGATCGCCTTTCGTGCGCATGGCCACGCTGACAAAGCGCTCGGGCTCCTGTCGCAACGGCCGCAACAAGGCCGGTCGTATTGCATCATCCAGATCATCAAGCTGGACACGCTTGATCACACCGACGATGGTGACAAGAGCGCCCGGGCGATCGCCCGGATCGAGGCGAAAGCGCTTGCCGAGTACCGAGACACCATTGCCAAGTTTCTCGGCAAACGTTCGGTCAACGATAGCCACGGGCGGCGAATCGGCGCGATCACCCGCGTTGAAAAATCGCCCCTCTTCAAGCGTCAGTTGATAGGTCGAAGCGAAATGATCGTCGACACGTCCCGAATAGACCACGGTCTGGGCATCGTCGGGGCTTGCACCATCACGCAGCACGCGTCGATTGTCTGAAATCAGTCCTGGCAAGGTGGTGCCGAGGCTCACATCAACAATGTCCGGCTCGCTGCGCAGCTTTGCCACAAGGCGGTCGAAGACCGCGAGCTGTGCGTCGGGGGTCGGAAACTTTTTATCCGACAGTCCGATTCGTGCAGTCAGCAGGTTTTCTGTGCGAATACCGAAATCACTCGTCTCGAACTGATCCATACCGCGGACCATCACCGCCGCCGAGACCAGCAGCACGCAGGAGATCGCAACCTCGCCAACCACCAGGGCACGACTGATACGCGCGAACGCGCCGCCAGCGACCGAGCGGCTGTCATCTCGCAAGGTCGTGTTGACCTCGCTGCCCGCGCGCAAAGCCGGCAGGATTCCAGTGATCAGCCCGGTCGCCAATGCCGCAAGTACGGCGAAGCCGATCAACGGTGCATTGAGATTGAAATGCATCCAATGCGGCGGCCCTTCTTCGCTGGTGCGAAATACCTTGTCGATCCAATCCGCCGCCGCCCATGCCAATGGCAAAGCGATGGCTGCCGCGATACACGAGAGCAACAGGCTTTGACTGAGCAAGTGCGCGACTAGCCGCAAGCGACTTGCACCAAGAGCGGCGCGCACCGCGAGTTCCTGGCGTCGTGCAAGCGTGCGGCTCAACATCAGATTGGCCGCGTTCGCGCAGGCGACCAGCAGCACCAACACCACCGCAATCAACATCACATTGAAAATCGCTCGCGTGTTGCGGTTGATGATCTGATACGCAAGAGGCTCCATTCCCATTTTGCGCATCTCGAAATAGCGCGGTGATTCGGACTTTGCATCGGCGTACCAAGACTCCAGCGCCGTGCGCAGCGCCGCCTCGCTTGCATCAGCATGACGGCGCGCAACCACGACCCAGTCGCCGCCATCGTCGCGCGTCATGTCCTGATCCAGCTGTGCCGGTATCCAGATCACCTCCTTGAGCGGATAGCTGAAATCGGGCGGCATCACGCCAATGACGCTGGCACTGCCTGCGTTTATGCGCAGCACGCGACCGATGATTTCAGGGTCTGCGTTGTAGCGCTGGCGCCAAACGGCATCGGACAAAACTACCGTCGCTGCAGCGCCCGGAACGCCATCGGCATCGCTGAAGGTTCGACCGAGTTGCGCAGAAACACCGAGCACACGCAACAGGTTGGTACTGATTGAAGCACCGTCGTAACGTTCTGCACGACCCTCGTCGCTGAGATTGATGGTCTGTTCCTGATACGCGCCGACATCGGCGATCTCGGTGACCCGCTTCTGCCATTGCACCAGATCGTGGCCGCTGACCGTGCTCAGTCGATCCGGACGGTCGCTCTGCAGAAAACCGATGTGCAGCAGTTGCTCGGGGGCGCGGAACGGCAATGGTTTGATCACCAGTCCATAAATCAGCACCATCATGAACAGCACGCAAGCCAGCCCGGCTGCGAGCACAGCGATAACCAGAAACGAGAACCCCGGCTTCGACAACAGTCCGCGGCCAGCGTCACGCATCTCGTGGAATAGTGCATTCATTGATTTTGAGTTCCAGACAAATCGAAGAATGAAGCCGTGCTGGCGGAAAACGACGGCCTCGCGAAATTGGTGGCATTTCGGCACTGGCTATTCATTGCGCAACGCCTCCATCGGCGTGATCGCGGTCGCGCGCAAACTCGGTATCGAACAGGCGACGAAGGCGACACAGGCGAGAACCGCCACCACGACGACCAGCAGCAGCGGATTGGCTGCGCCGATGCCGTACAACTGGCTGGCGATCAGTCGGCCAAGAGCAAGCGCGCCGATCAGGCCGACGAGAATACCCGGCACGATCATGCGCAGCGCGAGACCAAACATGAGTCGATGGATGGCCATGCGATTTGCACCGAGCGCTTGACGCAAGCCAATTTCGCGTCGGCTCAGGCCGACCGAGAAGGCGATCACGCCATACAGTCCAATCGCGGCGAGCAATATGGCGACACCCGCGAAAACACTCATCAAGCTCATGTTGAAACGACGCAAGGCCAGCGTAGAACCGATCACCGATTCCATCGTGCGCACGGCGTAGACCGGCGCTTCCGGGGCAACTTCGCGCATCGCCTTGCGCACCGATTCCGCATAGGCCAGCGGATCGCCA
>JBBSVJ010000328.1:0-2648 GCA_038233665.1 Lysobacterales bacterium
AGCGCGCGCGATTGAAGTCGAAATCAGAACAATGCCAATTGCACTAAGGATGATGGTTTTCATCTGGATTCTCCTCGTTGAGTGAGAATCCAGTATCAATATGCAGACTCATCTCGACGAGATGCCGATCGCCATCAATTCGAGGTGCCGGAAGTCACCTCGCAGGTCGCAGCAAACAGGGAGAGCAACTCAAATTTTCGTATGGCGCAGGCGCAAGGCGTTGCTGATCACCGAAACCGAGGACAAGCTCATGGCCGCCGCCGCGATGATCGGACTAAGCAGGAGGCCGAAGAATGGATAAAGAATGCCAGCGGCAATGGGCACACCGATCGCGTTGTAGCCGAACGCGAATGCAAGGTTTTGGTGGATATTTCCGACCGTGGCTGCCGATAGCCGACGTGCACGCAAGATTCCGCTGAGTTCGCCTTTGACCAAGGTTACCTGCGCACTTTCCATCGCGATATCGGTGCCATTGCCCATGGCGATGCCGACATCGGCCGCGGCCAGCGCAGGCGCGTCGTTGATACCGTCACCGGCCATGGCCACGAGCACGCCGGACTTCTGAAATTCCTTGACCGCCTTGGCCTTGTCCTCGGGCGATTGGTCAGCGCGCACTTCGTCGAGACCGAGATTGCGCGCCACGGCTTTGGCAGTGGCCGCGTTGTCGCCGGTCAACATGACCAGTTTCAAACCTTCTTGCTTGAGTTGACGCAATACCTCAGCGGCATCGGATTTTATCGGATCCTGCACGGCGATCAGTCCGATAACCGATTCGTCGACGGCGAGGAACATCACCGTCTTGGCTTCCTCGCGCATCGCCTCGGCCTGGCTGACGAGTTCCTCGGCAAGTTTGCTCGACTCCATCAGCTTGCGGTTGCCGAGCAGAATGCGCTTGCCATCGATTGTGCCGCGCACACCTTGGCCGGTGACCGATTCGAAATCGCTGACCTTTGAAATCGTTATCTCGCGCTCCTTCGCTCCAGCAAGTACCGATTGCGCAAGTGGATGCTCGCTGGAGGATTCGAGCGCAGCAGCCAAACCCAAAACCTCGGAGTCCTCATGGCCTTCTGCGGCAACCACATCGGTCAAGCGCGGTTTGCCCTCGGTGATGGTGCCGGTCTTGTCGAGGATCAGGGTTTCGACCTTGCTCAAGGTTTCGATCGCTGCCGCTTCGCGAAAGAGGACACCTGATTCGGCACCACGACCGCTGGCAACCATGATCGAAATCGGCGTGGCCAAGCCGAGCGCACACGGACACGCAATGATCAGCACGGCGACGGCGTTGACCACCGCATAGGCCAAACGAGGTTCGGGGCCAAACACCCACCACACGGCAAAGGTAAGCAACGAAATCGCAACTACGGCCGGTACGAAAAACAGCGATACACGATCCGCCAGTCGCTGCAGAGGCGCTTTGGAGCGCTGAGCCTTGGCGACCAGATCGATGATCTGCGCGAGCATGGTTTCATCGCCCACTTTCTCGGCGCGCATCACGAAGCTGCCAGTGCCATTGATGGTTCCGCCAGTGACGGTGTCGTCGGCGCCCTTTTCCACCGCCATCGGTTCGCCACTGAGCATCGATTCATCGACACTGCTGCGGCCTTCCGTGAGTTTTCCGTCGACTGGAACTTTTTCGCCCGGACGCACGCGCAAGCGATCACCGACCGCAACGTCTTCGAGCGAAATTTCGGTTTCATTGCCGTCCTCATCGACTCGCCGCGCCGTTTTCGGGGCGAGATCGAACAAACGCCGGATCGCAGCGGAGGTCTTGCCGCGTGCACGAAGTTCGAGCCACTCGCCGAGCAGAACGAGAGCAATGATCACGCCTGCGGCCTCGAAATAGAACGGCACATCGCCGTTCGTATCGTGCATGGTTGGCGGAAACAGATCGGGCAGGAACATCGCGACCAGACTGAAACCGTAAGCGACCAGCACGCCGATCCCGATCAGCGTGTACATGTTGGGTGAGCCGGCAATAGCGCCTCTCCAGCCTCGCCGATAGAAATCCAGGCCCAGCCAGAGCACCAGCGGCGTCGCCAGCAACATTTCCGCCCAGCGCAGGATGGTCGACGTCGCTGGATCGAAATGCAGGCCGAGCAAATGCGGCACCATCGCAACCAGAAGTAGCGGCAAGGCAAGAACCGACGCAATCACGAAACGCAGTCGCACTTGGCGTACTTCGCTGTCGTCGTCTTCGGCACCGGGCTTCTCCGGCTCCAGGGCCATGCCACATTTTGGACACGAGCCGGGGCCGCGCTGGCGCACTTCCGGATGCATCGGACACAGATAAATCGCGTTGCTGTCCTGATCACCGCTGTCTGCGGAACGATCCGCGTCGAGATAGCTCTCAGGGTCCGCAGTGAATTTCTTGTGACAACCGGCAGAGCAAAAATAGAAAGTCTTGCCTGCATGCGGCGCCGAGAATTTTGCGCTCTGCGGATCGACCGTCATTCCGCAAACAGGATCTTTAATAGCCTTGTCATGATCCTTTGCCGAAGTCTTGTCGTGACCAAAGCTCGAATGGGAACCGTCGTGATCGTGGCTTGCCATGAGTTACTCCAGAATGTTCAATGAAGGACGCCGATTGGCGAACGCCCATTCCTGCGTTGATCCCGCACAGGCGCTCAGCGGAACCGCCAGAGCGAGAG
>JBBSVJ010000329.1:0-2630 GCA_038233665.1 Lysobacterales bacterium
AGCGCCTTCTCTGCGTAGTCGATCATACGTCCTTTTTTCGATGTCGAACCCGGCTGGAGAGCGATGGCTTGGGGTATCCCCGCCTTGTCGAAACTGATCTCGAAAACAAGACGGGCGAAGCCGCCGTTCCTGAGGACGGCTTGCGCAGCCGACTTGGTAAAACGAGGTTGTTTTGTATTTTCCCCGACATACCCGCCAGTGCGAACATCTTCAAAGCGGATCGCATAGCTTTCGCCATCTCCCGAAGGCAGTAGCGAAATTTGTACGGAAAGCATCGTCTCGGTAGCTGCCGGCTCGCCGTTGACCGTTCCTGAAATGAATTGCCAATTTCGAACTACCGGTTCAAGTTTCTCCCGAACGGCGTCTATGGTTCCGCTCTGCAGATCCAGTGCGGTGACATGCCCTTGCGCGTCCAGAGTCATTTTCCATTGAACCGTGGTCCCCAGGACCTCGGGCACTTTGGGCGCCGCAATGGCTCCGCTGGTAGCAAGCATTGATGCGGACAGGAACAGTTCCCTGATCATAGAATTCTCCTTGTAAAGGTAAGCGCCAAAGGGGACGCCTTGCGTGAACTCAGCGGATTTCTGGATTCAACAGTTTACAAACTGCCACAAGAAAACCAGATCGTCCAACAAGCAAGCCCGGAATCGCGAACCTCGCGACATATGATGACCCGCTTGATCTTTCCATTTTGATTGGCAGCAGCCAAAGAGGCATCAATGTGGCGACCAGGTTGAGCGCCGGGAGCTATCTCGCCAACATCTCATCAAGGAACCTCATGCCCTCGTCGGTGCCGGCCTGATCCAGCCAGAACAAGGCCTTTTCCTTGACCAGCCTAGGGTACTTGCCGCGAACAACAGCGATCAGAGCCGAAGTCGCTTTGTCATCACCGAGTTGCGAGAGGGCGAAAACCGCTTGGTCGCGGGCGTCTTCTGAGGTTTCCCGATCCAGCGCCGCGATGATGTCGGCCTGCGCGCGCGGATCTTTCATTTGCGCCATCCAGAAGAATGCCTTGCCGCGCACTTCGCTAGACGCTTCGTGTTTCGCGATTGAACGCACCCGCTCATAGGCATCGTCGACATTCGATTGCGAAAGCGAGAACACGGCATGCTCGCGCAGATCCGCACTTGGGTTGGCGGTCGCGAGCTTTTCGACAAAGTCCGCACCGGGCACTCCACGCGTTTGTCCAAGCCAGAATATGGCGTGCTTACGCCGCTCCGCCTCGCCCGCTCCGTCTGCAAAACCGATCAGGACATCAGTGGCATACGTATCAGCATGCCAGGCCAGCGCTACCAGTCCGGACTCACCCTCGTCGCGACTGAGATTGTTTTGCCTGGTCCAGTCGGCAAGAAGGTCGATGCTCTCGCGAGATTGCATCGGCTTGATCCAGCGAATCGGAATCTGACTCTTGATCGGGCAATCTGCGGCATAGGCGCGAACCTGATCCGGCTTGCCGTCGAGCACATGCCAGTAGACGCTGAGCTCAGAAGGTGATCCGGACTCAGAACGATCTGAAATCGTGCTGCCTTCTCGCGAATCAAGATTGCAACCCGTTTTGTGGAAATCGCCGTCGACATTTCCACTCCAGCAACACGGTGAGCCGGCACCCTCGATCATCGGTACCTGATAGGCGACCCAGCCATTTTTGCTTGTCAGCTGCTGGCGCAGTGCCGAGTCATCTGCCTTGGCGGAGCCACCACACAACACAGAAGCGAACGCGAAAACCAGGAGGGAGCGCATCATGGCTGTTTGCCTCCCTTGCCGAGTTCCGATTCGATCAAGTCGAGCGTGGCATCTCTGTTGGTGATGGTCAGCATGCGCAGCAAGCGCCGCTTTTCATCCGCGCTCTTGGCCTGGCGGTAGAGTTTCAGCATCGTCTCGCTGTCGCCGCTGATCAGCATTCCATTCAGTACCGCATCACGAATGACAAGCGAGTTAGTTGACGTGTAAATGCCTTCAAGTCGCTTTCCGGAATCGTCACCACCGGCAATTCCAAGCGCCTCGATGGCTTGCACACGGATTTCATCCGGCTGATTCGATGCAGCGATCTTTGCGAGCGTCGCGGAATCACCTGCGATGCCGAGCGATTGCAGAATCGCCTTGCGGCCTTCAAGTGACTTCTCACTTTCGAAGAGTGCTTGCAGTTCATTGGTCGCACTCATGGCACCGAGTGTGTGGATGGCGACCTCACGCAAATCCTGATCGGTTTCATTTCGCGCGGCTTGCAAGACGAGTTGCGGACGATCAGCGATCAGCCAAGCCTGGATAATGCTGCGTTTTTCCTCGCTACTCTTGCTCGCCGTGTAAATCGCTCGCAGACGGTCGATGGCCTTGTCATCACCACTGATGCCGAGCATGCGAATCGCTTCCCCACGCAACTCGACATCAGCGGAACTTTTCGCAATGTCACCCAACATACTCAGCGCCGCCTCTTCATCAAGTTGGCTCAAGACAAACAGAGCGCGCTTCTTGACGTCGATCGAGTGCGAGCCTTCTAGCACCTTGCGCAGGATCGGAATCGCGCGTTCGGGCGGTGCGTTCATCAAACCGGTCACGGCAATTTCTGCCAAGTCATCGTCGTTGCCGACCGGGCTTGTTGCCGACCCTGAGCCTGCCTGGGCTTGGCGCGA
>JBBSVJ010000330.1:0-2617 GCA_038233665.1 Lysobacterales bacterium
AAAAACCCGCCAACGCGGGTTTTTTTGTGCCTGCAATTCCTTCGCCCATCCCGGAAGAAGGTACGCATCGAGGGATGGATGCGATACGACTCCAAGGATGGAGGAGATAGAACTGCGTTGGGAACAAGCAGTCGAGAACTGCGTCTGGAACAGCGCCTCGAACAGCCGTCAAGAATCGCGTCGGACGCAGCGATCGAGGGCGCGCGGAAGCCTCTACCATCGATTTCGCCTGAAGCGCCTGCAGCACGTTGATGCCTGCAATCGACAATCGATCAGGCAAATGCTTTGCGCGTTTCGGTCGGCTGCGAAGTGGCCGGCTCCAGCGTCGCAATCGAATGCCCCTGCTCGCCCAGGTACTCAAGCCAGCGGTTGAGGAACGAGCTCTGGCGGACCCGGCGCTCAAGCACGGTTCGTGCAGGCGGCAGTGGGCCAATGGCGCGCTCAAGGCGTTGATCGGAGTGATAACTCAATACCTCGGCCATCTGTGCGTCGCGGTACATGCGGATATTCGCCGAGGGCACCAGGCCACCGCTTTCCGGATCACGCAGGCTATAGGTAAGGATCAGGTCTATCGTATAGGGATGGTGCTCGATGACATCGAGCAACACATCGAGTCGATCGTCCACCGAGGAGCGATAACTGCCCGCCGCCAGCCGCTGCGGCGCAAACAAGCGAGCAAGGCGCTGATAGTTCTCGCCATGCAGGCTCATGAGCCACGAGAAGCGGCTGGGAATGGTGGAATCGCGTGAGGTAATCAAAGTCGACATGGGTTCGATCATAGCATCGGCATTTGTGTCGACCAGTCTGTTTTCCCGACCTCGATCCGGCGTACTATCGAGGTCTCGTCTGGCGATTCGTGGTGACTTCCGAATCGCTGATAGCGCCCTCTAGAACATGGTCTTTTCAATGCCGAGCTGCGAGAGGATCTTGCTCGCTATTTCTTCAATCGAAGTGTTTGTCGTGCTTTGCATCGGAATGCCTTCGCGACGATAGAGTTTCTCGGCGATCTCCAGTTCACGTCGGCATTGGGCAAGCGTTGCGTACTGGCTGCCCGGTCGACGCGCCTCACGCACCTGGGCGAGCCGCTGGGCATCGATGCTCAAGGCATAGATCCGCGATTTGTAGCCCTGCAATCTTTCCGGCAACTCGAAGCGCTCCAGATCCTCGTCGGTCAGCGGATAGTTGGCCGCTTTCACGCCATAGTGCAGCGCCATGTAAAGACAGGTCGGTGTCTTGCCCACGCGCGACACGCCAACCAGGATCACCTCGGCATCGTCGTAGCGCACATCGATGCCATCATCATGCGAGAGCGCATAGTTGGTCGCATTGATGCGCGCCTCGTACTCGGCAAAGTTGGTCAAGCCGTGCGCCTTGCCCACCCGCGAGCTTCTCGGCATGCCGAGTTCATCCTGCAGCGGCCCGATAAAAGGCGCGAACACATCGAGCATCAAGCCGCCGCCAGTCGCCACCACGTCGCTGAGCAATTTATCCATGATCGTATTCACCACGATCGGCCGTACGCCGGTCTTCATCTGCGCGGTCTTGATGCGCAGCGCGGCGTGCTCGGCCTTGCTTTCGGTATCGACAAACGGCAACCGGAAGGTTTCGAAATCGACACTCTCAAACTGGGTCAACACACTGTGACCAATGGTTTCAGCGGTGATTCCGGTGCCATCAGATACATAGAAAACAGTGCGGCGCATACGCATTCCATTCATTGGTTGGAAAGCCAGTCTATGCAATCGGAAGACGCATCGCTAACCGACTGCCCACCAAGTGCATCCGGAAAGCCCATCGATGCCTTGACCACGGGTCCAACGCTGGCGCGAGCGCATTGATCCCGGTGCTACCATCGCGCGCCCTGTCACCCAGCCATTGTCGACAATGACCGAGAACGATCAACCGCCCGGCTCGATGCTGTCCAAGGACACCACGCCCACCTGGGAAATGGAGCTGCTGATTTCCGGCGTTACCGTGTTCGCCTTGTTGCAGCTGCCCGGCGTGATGGATCAAGCCTATCTCGCCTTGCGACCCCGACTTGACGCGGATTGGGAGGGACTGGTTCGGTTGTTGTTTGTCTACAGCAAGATGAGCGTGATGCTATTGGCGATCGCCTTTGTTCTGCATCTCGCCCTGCGCGGCTATTGGATCGCCCTGGTCGGCATGAACTCGATCTACCCAACGGGCGTGCGTTGGGATCGCCTTAAAGTGGGCCCGATCCAGCGCAATCTGATCGATCAGCGCGGCATTCGAATCGTCGATCGCATCGAAACCGCCGACAATCGCGCAAGCATCGTCTTTGCGCTGGGCGTGAATCTGGCGCTGATCATGGTTGCCCTGGTCGTTGCCGTGGCCATGAGCTTCGCGGTTTGCGGTCTGCTGGCACGGCTATTCGGCTGGTATTGGATGCTGCCCAACGGAGCCTTCGTTCTGTTGGCCATGCTGGCACTGCCTTACGCGCTCGCACAACAGATCGATCGCCGCTTCGGCACGCGTGTGTCGGGCAATGGCTGGATAGCTCGCACCATTTCCAGCACCTATCGCGCTTACGCGAAGTTTGGTTACGGCAGCGACAGCAATCCAACAATGCGCTTGCTGCAAAGCCACGCAGGCGAGC
>JBBSVJ010000331.1:0-2615 GCA_038233665.1 Lysobacterales bacterium
ATCATGCAGACGCTGCTCGATCCGCGCGCCGTTTGTGTGCAGGACAAGCTCAATCACGTTTGCCTGATCGATGGTGCGCGGCTGAGCGGTGCGCGCCTCAAGCGTTATGTGCATACCGATGTTGAAAGTGCCCGACGGCAATTGCTATCGGAGCCAGACGCTGCAGCGCTGCTGGCCAGCGATGGCGTATTCAGCATGGATGGCGACATTGCACCGCTGCGTTCCCTCGCCCAACTCTGTCGCGAGCAACAAGCCACTCTGATGATCGACGACGCCCACGGTTTCGGCGTACTCGGCGACGAGGGAGCCGGCAGCGTGCGCGAAGCCGGACTCGACGAATCCGACGTGCCGGTGCTGATGGCGACCCTTGGCAAGGCGCTCGGTGTGGCCGGAGCCTTCGTTGCGGGCTCTTCGAGCTTGATCGACGGCTTGCTCCAGTTCGCTCGCACACAGATCTACACGACGGCCATGCCACCGGCGCTGGCCGCCGCAACCCGCGTGGCCGTGCGCGTCGCGCGGGAGGAAAACTGGCGTAGAGAGAAGCTCTCCCGACTGATTGGTTTGTTTGCGGACGGTGCGAAACAGCGCGGTATTTCGTTGGCATCCTCGCGCACGCCGATTCAACCGGTGCTGATTGGCGACAGCATCGCTGCGCTGCGGATTTCTGCGCAACTGGAAGCTGCGGGATTTTTCATCCCGGCGATTCGGCCTCCGACTGTGCCCGAGAACACCGCGCGTTTGCGCGTGACCTTGTCCGCCGCACATGAGGAGTCGGACGTCGAGCACTTGCTGGATGCGCTCAAGATCGCCATAAACACCGCATGAGCATTTCCATTCGTCGCCTCGGACAAGGGCCCGATCTTGTCCTTATCCACGGTTGGGCCATGCACAGCGGCATCTTCGCGCCACTCAGCAAACGCTTGGCCGAGCATTTTTCATTGCATCTGGTCGATTTGCCCGGCCACGGCGACAGTCACGACTACACGCCCGGGTCGTTGAAACCAAATCGCGTTGCCGACGAAATCGCCAAATCAACGCCCAAAGCGATCTGGCTGGGTTGGTCACTCGGTGGACTGGTCGCGCTGCGTGGCGCACTCGATCACCCGCAGCAGGTTCATGGCTTGGTCGAAATCGCTGCCAGCCCACGCTTCGTACGGTCCGACGACTGGCCCCACGCGGTACCAGCGACAATCTTTCGTGAATTCGGTGGCGCTCTGGTTGCCGCTTTCCGTCCAGCCATCGAACGCTTTCTGGCCTTGGAAACCCTTGGTTCGACGAATGCGCAGGAGGAGCTTCGCGACTTGAAGGCACATGTATTTGAGCGCGGCGATCCCTCGGAACAGGCCTTGCTTGATGGCTTGGCCATTCTCGATCGGGCGGACTATCGTGAAGCGCTGGCGACCCTCACGATTCCGAACCTGTGGATCGCCGGACGGCGTGACCGGCTGATTCCGTCGGCTGCAATGCGCTGGGCTGCGCAACGCTCGGATGCGGGCCAGTTTCTTGAAATTTCAGCGGGCCATGCGCCGTTCCTGAGCCATGCTGACGAGGTCGCCGAAGTAATTTGGCAGTTCGCGCAAACGGTGACACACCCATGAGCGGAATTTTCGATACGGCAAAGTTGCGCCGCTCGTTCGGCCGAGCGGCGCAGAGTTACGACGATCACGCCATCCTGCAGTTGGAGGTTCAAACGCGTCTGCAGGAGCGTCTTGACGATGCCACGCTCGCTCCTGCGCGCATTCTGGATGTCGGCAGCGGCACCGGCGTTGGCACGGCGCGGCTACGCAAACGCTATCCGAAAGCACAAACGCTTGCGCTCGATTTGGCATTGCCCATGTTGCGCACGGCACAAAAGCAACGCAGCTGGTTGCGACCGTTCTTGCGCATTTGCGCAGATGCCGAAGCGCTGCCTCTGCTCGATGCGAGCGTCGATCTGTTGCATTCGAATCTATGCCTCCAGTGGTGTGGAAACCTCGAAGCGGTATTCGACAACTTCCGTCGGGTAATGCGGCCACAAGGCTTGTTGTTGTTCAGCACGTTTGCGCCGCAAACCTTGAATGAATTGCGCTCGGCGTTTGCCACGGTCGATGGCATGGCGCACGTCAGCGGTTTTCTCGATATCCAGCAAATTGGGGATGCCCTGCTTGGCGCCGGATTTCGTGATCCGGTGCTTGAGCGTGACGTATTCACCTTGACCTATCCGGATCTGCGCAGCCTGATGCATGAACTTCGCGCGATCGGCGCGACCAATGCCGACAGCGGTCGCTGCCGCAGCCTGATGGGTATGAGGCATTTGCAACAAGTGACCGAGGCTTACGAGGCATATCGGGAGAATGGGTCCCTGGTTGCCACCTATGAGGTGGTGTATGCGCAGGCGTGGGCGCCGAACGCGGGCCAACCGAGGCGCTCGGGTGATCAGGAGATCGCCAGTTTTCCAATCGATCAACTGCGCGGATCTCGACGGCGTCGCAGCTGAACTTAGCGGCTGCGGCACAGGTCCGAAGTCGACGCGCGCACTCCGTTGAAGGTTTCCGTTAGGATGCGACGGTTCTGAATCAGTGATCCCTCGCCATGTTGCGTATTTCTACCGTCTTAGTCGCGTTATTCCTGATCGG
>JBBSVJ010000332.1:0-2595 GCA_038233665.1 Lysobacterales bacterium
AAAGCCGAGGGGCGCTGCGTGCTGTTTTCCAGCCACATCATGCAAGAAGTCGGTGCGCTGTGTGATCGCATTGTCGTCATTGCCCACGGAAATGTCGTCGCTGACGCCTCGCCCGCTCAATTGTGCGAGCAGGCCGAAACTACCAATCTAGAAGATGCCTTCGTCAAGGTCATCGGATCTGCAGAAGGGCTCGCCGCATGAAAACGATCATCACCGTATTTCTGAAAGAGGTTCGCGAGAATATCCGCGATCGCCGCACCGTCTTCAATACCCTGCTGACCGGCCCGTTGATGGCGCCAGTGATCTTCGTGCTGCTGATCAACGCGGTTATTTCGCGTCAACTCGACAAGGCTGAACAACCGCTGCCGGTACCGGTCATCGGTGCAGAAAACGCGCCGAATCTGATCGAAGCGCTCAAGCAGCGAGGCATCATCATCAAGGATGCGATCGCCAATCCTGAGCAAGCGGTGCGCGATCAGGATGCAGATCTGGTCCTGCGCATTCCGCCGAGTTACGCGCAAGCGTGGAGCAAGGGTGAACCGGCCCAGGTAGAACTGATCTTCGATCAATCGCAACGTGACGCACAGGGATCCGTCGCGCGCTTGCAAGGGATCATCGATGCCTATGGCCAAAATACGAGTGCGCTGCGTCTGATTGCGCGTGGACTCTCCCCCACCGTTTCTCGGCCCTTGGTGATCGCGGCTCGTGATCAATCCACGGCGCAGGCTCGCGGTGGCGGCATGTTCTCGATGCTGCCGTACTTCTTCATTCTTGGTCCTTTCATTGGTGGTATGGCCTTGGCCATCGATACCACCGCTGGAGAGCGCGAGCGACAGTCACTGGAACCTCTGTTTGCCAATCCCGTTGCGCGCTCGAAAATCCTGCTCGGCAAACTCGGCGCAACCGGTGCATTTGCATTGACCACGTTGCTGATCAGCATCATCGCGTTCTCGTTCGCCGGACAGTTCATGCCGACCGAAAAGCTCGGCATGACCTTGTCGATCGGCCCACGATTTGCAATGTTGACCTTGATCGTGATGCTGCCGCTGGTGCTCCTGCTCACTTCATTGCAAACGCTGGCTGCGGCCTTCGCCAAAACATTCCGCGAAGCACAGACCTACCTTTCAATGCTGATGATCGTGCCTGCCGTACCGACCATGCTGATGTCGTTCCTTCCATTCAAGGTAGCGACCTGGATGTATGCCGTGCCGCTGGTTGGTCAGCAAGTCACCATAACGCGACTGCTGCGCGGAGACATTGTCACCAGTGCCGAGGTTGCCCTGTGTTTCGTCTGCACGACAATCGCCGCTGTGATCGTCTACTTCATTCTCTCGCGCATCTACAAAAGCGAACGGCTCGCGATTTCGACCTGATGAAGGACGCGTTGAGCGCGTAGATTCAAATCCCTTCGCGTCATCCCGGCGAAAGTCGGGATGACACAAAAGAGCAATGACCAGCGCACGAAAGTCTGGCTTGTCAGCTCTGACGAATCGCCATTGCCGACACTAAAGCCCGCGCGCCGCTCTTGCCACGGCAGCAAACAAGGCGCGGCCCTTGTTCATCGTTTCGGCCCATTCGGTCGCCGGGTCGGAGTCATAGACGATGCCGGCGCCGGCTTGTACATGCAGGCGGCCGTCCTGGATGACAGCGGTGCGGATGGCGATGGCCATGTCGGTATCGCCGGACCAGCCGATGTAGCCGATCGAGCCCGCGTAGATGTTGCGCTTGATCGGTTCGAGTTCTCGGATCACCTCTAGCGCACGAATTTTCGGTGCGCCGCTGACCGTGCCGGCCGGGAAGGAAGCTTTGAGTACATCCATGCTGCTCAAGCCATCAGCAAGCTCACCTTCGACTTGACTGACGATGTGCATGACATGCGAATAGCGCTCAACAAGAAAACTCTCGGTCAGTTTGACGCTACCGGTCCTGCTCACCCGCCCGACATCGTTGCGGCCGAGATCAATCAGCATGAGGTGCTCGGCGCGCTCTTTCGGATCGGCCAGCAACTCGACTTCCAGGGCGACATCCTGTTCGGGCGTTTCGCCTCTCGGTCGGGTTCCGGCCAAGGGTCGCAAGGTCACTCTGCCGTGTTGCTGACGCACAAGTATTTCGGGCGATGAGCCGACGATCTGAGTAGCGCCAAGATCAATGAAGTACATATACGGTGAAGGATTCAATGAGCGCAGCGCGCGATACACATCGACCGGACGCGCGCGGAACGGCACACTGAGTCGCTGCGACAGAACCACCTGAAAAATATCCCCGGCGCGGATATATTCCTGCGCCTGGCGCACCGCGGCTTCGAAACCTTCGCGCGTGAATCCGGAAACGAAATCGCCCTCATCCAGCGGTTTCGGATCGAGTGTTTCGGGGTAGCTCGATCCGGAGTGGCGCAAACGAAACGCAAGCTGATCGAGTCGACGGCAGGCTTGTGCATACGCTTGCGGCTGCGCCGGATCAGCGTGCACGATCAGATATAGACGACCCTTGAGATTGTCGAATACCGCGACTTCCTCGCTGAGCATGAGCAAGGCATCGGGCGTGCCAAGCTGATCGGGTTTCTCGACCTTGGCGAAACGCGGCTCGATCCAGCCG
>JBBSVJ010000333.1:0-2587 GCA_038233665.1 Lysobacterales bacterium
GCTTGTCTCGACGATCATCACCCTTGCACACTCGTTGCAGCTCAAGGTGGTGGCCGAAGGCGTCGAGACCGAGGAACAATCGAAGCTCCTGAGACTGTTGAAATGTGATGACATGCAAGGCTATCTTTTCAGCAAACCTGTTCCCTCCGAGACCCTTGAAGAATTTTTTCTGGCGTAACACACACTCGAGTCCGGGCACGGCTAAGTCAGCTTTTGTTTGGAAGGACCGGCGGCTCTTAACGGTGGCGACCCGGTCGCGCCGAGCACACGCCCGAGAATCTGGTTACCTCCCCGTCTATGTGATCCCATCGAGGCGTTAAACCGGCCCGCTCGTTGTTGAGATCCGCAACTTCGGCTCACACGCACTCAAGCAGCGGAGAATGTCTTGCGCGCGGGCTAAACGATTCCAAGAGTCGATCAGCCATAAAATGCGTCAATATGGAGAGCGGGCTTCGCTTCGGTTGGGCATGCGCCAACACCATGCTGAAAGTTATCCCAGCTAATGCTGGAAGATGGAAACATTGCGACCGTGGACGCGCAGACTCGCTGGCAAGACCTTCTGCGTGGAATGGCTGCGCCAAAGTCATTTTGGCAGGCTTGAAAAAGCCATCGCTCAGGTCAGCGCGCGGCGGTTGATCTTGAGCGTGGCCGCTGAGTGCGGCATGACCAATCGGACGTGCTTGCGCCTCCTCAACGCGGCATCATTTGGCATTGGTCGATGATCAAGCGTCGGCAGAAGCAATACTCAAAGCGCGGCGCTGGCCGCAGAGTAATCATTTACCGAGAGGGAGAAATTGATGAAAGCAGGTTTTTTCGCAGCACTCCTGCTGCTGATCGGGTTGTCTCATGCATACGCCGAATCGGCGTATTACCGGGATCCCTCGCTACAGGGTAAAACGCTCGTGTTCACCGCCGAAGGCGACCTCTGGCGTGTCGCGATTGCCGGCGGCACCGCCCAGCGCCTGACCAGCAATGCCGGCGAGGAGAGCCAGGCATCGATCTCACCCGATGGTCAACAAGTTGCATTTGTCGGCAGCTACGATGCCAGCCCTGAGGTCTATGTCATGCCTTTGGCTGGCGGTGCACCCAAACGCTTGAGTTTCGATGGTGCACGCGTCTCGGTGGTCGGCTGGACCCCGACAGGCGATGTCATTTACGCCACGTCAGCGGTGATCGGCCCGGGCAGCAGCGTCGTCTTGCGTACGGTCAATCCGATAGCGCTGGCCGAACACAGCTTGCCATTTGCCGATGCCAATCAGGCCAGTTTCGATGCGGACGGCGGTGTGTACTTCACCCGCTTCGGTCTGCAAATCACCGGCGATCATGTGCGCGGCTATCACGGCGGTGCGATGGCCCAGCTGTGGCACGCAAAAATTGATGGCAGCGCCGAAGCAACGCGACTCGCGGCAAATGTCGAGGCCTCGCTGCGCCGTCCGATGTGGTGGAAAGGCCGCGTTTATCATCTCAGTGATGAAACCGGCAGCGACAACCTTTGGAGCATGGCTGCCGACGGCACTGATCGCCGACCACTGACGTCATTCACGGAATTCGAGGTGCGTGCTCCGCAGTTGCAGGATGGTCAAATCGTTTATCAGTACGCGGCCGACATCCACGTTATCGATCTCGACAACGGCAAGGATCGCATCGTGCCGATCAATCTGGTCAGCGACTTTGAGCAACGGCGTACACGCTGGCTCGAAAAGCCGCTCGACTACTTTGAAAACGTCTCGCTGGCCGCCGATGGCAGTCGTGCCGCAATCACCGCTCGCGGTGCGGTGACCCTGGCGGCAACCGATGCGCGCCGACGCATTGATCTGGCGGTCCCTGCCGGTGCGCGGGCGCGCGCCGCCGTTATTGGCGCGGATGGCAAGTCGGTCTATGCGATCAGTGACGTGGGCGGCAACGAAGAGATCTGGCAATTCCCAGCCGACGGCTCCGGCCCTGGCGAGGCATTGACCCACGATTCCAAAGCGCGGGCTTGGCATTTGTTTCCATCACCCGATGGCAAGTCGATGGCTTTCGATGACAAACATGGCCAGCTTTCGATTCTCGATATTGGCTCGCGCCGGACGCGAGTGGTCGACAAGAGTCAATTTGGTGGCGACGACATCTATGCCTCGGTGCGCTGGTCGCCCGACAGTAAAACGATCGCCGCTGCAAGACCTGAGAGCCGCGAAGGTCGCGCGCAAATCGTCATGATCGCAAGCGATGGTTCACACAAGGTGGTAGTCACCAGTGACCGTTACGAAAGTACGTCGGCGACGTTCTCGCGCGATGGCAAGTGGCTCTACTTTTTGTCCAATCGCGAGTTCGTGGCAACGCCCGGCGCGCCATGGGGCGATCGCAACATGGGGCCGATCCTCGATCGACGCACAAAAATATACGCTCTCGCCCTGCAGGCAGACGCGCGTTTTCCGTTCCAGCCCACCAACGAGCTGACCGCGGCGACAAACGACGAGGACAAGGACAAGGACAAGGACGACAAAAGCGATAAATCCAAGGACAAATCGGAGGCCGCCACGTTGCCTTCGATTGCCTGGGAAGGTTTGTCGGATCGCTTGTTCGAGGTGCCGGTCGACCCCGGCAA
>JBBSVJ010000334.1:0-2587 GCA_038233665.1 Lysobacterales bacterium
AATCTGCGCGAGCTCGGCTTTTGCGCTCATGTAGGCGGCATGGCCGAGCGGCAGGCAGGCGCACAAGACGAGTAACACGGCCATGCGGCGCAGCAGCCGCGCTTTCATCGTGTGTTTCATCGCTCGCTCCTACGGTGCGATCCAATCGTCGGCGGGCTCATCGTTGCAGCGACGATATAGCGCATCGCTATCGTGGAAAGCGAATGAATGAAGGGTTGCCCAAGTGTCATCTGACTGTCGGTCTCTGATTACGCGCCCATCAGGCTCAGCCGACGAGGAAGTCGCAACTTGGGTGTTGAACAGCGAAATATTCATCTCGATTCTCCAATGTCAGGCGGTCAATGAGCGGGTTTCGGGACGGCGACCCATCCACGCAGACAGCGCGGCGAGCAGCAGCAGAATCAGACCGATCAGCATTTGCAGTGGCGCTGTTGTGGCGGTCGAGGCATAGGCCAGACTTCCGGCCGGCTGGCCATTGGCGACGCGTCGCGATATCAAATCGGCCGACAGATTTCGGACCGGGGTCTGCTCAACCGCGATCAAGCTGGTGTAGGCGCTGATCAGATGATGCTCAATGGCCAGTTGCAACACTTGCTCGCGAACCGCATCGGCATTCGCACCTTGTTCAATGGACTGCTCGAGGCTCTCGATCTTGCGCTGCGCCCACAGCCGCGCGATGCCGGAAACATTGACCGCTCGATCCAGCGGCAGCGATTTGGACCAAGTGGTCTCGCTATTGCGCGCACGCGCCTCGAGCGTACCGTTGAGGTTGGACAATTTGGCGACCACGATCAGCGGTTCGCCCGCATATAAATCGGGTAGGCGTTGCGGATAGCTGTCGGCAACCCCTGGCCAGCTCAAGGAAAGATCACGCAGCGCTGGACTATCAAGCTTGGCGAACAACTCGTGCATGCGCAGGCCAAGCTCGGACGAGTTGCGGATGACAACCGACGAACCACGTCCCGAGTTTGCGGCGCGCGCGATAAACTGCGCGTTCGGCGCACTGCCAATGCCGATCGGAAACAGGCGCGACTGGCCGAGGTCATGATCAATCAATCGGTACAAGCCGGCGGCGTCGTCGACCGCACCGTCAGTGGCGAATACGACCTGACGCACGAAACCGGATGGAGTGGATCCTTTCAGTGCGGTGCGCAATGCCGTGAGCATTTCGGTGCCGCCGCTTGCTTTCAGATTGGCGACCCATTGGCGAGCCAGCGCGACATCGGCAGGGGTTGCCGCGACTGCTTGCTCGAACAGGGATTCGGTTTCCGAATTGAACTGGATAACGTTGAAGCGATCGCTTGGTCGCAATGAAGACAGGGCCAGATCCAGTGCTGCGCGCGCTTGCACGATCGATTCGCCTTCCATCGAGCCGGAGGTGTCGATGACCAGGATCAACTCGCGCGGCAGCGGATTGGCGAGCTTGCTGTTCGGTAGCATCATGATCAATGCGTAGGTTTCTCCATCCACCGTTTCGCTGAGCATGGCGGAAGCCGGCGCATCGCCAAGAACGGCTGCCCATTCGAGAACAAAATCGCGATCGGCAGGAACCCGGCCGTTGGCCAACCCAATCAAATAGCGCGCACCCTGACGTTTTATCTTCAATGCATGCGTGCTGCTTTCGACGCGACTCAGCGCAAGCCCGGCATCTAGATCAACGGTGATCGCAACCTGCGGAGCATCTGTACTGTGTACGTCATCATGGGTCGTTGAAGACCTCGCCGGAGAGACGATTTCAGCGTTCTCCAAACCGATCGGCGCGGCGTAGCGGGGGGTGTAGGTCAGCGGCAGGGTCAGCGAAAAACGGTCATCGTGATAGCTGATCGGCTGCCACCAGCGCACCTCGACATCGATGGTCTCGCCCGGGCCGACATTGGCCACAGCGGTACGAAACAGGTTGGCTCGATCGGCTTCAACCAGGGCCACGCGCTTGCCGCTGGCGGCAGCCTCGACATATTCGCGGCGCGCTTGTTCTTTCTCGCGAATCTCGCCCGCGATCACGCGCTCACCGACGCGCAGAGTCATGTCGTGCACGGCCGCGCCCTCCGGCAGCGGCAACAAATACTGCACCTCAACCCATTCACTGCTGGAATTGGTGAAACGTTGATGGATGCTGGCTTCGGCGACGAGTCCGCCGATTTGGTAGTGGACATCGCTGGCCAGCGCAACGAGTTCGAAGGGTTGGCCGTCCTTGGCCGAAGCGGTAATCGTGCCGAATCCGGTTTCGGCGCGGGCGCCTGCGGCAAAGCCGAGCAACAGAACGAGGACGGCGAAGATCGTGCGCAGCGGTTCAAAGCCGCGTTGAAGATCGGTATTGGGTTCGTCGTTGTTCGTTTTCATCGCACACTCCGATTGGCTTGGATGCCATTCAAACGTGTGCTGCGGGCCGAGTCGGGTCGTCCGCATGACGTGATCCCGATCAGTTGTGGCGATTTGCGGGCAATTGCCGTTCTTGCATTGCGGCACCGGCATCGCGCTGCGTAAGCTCGTCGCATCGCAACGGGAGACTTGCATGCCGCGCAGCATCGCCATCGTCGAGGATGAACCACTGATCCGAGCCAACTATGTGGAAGCACTGACCCGCGCC
>JBBSVJ010000335.1:0-2528 GCA_038233665.1 Lysobacterales bacterium
ACTGTGCCCGATTCCACGACTTGCCGACAGCGGGAGTATTTCTCCGTGGAATTTGCTCAATAGCGTTCGATTGAGTCGACCAAAAACAATTCACATGCACCCGCGCCGGTATCCTCGCGCGTCAACGAACTGCGCCAGACGAAACCATCAGCTCGCCTCGCCTCAACGAGTTGTCCCTGCAAATGCACAATCGCGCCTGGACGGATCTTGCCAAGCTCGCGAGCAACCCTTTCATTCGCCGGAATCATGTGCACATTGGCTGAGGAACGTTCGATTTCCAGCAGCGGAATGGGCGGCGTCACGTGCCATCGATAGGTTAAAAAGCGCACCGACTGGCTGATGTCGAGTTGATCGATCACGGCGCTGTCGGACATGCGCTTCCAACCGACAGCGAGATCAGTTGGCGAGAGTCGACTGCCCGCGTCGATCAAGTAGTCCTCGCGCAACAACACGCGCGCGTCGATGGCGTAGTCGGCCAACGGCGTCAATTGATAGTCACCGTGGGTGATCGGCGTTGGATTTCGAGGCGCGCTTTGCTGTGGGTCCTGATCAACTAGGACTCCGGCTTCGCGCGTGATCGGTCGATGCAGCCACCAGTTTCCTGCGCCGCCCACTGCCAGAACGACAAGCAAAACCAACACCAGGCGCTGCCTGGTCATGTTGAATTCTGTTTGCGCAGACGCCGCGCAAATACTTGCATCTCCTTTGCCGCTTGAATATCACCACGCTCCTGCGCGACTGCTGCACCTTGCTCCCAAGCCTCGATCGCCGCATCGACTTGGATGACTGCGGCGAGTGCATTGCCGAGCATCTTCCACGCGGCTGAATAGCGCGCATCAAACCCGATCGCGGCACGGAATTCGTTTACCGCTGCCAGCGCATCGCCCTCAGCCAGCAACGCATTGCCCAGCGAGAAGCGCAACAAGGCGCCATCTCGCGGACCATTGAGCTGTTTACGCAAGCGTGATGAGAGAGTGGGTTCCATCGTTTGATGATCGCCCGCCTATCGAAATCCGGCAACCATAAAACATCTGGCCTATCCCTTGTTGGACGAATCTGCGCGAAACGAGCGGTGGATATCGTGGGTAACCACACCGAGATCGCGTGATGGCAAGGCGAAGAACTCGGGCTTCTGCAGGGTCATTCGCATGTCACTGAGGCCGCCTCGCCAATGCTCACGCATCGCTGCTGGGTCGAACGCGTAATCCTTGTATTGCTCTTCGTGATGCTTGGCTTGGTAGATCAAATGCACGATGTTGAAAACCCGATCACTCATCCAAGGCTCGAGAGCAGCCTTCAACGCAAGCGGAATTTTTTTCTCGGGCAATTGTTCGATCAACATCGCCAACGCGTGACGCAAGGTTTGTTCACGCGCCACCGTATCGGTGCCGTAGCGGGTCCGGCTCGAAAATTGGATGTCCTTTTGCCGCTCAAGTACGTCCATCAGGGTTTTGGGCCGCTCGCCGCGCGCACTCCATAGGTCGACCTGCAAGACCAGACTGTCGCAACGCGGGGTTTCCGCGAGCACGTGGTTGAGCGGTGTGTTCGAGACGATGCCACCATCCCACCAGAGCTCACCTTCGATCTCAATGGCCGGAAACGCCGGCGGCAAGGCGGCCGATGCCATGATGTGCTCGGCACGCAGCGGTTCAATGGCGGAGTCAAAGTAGCGCACGTTGCCGCTGGTCACGTTTGCCGCGCCAACCGACAAGCGCACCGAACCATGATTGATACGATCGAAATCGACCAGTCGCTCAAGGGTCTCCTTCAATGGCGCGGTGTCGTACAAACTCGTGGCCTGGGCGCTGCCATCGGCAAGCAACAGCGGCGACATCGGTCTTGGCTCGAAGAAACCGCGCTGACCGATAGTCATACTGCCGAGCGCGCTGCTCGCCGACAGTGCTTTGGTCAACGCATTGCTTGGCGGCATCCACGCAGCCACCGCGGCAAGTACTTCGATCGGCCACGCGATCGACGCGCCGTGGTTGCTGATCTGGTTCCAAAATTCGCGCAAGCGATCGATGCGATCGCCCTCGGCGTTGCCCGCAATAATCGCTGCGTTGAGCGCACCAATCGAGGTGCCGGCAAACCAGTCCGGGCGGATGCCCGCCTCATGCAGCGACTCGTACACCCCGCATTGATAGGCGCCGAGTGCGCCACCGCCCTGCAGGACCAGCGCGATGCGCTCGTAGTTGGCAATCGATGCAATCGCGTGCGCCGACGATTCAGTACTCTTGCCAGCTTTTGGTTTCGAGCTCACTGCATGTGCCAGCCGTGACTGACGGTAATGCTTTGCCCGGTTAATGCATTGGTCTCGAATGCAGCAAGGAACAGGGCTAGATTGGCAACATCATCGACGGTTGTGAATTGGGCATCGACGGTGTCTTTGAGCATGACGTTCTTGATCACCTCCTCTTCGCTGATGCACAGTTCCTTGGCCTGCTCCGGAATCTGTTTTTCGACCAGCGGAGTGCGCACGAAACCTGGACAGATGACATTCGAACGCACGCCTTTCGAGCCACCTTCCT
>JBBSVJ010000336.1:0-2482 GCA_038233665.1 Lysobacterales bacterium
CGCAGTACTGCATGTCTGCTCACCGGTGCCATCGCGTTTGGCTATGTCGCCTACGGCTTGAGCCACTTCATCATCCATGCGCGGCGTTTCAGCCACCCGTGGTTGCGCGAATGGGCCGCAAATCACCATATTCATCATCATCATCCTGATGCCAATTTCGGCGTTACCACGTCACTCTGGGATCATCTGCTGCGTACCCGCTATCAGCGTCGCTCTGTGCCGGATTGATGGTTGGTTTGGATCGAGGAATACACCGCTTACCGAGCCGTGGTTTGTGCGCAGAGATGCATCCTGCACAGGGTCTATCGGGATCCTTTGAGCGACCTCGGAGACGAGCTTTGCTGACGATTGTCGGGGAGCTCGCCTGTAAACGGGTGCCTACGGAAGACGACCGAATACGCAGTGTCGGCTCTGATGACCGTTGCTTCCGATGATCCGATTGCATTCGTCGCGAGCGTTTTTCGCCAGGTGATAAAGTGGCTGGCTCAATCCCGATGACGACACGGAGCGCACGAAGCCATGACCCAACCTGCACGTTATCCAATCGGCACACCTGGCACCCCGTGGGGTGAGGCCGAGAAATCCGCCTGGCTGGCGCAGCAATCGGTCAAACGCAGTTACGCGGATGAGGTGGTGAGCGTAATCGACTCCTTGCGCGCTCGATTCGAAGTTTCCGAGTATGGACGTCTCGATTATCACCCCGACAAATTTCCGCTGTACGCGATGCGCAGTCGCAACTGGGACGACAAACTGCCCACGGTGCTCGTCACCGGTGGCGTGCATGGTTACGAGACCAGTGGCGTGCATGGCGCGCTGCGCTTTCTCGACAAACACGCCGCCGACTACGCCGGCCGGGTCAACCTGATCGTCGCGCCCTGCGTGAGCCCTTGGGCTTACGAGATGATCAATCGCTGGAACCGCGATGCGCTCGATCCGAATCGTTCGTTCAGTGCAAACAGTCCTGCGCAGGAATCTGCGGCGCTGATGAAAATGGTTGCGCCGATCGTCGACGTTGCGCTCGTGCATATCGACTTGCATGAGACCACCGACACCGACGAATCCGAATTCCGCCCTGCCTTGGCCGCACGCGATGGTGTCGACTCCGAGTCGGACGAGATTCCGGATGGCTTCTATCTGGTCGACGATGCCGATAGCCCACAACCGGAGTTCCAGAAAGCCATCATCGATGCCGTGGCAAAGGTGACCCATATCGCACCGAGCGACGACAAGGGCGAGATCATCGGATCGGCGGTTCATTCACCAGGCGTGATCCGCTACGCGTTCAAGCCACTCGGTCTTTGCGCAGGCGTTACCAACGCAAAGTACACGACCACCACCGAGGTTTATCCGGACAGCCCACGGGCGACGCCGGAGCAATGCAATGCCGCGCAAGCAACAGCGGTTTGCGCGGCAATTGATTTTGCCTTGGCTAGTGCCTCGACGAGCTGATTCCACTCGATCGGCGAAGAATCGAATCTTGTTGGCCTGACCGGCCAGGCGCGATGGCTATCACGGCCATCGCGCGCTGCAGTTGCGCAAGTCGCTCAGTTGTCGAAGCCGTCGGCGAAGATCGAATCGGCGGCGCTGGCCGAGTAGAAGACGTAGGCATCGCCGCTCTGGCTGCCGACATACAGGTTGCCCTGAGCATCCTCGCCGAAGCCGATTGGGTTGATTCCCGGCGTGCCGCTCAAGGTTTCATAGCTCCACGACGCCACGCCCGCACCGGGGTTGGCGACGACGTACATGCCGCCGGCACAATAGTCGGAAAAAATGTGCTGGCCGCGCAAGGGCACGAGTGGACCGCGATAGGTGTAGCCGCCGGTGATGGAACAACCGGCAATGCCGCTGCTGTGTGAATACTCGAGCCTCGGCTTGACGCTGCCAGCGGGCCCGGTGCAACCCGATGCGCCACCGGGGTAGGTATGCACGCCCTCGCACTGGTTCCACTGGAAATTCTGGCCGCCACTGCCGGCCGCCTGGAAATCCACTTCTTCATACTTGTTCTGACCGACATCGCCAATCAGCATGTCACCGGTTTGCCGATCGAAGCTGAAGCGGAACGGATTGCGGAAGCCCCAATTGAAGATCTCCGCGCACTCGTTCGGAAAGCTGGTGGCGTTGGCAAATGGGTTGGCTGGCGGAATCGCGTAAAGCGCGGGCTGGCCTGAACCGACACCGCAGAGGTTGCTCGCTGATGCCGTGGTGTTGTGGACGTCCAGACGCAGAATTTTGCCAAGCAGGTAGTAGGTCGGGCCTGCGCCAGAAGTGGTGCGGCATGTGGCGGAATTGTTGTCGGCTTTCTTGCGCCCTGTGCATTGGGCAAATCCGTTCGGATCACCTTGCACGCCGCCGTCTCCGATCGACCAGTAGATGTAGCCATCCGGGCCGAAATGCAGATCGCCGCCATTGTGGTTGCCAGCGATGTCGGGAACGCGGAGCAGAATCTGACCGACCGGATTGGCCACGTCGGAATTCGGCGGCG
>JBBSVJ010000337.1:0-2479 GCA_038233665.1 Lysobacterales bacterium
AAACCCATCACGGTTGGAAGTTCATCGCGTTCGGCCCGGATGGCAAGTTGTATGTGCCGATCGGCGCGCCGTGCAACGTCTGTGATCGGGATGGCTACGCCAAGATTCTGCGTATGGATGCCGATGGCAGTGATCGTGAGGATGTCGCTTTCGGCATTCGCAATACGGTTGGTTTCGACTGGCAGCCGGGTACCAAACAACTGTGGCTCACCGACAACGGCCGCGACATGCTTGGCGATGATCTTCCATCAGATGAACTCAACCGTGTTACGCGCATCGGTGAGCATTTTGGTTTCCCCTTTTGCCATCAAGGCGACACGCTCGATCCTGAATTCGGCAAGGGAAAAAAGTGTACGGATTACACTCCTCCGGCTCTCAAGCTTGGCGCCCATGTCGCAGCACTCGGTATGCGTTTTTATGACGGCAAGATGTTCCCATCCGCATATCGTGGCGCAGCGATCATCGCCGAACATGGCTCGTGGAATCGCTCAAAGAAATCGGGCTATCGGGTGATGGTGGCGAGAGTAGACGATGCTCGGGTGCTCAGCTATGAACCGCTGATTGAGGGCTTCAAGAACGGCGAGAAGAACTGGGGTCGTCCAGTCGATGTTTTGGTCATGCCGGACGGTGCGTTGCTCATCTCTGATGACCAGGCCGGCGCTGTCTATCGGTTAAGCTACTCGGCCACACACGACAGCGTCGGCGAATCGTCGCCCTGAGTCGCATGTGATCTTTCCTCTGAATTGAACCTCACGATGTCCAATATTCCCGCGTGTCCCGTCTGCTCGATGGAAAACACCTATCCCGATGGCGACAACTTCATCTGTGCTGATTGCGCGCATGAGTGGCCGATCAAGGCAACCGAACTCGTCAACGACGACGAGGCCGTGGATATCCGCGATTCAAACGGCAACCATTTGAGTGATGGCGATGATGTCGTGCTGATCAAGGATCTCAAGGTCCGCGGTTCCTCGCAGGTGATCAAGCAAGGCACCAAGGTGCGAGGCATTCGGGTCGTCGGTGGCGACCACGATGTCGAAGGCAAGGTCAATGGCAGTTCGATGATGCTGAAATCAGAATTTCTCAAAAAGGTCTGAGCGAGGTCGCGGTCAATTACGTCGGTCGTCCTGGTCGATGGATGAACTCAACTTCGATCACACCAATCAGTTCAGCGCGATTATTCGTTTTGAAGCGATCGAGGTGACCAGGGCCAGCAGGGCGGCGAGCACGTAGATGCTGACAAATGCCTGCATCGGTGTGTCCCCTTGCAGTAGCGAGAACATCAATCCGCCGGCGGCGAGCGATGCGCTGGTTGCGAGCGCCGAACTCAGTTGCAGGGCAGAAGAATAGACGCCCTGCTGCTCACGCGGGGCGAGTTTGAGAGTGAGCACGCCAAGCATCGGGAATGACAGGCCCATGCCGAGCCCCGTGGTTGACCAACCAACAAGGATCCATGCTTCAGGCAAGATACCCAGCACGGCAATGAGGCACACGACTATGCCCAAAAACAGCATTGCGCACCCATAGCCAAGCCAGGATTGACGCGTCGCATCGCGTGTCATGCGCGACTGCAGATGGCTGCCGAGGCTCCAACTCAAGGCACCGCCGGTCAGCGCGATGCCGGCGGCAGTGATCGACCAGCCACGTTGCTGATGCAGCCAAAGCGGAACGAACGCCTCGCTGAGAAAGAACGCGGCCGAATTCAGACCGCGCAGTGCGATCACGCGGGGTAATCCATGCGTCAAGCGCAAGGTTCCGCTTGGCAACAATTGTACGGCCGCAAGAATCACTGCGCTCAGTGACGCAAGCACGATCAGCAACATCCAGTTTCCGAACTCGGCACTGACCGCCAGCGCCACACTACCGATAGAAGCAAGCAGCGCCCAAGGCAGACTGCGCCAGCTTCTACGCGTGGATTGGGCGGCCGCGTTCTCGCCACGCAGGGGCGGCAGGATCAGTGCCGCTGTCGGCAACAACAGGACGAGGATGCCAAGAAACAGCCAGCGCCAGCCGATTTGTTCGACAATCCAACCCGAAATCGCCGGGCCGATTATGGCCGGTACCACCCAAGCCGATGAAAACAGGGCGAACAATCTTGGGTGAAGTTCCTGAGGCAGGGCGCGGGCCGTGGCGACATACATCGCGACACCAAGTGAGCCGACACCAAGACCCTGAATGATTCGTCCTATCACCAGCACGGGCATTGATTCGGCCAAACCCGCCATCAGCAACCCTAGCGCGAACAACAACATCCCAATCGCCATTGAGCGGAAAGGTCCGTGACGATCACAATCGGTGCCGGACCAGACCATCGCGACGATGGAACCGGCAAGCGTCCCGGCAAAGGCGAGCGCATAGAGTCTGATGCCGTCAAGCGCATTGGCAACCGCAGGCATGCCTGCGGCGACGCCGATCGCTTCAAACGCGATCATCGAACACAAACCGACGGCTCCGATACTCAAGGCGCGATATTCGCTTG
>JBBSVJ010000338.1:0-2442 GCA_038233665.1 Lysobacterales bacterium
AAACAGCGCGCGGCGCCGATTGACATGCGTTGGATTGAAAACTCGCGCGGGAATTTCACTCGTTGCCAAAGCGCGACAGATCAGATCGAGTCCGCGCGCGCCATCGCCAAGATGCAGATGGACAATGCCGGCCTTGCCGCTCATTAAGCCGCCGACATGCGCGTCGGACGCAATCCTCAGCAGTTCATCGAGGGTCGGCTGGCTGCTGCGATGATCGCTGATCGCGAGCTCGCCGACGCCGATCAACGGGTCGATGAACGCAATGTCGCCGCGCACGCTGCCAGTCAATGTGGTCGGTGGCAGATGATAGCCGCCGCAGTAACCCCAAGCACCGAGACCCTGCTCACGAAGCGCGTAGAGATTGGCCACCAGTTCACGTGTGCTGCGCGCGCAATCATCGGTACCGAGCAAGCCGATCACCGAGGTCACGCCCGCGTGGGTGTAGTGACTCAAGCCCAAAGGCGAAATGCGCGTGGCGAAACCGCCTTCGCCGCCGCCGCCGGTGACATGCACATGGCCGTCAATGAAGCCCGGCAACAGACGCCGACCTTGCAGATCAATGGACTCGATATCCACGCCTGCCGGTGGCTCGATGGCTGTTGCCGACATGCCGAGAATCCGCCCGCCTCCGATCAAGAGGTTCTGGCGGCCTAGCGCTTGGGGCGCAAATACCTCGGCATTGCGCAGCAGGATCATTCTTGGCGATTGCTTGGCTGACATCCTCGGAACTCTAGCAGGTCGGAATCGGCCTTGGGATATCGCGGCGACACATTCGCTGTTCGGCGAATATCACGGGCGCATCGGCAAAAACGTGCTCTTGCTCTTGGCGCCACGCCTGGATCGAGCAGTGCATCCGCGTCGGACACTGACCCACCACGGCCCACGGCAGAGCGCATTGAAAATAGATATCTTCGGAGTATTAAAACAATTTTCAATTCGAAATCGAATCAAAAAGCGCTGGGTTCGAGCGACATGTGATCAGGGTGCTTGATCCTCGCGGGCGTTGATCGCTACAAACTCGCCGAAGCCATAGAGAAACTTGCGCAGTTGGTCGCTCGTACTGTCGTCGGTCAATTCGCCGTCCTCGTTGAACAGTTTGGAAACACGCGACACCATCAATCGCCCTTCGGTCCAGTGTCGGGCGCCCAAGGTACGCAGCACCGGTAGCCAGGCATTCTGCGCGAGGATCGTGCCGAAGCCTCCCGGCGAGGCCCCAATCACCGCGACCGGACGGCCGCCGAAAATCCGCCCGACATCTTTCGGCGGGCGCGACAGCCAATCAATCGCATTCTTGAACACGCCCGGCATGCTGTTGTTGTATTCGGGGGTGACCAACAGCAAGCCATCGCAGGCGATAATCTGCTGCTTGAGCGTAATGACGCTTTCGGGGATTCCATCCTGTTCTTCAACATCACCGTCGTAAAGCGGAATGCCGTGCAGGGTGGCGGCGTCGACGCTGATGTTTTCCGTTGACAAGGATTGCGCGACGCGCAGCAAGGCGGTATTGAATGATTTGCGACGCAGGCTTCCGGAAATTCCGAGGATCTTTACGGGGGTTTTCATTATTTTGCCTTTATCCACAAAAAGCACTAGCGTCGGGGATCACGGTCATCGCATGCGTTCCAGTAACCGATCTTGCCAGAATTGCCAGATCAGCTGTCATCGGTTTGCATCCGGCCTTCAGCGCTGCGCGTAGATGCGTGCAAGGTCAGTTTTCATCTCAAGGAATTCTCATGCAGCGGAAGCACTTCAGCCTGAACGCACCATTTCTTGCCGTCATCGCCATTCTCTACGCTTCAGGTGCCAGCGCGGGTGGTGTTCCCGCCACCCAGCTTTCTCCGATCCAGGTCAACGGGCAGACGGATGATGAACAACTGGCCGAGGCCGATGCCGCCTCGGCTGGCCTGGTAACCCAGGAGCAGATCAAGAATCGACCCCTGTCACGACCAGCCGAAGTGCTCGAAGTGGTGCCGGGATTGATCGCCACCCAGCACAGTGGTGATGGCAAGGCCAATCAGTATTTTCTGCGTGGCTTCAATCTAGATCACGGCACTGATCTGTCGGCAAGCATCGATGGCGTGCCGAACAATTTGCGCACCCACGGCCACGGACAAGGCTACAACGATCTCAACGGCCTGATCCCCGAATTGATCGAATCCATCGAATATCGCAAAGGCCCGTACTACGCGGAAGATGGCGATTTCTCCTCAGCGGGAGCAGTCGACATTCACTATCAGGATCGCCTTGATTCCGATTTCTACCAACTGACCGGCGGCGAGAATGGCTACTTGCGCGGTTTGATCGCCGGGTCGGGCAAAGCCGGGGACGGTTCTTGGCTGGCGGCGCTCGATGCGGGTGTCTACGATGGCCCGTGGATTGAACCTGAGAACGAACGCAAGTTGTCCTTGCTCGGTCGCTTGAGCGGTGGTGATGCCGATCGCG
>JBBSVJ010000339.1:0-2429 GCA_038233665.1 Lysobacterales bacterium
GCATCCCACGACTGATTACGCTCGATGGCAGCGAACTCGACGATGCCCAGCGTCAGCACCTGCTTGCCGAATTCCACGCCGATCTTCATAGCCCGACGCCGGAGATCGAACTTCCCTACGCAAACGATCCACGCCTGAGCTGGCTACTCAAGCTGATTGATGAGCTCGCCGCAGAAAAATTCCTGTTGATTTGTCGGAGCCAAGCCAAGGTTTTGGCGCTGGAAGAAGTGTTGCGCACCCGCAGTGGAGTAAAAGTCGCCCGTTTCCACGAGGGCATGAGCCTGCTCCAGCGCGATCGCAATGCCGCCTACTTCGCCGACGAGGAAGGCGCGCGCCTGCTGTTGTGCTCGGAGATTGGATCGGAAGGCCGCAATTTCCAGTTTGCCCATCATCTGGTGTTGTGGGATCTGCCGCTCGATCCGGATCTACTCGAACAACGAATCGGCCGCCTCGATCGCATCGGTCAAAAACACGACATTCTCATCCATGCCTGTGCATTCTCGGGCACGGCGCAACAGGCACTGGTTCGTTGGTTTGATTTGGGTCTCGATGCTTTCCGCAGCAGTCCATCGGACGGTCGTGAACTACTCAAGCGCTTCGGAGCACGCCTAGTTGAAGTTGCCGAGCAGCATGCGCATGGCGGTGAGGATGCGGATTCCGAGCTGGATGCCTTGATTGGTGAAACCCGCGCCAGCCATGAGGAGTTGTCCACCTTGGTCAACAATGGGCGCGATCGCTTGCTCGAACTGGCCAGTGCCCGGCAAAGTCACGCTGATCGCCTGCGCGGGGCGCTCATCGAGGCCGATGCAAACCTCGCCAATGATGACTTTATCCTGCAGTTGTTCGAGCAATTTGGCATTGAAAGTGAAGAACTCGCACCACGTACCGTGGTGCTTGATCCGGAATACCTCAGCACAGATGGATTCCCTGGCCTGAAAGATGGGCCGCAACAAATCACCTTTGATCGCGCCACGGCGCTGGCGCGCGAGGATCTGCCGCTGCTGCGCATGGATCATCCGATGGTCAGCGGCGCCATCGACCTCTTGCTGGAAGGCGAGCATGGCAACGCGTCATTCCTCGTCGATGACAGTCTGCCGGCGCGCAGCGCGCTGCTCGAATGTGTTTACGTATTGAATTGCGTCGCGGACCGCGAGCTCGGCGTCGAGCGCTATCTACCGCCGCTGCCGATCCGCATCGTTGTCGATACGCGCTTGCTGCCGCGTCACGAGTATCAACCCAGCGCGGAGTGCGTGAAGCGCTCGGCAGAGCGCGCTATCGAGTACTCACGTTATCGTAAGTTGTTGACCAAGCTGGTCAAGCCCATGCTCGCGCACGCCGAGACCTTGGCCCGCGAGCGCGCGCAGATCGAAATCGGAGCGGCATTGACCGCCATCGAACGTGAGCTTGGTGACGAGCATGCGCGCCTGATTGCACTGGCACGCGTCAATCCGTCGGTGCGTTCGGAAGAAATTGAAGCGATCGATATCGAACTGGAAGCCTTGCGGACGGCGATTCCGCAAGCGGCGCCGCGACTCGATGCGGTGCGCTTTATCTGCAGCGCGGATTTTCTCAGCCTGGCTTGATTCCGCAATTCGGTAGGAGCCCGTTCACGGGCGAGCTTTTTCGTCAGGAGGAAGCAAGAGCTCGTCCGTGGACGAGCTCCAGCGAAAGCGCTCAGGCGGCTTTCGACTGGCGCATCATGAGGGCGAACAAGTCGGCGAGTTTGTCACGCAGTTCACGGCGGTCGATGATGGCATCGATGGCACCGTGATCGAGCAGGAATTCCGAGCGTTGGAAGCCTTCCGGCAGCGTTTCGCGCACGGTTTGCTCGATAACGCGAGCGCCAGCGAAACCAATCAAGGCTTTCGGCTCGGCAATGATGATGTCGCCAAGCATCGCGAAGCTTGCGGAAACACCGCCCGTGGTCGGATCGGTCAACACCGAGATGAACGGCAAGCCTGCGGCACGCAGGCGACCGAGTGCGGCTGAGGTCTTGGCCATCTGCATCAGTGAGAACAAACCTTCCTGCATGCGTGCGCCGCCGGTGGCACTAAAGCAGACCATGGGCTTGCGATCAGCCAATGCGAGTTCCGCGCAACGGGTGAATTTTTCGCCGACTACCGAGCCCATCGAGCCGCCCATGAAGGCAAAATCAAACGCACACGCGACCAGCGGCCTGCCCTTGATCAAACCCTGCATGGCAACCAGTGCATCTTTCTCGCCGGTCGCCTTCTGCGACGCGACCAGGCGATCTTTGTATTTCTTTGAATCACGAAACTTGAGCGGATCCATTGGCTCAAGATTGCCAAACAGCTCCTCGGCGCTACCGCTATCGAGCAATGCATTGAGACGTTTGCGTGCACGGATCTTGTGATGGTAGCTGCACTGCGGACAAACCATCAGGTTGTTCTCAAGCTCGGGACCGTAAA
>JBBSVJ010000340.1:0-2418 GCA_038233665.1 Lysobacterales bacterium
CAGGCGGCGGATCTCGCCGCCGATCGTTCTTCGACGGCCCCGCATTCGGATTCCGAAACGCGTTCACGCAAGGCGACAGCTTCGAAGCAGTTGAAGGCGATGCTCGGCATCTGGCGTGATCCGTGGTTTGGCGACGTCTCGATTTGTGCGGAGATGCATAGAATCCGTTTCCACTCCGCGAAATCACCGCGCCTGCTCGGAACGCTGATGCGAGTTGGCGAGCGTGATCTTGTCGACTGGGATGCCGACAGCGTCGATGCCGAGGCGTGGCTGGACTTCACGCCGGGTGATGCGCCCACCTTGCACATGAGCAAGGTCGATCCCGAAGCCGATTTCAGTTTCGACTATGAGGATCTCGCGTTCACGCGAGTCGGCGATTGTGATTAATCGAGGTGCTCTGCTGCTGGGCTTGAGTGCGTGCATTGCAATCCACGGCAGCATGCTCGTGAACGCCGCTGCTCCGGTGCTATCGGACGCCGAGACTGCCAGCGAAGCCGACCTTGTTGATATCACGACCCTTGTGCCGGACATCACATTGGATATTCGCTATGCCAGCGCAAACAACTTCGTTGGCGAGCCGATCGAAGGCTATGGCGCCGCTCGCTGCCTGCTCAAATCAGCCGCTGCAAAAGCACTGGCCAAGGCTGAGCACGATTTGCGCGAACACGCCCTGCGCCTGACTATCTTCGACTGTTACCGACCGGCCCGCGCCGTGCGCCGCTTCGTCTCTTGGGCTGCAGACCAGAGCGATCAGAAGACCAAGCCGCAGCACTATCCGAATCTCGACAAATCCGAATTGCTTGGCGACTACATCGCGCCGGTGTCGGGGCATAGTCGTGGTGCGACGGTCGACCTGAGCTTGCAGCAATGCAATGGCCATGCGACGCCGTGCCGGGCGCTCGACATGGGCACGGATTTCGATTTTTTCGGATCGCGTGCGCACACCGATTCGGCACTGGTCAGCAACGCACAGCGCGCCCACCGTCAAAGCCTGCGTGACGCCATGCAAGCGGCCGGCTTCAAGAATTATGCAATGGAGTGGTGGCACTACCGCTTCGAACCAGAGCCTTCGCCAGAGACGATCTATGACGTACCGATCGAATAGGAATGGCCCGGATCTGACTTCGCACTAGTCAGCAAAGCCCAGTGTTCGAAGTTCGGCCTTTTCCGATTTCCGAATCCCGAACTCCCCACTGCTGCCTGGTCGCGGGCGCAAACCAACGCATGCGCGCGAGCCGCGGCAACGCTATCCTAGCGCTTGGGCGAAGCACGCCACTCTTTGTCAAAACGGCGATCCACATGGATATCTTCAAGAAATTCCGCATCGAAGCAGCGCATCGACTGCCCAACGTGCCGGAAGGGCACAAGTGCTCGCGCCTGCATGGGCATTCGTTCGAGATCGAGATCCATTTGCGCGGACCCGTTGAACCTGCGCTCGGCTGGGTCTGCGATTTTTCCGATGTGAAAGCCGCATTCGCCCCGCTGTATGATCAGCTCGATCATCATTACCTCAATGACGTACCGGGGCTGGAGAATCCGACCAGCGAAAACCTGGCGATATGGATCTGGAACGCGCTCAAGCCGCGCCTGCCCTTGCTGTCGCACGTGGTCTTGCATGAGACCTGCACCTCGGGCTGTCGTTATGAAGGTCCCGCAGCGTAATTCAACACGCGCGAGATATTGCGCCCGCACATTACAGATCGACTAGGTAACTCGCTGAATTCAAGTAATTAATGAACGAACGCTTAGTCTTTTCGATCAATTATGTTGCGCTGCAACAAACTCTTTGCTAGAGTACTCCTCACCAACACTATTTGAGAGGGACTTATCCCATGTACGAGCAAATGAATTCGCAGTTCCTTTCCATCGGCAAGAACTTTGCAGATGCCGCTACGAAGGCTCAGAGCGTCGCCATGGCTGGCTTCGAAAGCATCGCTGGCCTGCAGATGAAGGCAATGGAGAATCACGTCAACGCGTCGAACGCATTCTGGGCTGAAGCCTCAGAGGCACGTGACTTCGAAAGCGCCAAGGCAATCTGGCCGAAGGGCATCCAGCTGGCCAAGGAATCGGCTGAAAAGATGTACGCGACCAACCAGGAAGTGCTTGGCCTGACCATGCAGACCAACGAGCAGCTCGGTAACCTGATCAAAGGTTCGTTCGAAGCGACCAACGATGCCGTGACCAAGCAGGTCAACTCGGTGAAGAAGGCAGCATCGGGCAAGTAAGCCCTCGAAACAGCGGTATTGCATAGCGGCCAATCCCCAAGGATTGGCCGCAGCGCAGACTAACCGGACGGCTCGCCGTCCGGTTTTTTATTGCCATGGATGGCATGTATGCCTGAATTGCAGGAGCAAATTCAGGCGATAGCCATGGATGGCATGTATGCCGGCAATGCAGGACGACTGCACGGATGCAGGA
>JBBSVJ010000341.1:0-2411 GCA_038233665.1 Lysobacterales bacterium
CTGGTCGAGGATGTCTGCTCCACGTTGGTTGCGCGCGCCGATGCAGCGGGCTTGCAGATGCACAATGAGGTTGCTGAGGAGACTTCGCTGCAAGCCGATCGCTACGCCTTGCTGATCGTGCTGCGCAATCTCATTGGCAACGCAATCGATCACGCCGCGCCCGCACACTTGAACATTCGGCTGTTGGGCCAGGATCTGCTGATATCTGACGATGGGCCCGGTATCGACGAGGCCCATCTCCCGTTCGTATTTCAGCGCTACCAGCATGGGCGGCTTGTCGATCAGTCGGCGCCGGGGCGCGAGCCTATTCTGGAGCATGGATTGGGTTTAGCCATTGCCCGGCGCGTCTGCGAACAGCTGGGATGGCTGATCACGGTGGAGTCGGAAACCCACGGTGAACATCGCGGGACGTGCTTTCGGATCGATTTGGGCAACCTCTGAACGCCTCGTTTGACGCACCAACGGAATGGTGTTTCGACAAAAGTTCGACATCGTTTCGCTCAACCTTGCGCTCTTTCATGCAGGTTGGGAGTGGCGGCTCGAATGTCAGATATCGGTGTTACAAACGGCGCGCTTGCGGATTCGCGACCGCGCTGGGGGCAGTATCGCCATTTGCTGATGCTGTGGCTTTTGTTTATTGCCACTTCGCTGATCACCCGCATCGTGCTTGCCGCCATCAGCGTGCACGCCGGCCAGATGTCCCTGATCCGGCTGCCTTATGCCTTTGCAGCGGGCTTGCTGCTGGATGTCTTGGCCGGGCTTTACCTGTGTCTGCCGTTTGCCCTGTGGATCTGGTTGATGCCGGCACGCTGGTATTCCTCGCGCGTGGGACGCGGGCTTGTCTATCTGGGTTTTGCCGTCGCGACCTTCGGTTTGCTCTATCTGATCGCTGCGGAATATTTTTTCTTTGAGGAGTTCAACTCACGCTTCAACTACACCGCCGTTGAGTACCTGATTTATCCGACCGAGGTGATTGGCAACATCCGTGATTCCTACCCGGTCGACAAGGTGCTCTCGCTGTGTGCGCTCGGCGGACTGCTGGCGACGTTTCTGTTCCGCCGTCAAATCGCCGAAGGTTTCACGTCGAGCATTCGCTTCGGTCGGCGCAGCGTGATCATGTTGGCGCTGGTTCTGGCGACCGTGATTTCACTTTGGGCCATCAGTCTTGAATCGGTGCAATCGCTGTCGTCCAACCGGGTTGCCGACGAAGTTGCGGCAAACGGCGTGTATTCGTTTTTCAGCGCCTTGCGCAATGCGCGCATCGACTACGAGCGCTACTACGTCACCCTGCCCGAGGGCGAGGCGATCAGCCGCGTGCGTAAGCTGATCGAGCAGTCGAATACACGCTGGCTGGCCGCGCCGGATGCGCCTGGCAATCCGATCGCACGTCAGGTCGACAATTCCGATCTCGGCGCAACGCGCAAATTGAATGTGATCATCCTGTTTCAGGAATCCATGGGCGCCGAGTTTGTTGGCAGTCTCGGCGGCAAGGGCTTTACGCCGAACATTGATCGCATCGCTGCACAAAGTCTCAGCTTCACGCAAATGTATGCGAGCGGCACACGCACCGTTCGCGGCATGGAGGCGCTGACCACCTCGCTGGCGCCGGTTCCCCCGGAATCGGTGGTCAAGCGCACCGGCAACGAGAATCTTTTCAATCTGTCGACGATCATGCGCAAGCAGGGTTACGCGCCGAGCTTCATCTACGGTGGCTACGGCACGTTTGACGACATGAACTCCTACTACGCCGCCAACGGCTGGCGTGTGCTCGATCGCACTGATATGCCAAAGCCCAAATTTGCGACCATCTGGGGCATTTCCGACGAGGAATTGTTCGACAACGCACTCGCCGATTTCGATAAACAACTCGCCCGCGGCGAACCAATCTTCTCGCTGGTCATGAGTACCTCAAACCATCGACCCTATCTTTTCCCCGAGGGGATTCCAGGGATTAAAGCCAAAGGTGGCGGTCGCGAAGCCGGGGTGCGCTACGCCGATTACGCAATCGGCAAGTTCTTCGATCAGTTGCAGAAAAAACCCTGGTACAAGGACACGCTACTGGTCATCGCCGGCGACCATGGCGCAAGAGTCTATGGGCGCGCGCAGATACCGGTTTCCAACTATACGATTCCCTTCATCGTCCATTCGCCGGGCAACATCGCGCCGCAACGCGTCGATACGCTGTCGAGCCAGGTGGATATCGGCCCGACCGTACTCGGCTTGCTGCATCTGAACTATGAGTCCTGGCTGCCGGGGCGTGACATTTTGCGCATGGGAGCCGATGACGGATATGCGATTTTCAACCACAATCGCAATATCGCAATGATGCGGCATGGTGAACTGGCCACGCTGGGTTTTCGCAAGGCGGTCACCACGGAGCGTTACGATCTGAAGACCGACGAGCTGACGCC
>JBBSVJ010000342.1:0-2404 GCA_038233665.1 Lysobacterales bacterium
CCCGGTCAGCAGCAGGAGTGCTGCGAAAAAACCTGCTTTCATCAATTTCTCCCTCTCGGTAAATGATTGCTGTGCGCCCAACGCAGCGCCTTGCGTAGTGCTTCTGCCGACGCTTGATCATCGACCGATGCCAAATGATGCCGCGTTAAGGAAGCGCGAGCACGTCCGATTGGTCATGGCGCACTCAGCGTCCACCCTCACGATCAACCGCGGCGCGCTGACTTAAGCATTGGTTTCGTCAAGGCTTTCAAAACGACCCTTGCGCAGGCATTTCACTTGGAGAGTCTTGCCAGCGAGTCTTCGCGTCCCCGATTGTAGTGCGCCGGTCTTGCAGTATGAGGCTGGATAACTTGAGGCATGGCGTTGGCGCAAGCCAATCCGCGACGAAATCATTTCGTCATTGCCACTTTTCTATGGCTGATCGACTACTGGAATTGCTTCGAACGCGCGCGAGGCATTCTCCGCTGCTTGAGTGCGTGTTTGCCGACGTTGCGGATCTCAACAACGAGCGGGCCGGTTTAACGTCGCGATGGGATCACATACATGGGGAGGTAGGCAGCCTCTCCGGCGTGCGCTCGACGCGACCGCGTCGCCCCCGTAAGGAGCGGCCGGATCTTCCAAACGAAAGCTGACTAGGCCGTTGCTGGACTCGAGTGTGAGTCACGCCAGAAAAGTTACTTCAAGGACCTCTGTAGGAACAGGTTTGCTGAAAAGATAACCCTGCATTTCATCACATTTTAATAGTCTCAGGAGCTTTGATTGCTCCTCGGTCTCGACGCCTTCGGCCACCACCTTGAGTTGCAACGAGTGTGCAAGGGTGATGATCGTCGAGACAAGCGACAAGCCCTGCGCATCGGTAGCCATGTCGACGATAAACATGCGATCAATTTTCAGCGTGTCGATGGGCAGCTTCGAAAGGTAGCCCAGCGAAGAAAAACCGGTGCCGAAATCGTCGATCGCGATGCGGATCCCGAGCGCTCTGATTGCATGCAGGCCAGCGATGGCCTGCTTGATGTCGTCCATGATCATGCTTTCGGTGATCTCCAGTTCCAACGCCTCTGCGGCGTGCGGGTGATCGGCCACAATCTGTTCGATCAAGGCAATGAAACCGGGATGCCGTAATTGCAGCGGCGAGACGTTCACAGCAATCGGCACGGTATGCAATCCGGCGTCGCGCCAGCGCAGAAAGTCTTTCAGCGCTTGATGCAAGGCCCAGCGGCCGACGTCGTAGATCATCCCGGTTTCTTCCAGAATCGGGATAAAAAGATTGGGCGCAACCATTCCGCTGCGTGGATCATTCCAGCGAATCAAGGCTTCCACGCCGGTGATATCCCCGCGCCCAAGGTTTACCTTGGGCTGGTAGTGCAATACGAACTCGTCATTGCCTAGCGCCTGGCGCAACTGGTTTTCCAGGTTCAATCGCTGTGCGACGGTTTCGGTCATTCCCTGGGTATAGAAAAGATGCCGGTGACCTCCTGCCTTGGCTTTCTTCAGGGCCGCTTCGGCGTTTCTGAAGAGCATCTCCGCATCGGTGCCATCGTCGGGAAAGATCGCCACACCGAACTTGGCCGCAATCCGGTACATCGCGCCATCAAGCTGGAATGGATGATCGAGGAACGCCTCGATCATTGTCTCCAGTTGCCGTGCAACGTCCGCTTGTGGCATTTCTTCGCGCAGCCCGACGGCGAACTGGTCGGCGCCGATGCGTGCAACCCGCGTCACGTCGCCAACGTGTTGGGTCAGCCAATCCGCAACCTGCTTCAGGAGTGCATCACCTGCAGGCTGCCCGAGCGTGTCGTTGATGTTCTTGAATCGCTCGAGGTCGATCAGGAACATTGCAAGCCGGCGCCCTTCATCGGCGGCACTGCGCGCGCAATGGGCGAGCCGTTCGAGGAACAGGTGGCGGTTCGCCAGCCCTGTGAGTGTGTCGTAGGAGGCGAGGTAATCGAGCCGCTCCTGCTTGTCGATGTGGTCGATTGCGAAGGCGACATCATTCGCCAGTTCGGTCAAAAGCTTGACCTCTTCTTCGTGGAAGAAATCCTTTTCGCTGGCATACAAGACCAGCACGCCAACGGCTTCGCCCGACACCATCAACGGCAGAACCGCGAGCGAGCGCACGCCGGCCTCCACGAAAATTTCGCGCAGCGTGAGCCTCTGATCAATTTCAGTATCGTTTGATACGACCGCCTTCCGATCGCGAATTGCGCCCGCAAGCATGGTTGTTGAGGCTTTTTCATCGGACGACAGAATATCTCTGATAGCGGTCAGGACTTTCTCGTCTTTGCCCGCCGAGGCGACCGGTAGCGCCCTCTTTGTGGCGCGATCCACGGTGGCAATCATCGCCATGCGGAATCCACCCTGCTCAACCGCGATAAGGCATGCGCGGCGGAACAATTCATCGCGA
>JBBSVJ010000343.1:0-2399 GCA_038233665.1 Lysobacterales bacterium
CCGATTTCGATCGGCTGCCGGGTGACATCGATTTCTCCCCGTTCGAGTCGCGTGATGAAACGACGCATTTCACTTTGCACCAGCTGATCGGCGAGCTCATCTTCTTGCTGAGACATGATCGAGAACGCCAATGTCGCCATCAAACCGACAAACAAGGCGACCGTTGCGGTCATCGCCCAGGTCACACGCCAAGTCAGGGTGTTCTTCATTCGGCGGTGTTTACAACGTGCAACCGCAGCCCCACGCCGTGCACGGTTTCGATGCCATCAAAACCGACATCCGCAAGCGCCTTGCGTAAAAGATGAATCTGGCTGCGCAACGCGTCGGTTTCCGGCGGATCATCACCCCAGAGTGCGCGCTCAAGCTCGGCACGCGGCACGACCCGGCCGGGATCGCGCATCAGCACATCAAGAATATTCCAGCCTTTCGGTGTCAACTTCACGTCGACACCGTCGACTCGCAGTTCGTGGCGCCTCGGATCAAGACTGATCGGTCCGAACTGCTTGATCGGAGCGCTGACCCGACCTCGAGCGCGCGCGATCAAGGCACGCACACGCGCCTCGATTTCGACCAGAACAAAAGGCTTGGTCACGTAATCGTCGGCGCCGTGCGCAAAACCGGCAAGCTTGTCGCCGATTTCATCGCGTGCGGTCAACAATAGAACCGGCACATCCTGACCGAGCTCAGTGCGCAAACGATGCAGCACGGTCAGGCCATCAATCGATGGCAATCCAACATCGAGAATGACGGCTTCGAACTGCTGCTCGCTCAATCGTTGCAGTGCAGCGCGACCATCGTAAGCCGCATCGACCTGGAATCCACGCGCCTCAAAAAACGTAAAGAGGTTGCCTGCGATTGTGGGATCGTCCTCGACCACCAGCAGGCGCGGCTCCGGCTCACTCATGCTTTCACTCCTGAGGATTCCATCGACCAAGGGCGGCATGCGCAATTTCCAATTTCGAGCCGCACAAATATTTCTTCAGACAGCAGGGGGCGATCATGCTCGTCGGAGCAAATAGTGATGCGGCGAGTGGGAAAGGCGATCGACCGCTCATCCGGGAAATGCCGCTGGCGCTTCGACCGGGGCATGATCGGGTGGATCAATCACCAGTGATTCTGCATCCGGCAGCGCCTCGCCTCGAAAGAATGCCAAAGCTACGGCATTGCAGGCGCGCGTTGCATCAAATGGCGTGCCGTGACGCGAGCCGCCAACCACGGCAAAGGCCGCGCCAAACTGCGCCGCATATTCTCGCTTTTCCGCAAGCGGCGTGTAGTCATGTTCGCCGCTGAGCATCAGCCACTCGCAGCGAATCGCCGCCATGCGATCGAGCGCGCACCACCGTGCGAGAGCCTTGACCGTCTGCAGATACGGACGTTTCGGCGAAGCACCAATCACTTCGACAACACGTCGACGCATGGGCTCTTGATGGGGCTGTCGAAACAGTCGCTTGGCAGCAATACCTGCGACCGTGCGCATGCCGAGGCTGCGCACGAGCGCCATCTGACTGTACAACTCCATGCGCTTGCGCCAATTGTCGAGCCGGTAGGACGGCAAGGTATTGATGGTCATCAAGCGGCTGACTGACTGCGGGCGCTGCAGGGCCATCTCCACCGCAACCGCACCGCCGAGTGAGAAGCCCATGAGCGAAATGTGCGGAATATCGAGCTGATCGAGCAATTTCCAGATATCCGAAGCGAACAAGCCAATCGAGTATCGCCCGCTCGGCGCCGGACTTAAGCCCGAGCCGCGCAAATCCGGGATGACCAATCGAAAATGCTGGCCCAGGGACTCGATCTGGAAGGCCCAATCCGCCCCGCTTGAACCCAAGCCATGCAAGAGCACAAGTGGCTCACCATGACCATGCTCGCGGTAGTGGATGTCGATATCATCAATAGTCAGCGTAGGCATGACCCAAAATAACAGAGGCTTATCTTCGGCACCATTCGCCGAATGGTCTCTTCTGCAAAGGTGTCCAAATTACTGAGCCGATCGCTATCGTGTCGACTCTTGCTTTTGCACTGCGGTTTGGATTTTCATCAGCCGGAATTCACGGGTAGTCTGCTCCACACCCTTGTTTCGATGCACAGGAGATTTCGTCATGCGTTTCATGTTGATCGTAAAGGCCGGAGAGGCTTCCGAAGCCGGCTTGATGCCGAGTACCGAACGGCTCACCGCGATGGGCGAATTCAACGAGCAATTGGTCAACGCTGGCGTACTGCTGGCGGGAGAAGGGCTGCAACCCAGCTCGAAGGGCGCTCGTGTGGAATTCAATGGAGAAGAGCGCCGCGTCAGCCGAGGTCCATTTGCGCAAAACGGTGAGTTGATTGCGGGTTTCTGGTTGATCCAGGCTCGCTCACTTGATGAGGCAATCGGCTGGGTCAAGCGCTGCCCGAAACCG
>JBBSVJ010000344.1:0-2394 GCA_038233665.1 Lysobacterales bacterium
AATCGGTACGCCTGAATCAGTCCTGCCGGCCCAACGAATTTGTCAGGGTTCCACCAATAAGACGGGCACTGGCTGGTGCAGCATGCGCAAAGGATGCACTCGTATGCGCCATTGAGTTTTTCGCGATCAGCTGGCGACTGCAGGCGCTCCTTCTCGGGCGGTGGTTCGTCGTTGATCAGGTAGGGCTTGATCGATTCATATTGCGTGAAGAATTGCGTCATGTCGACGATCAGATCGCGGATGATCGGAAAACCTGGCAGCGGTCGAATGACGACTGGTTCGCGCAACTCCCGGACCGGTGTAATGCACGCAAGACCATTTCGGCCATTGATGTTCATCGCATCGGAGCCACACACGCCTTCCCGACACGACTTTCTGAGGGAAAGTGAGTTGTCCTGTGCCTTCAGGCGCAGCAAAACGTCGAGCAGCATGTGGTCGGAATCGGCGAGCACGATGTCGAAATTCTGCAAATACGGGGATTCGTCGCGATCAGGGTCAAAGCGGGAAATTGAGAACTTCATGGGGACGTTTCTCCGGCGACTGGTTTCAGATCAAAGGTGTAGGCGAAGGAGTACGGCCAAAACCCAGCCGCCCAAGCCGAGCAGTCCGATGGCGACCAGCCCAAGCAATGCGTTGCGTACTGCGGCCGGCTTAGCGTAGTCGAGCAATACGTCGCGGATTCCGACCCAAAGGTGGCTCAGTAAAGCCGCGAAAAAGACGGCGAACGCAATCGTGATGCCGGGTTTTGCTACCCAGGCTCGCCACTGTGCCTGTCCGACCTTCGGATAAACGGCCATCGAGACCAGCAAGAAAATCAAAAAGACGAGCATGCAGATGGCGCTCGCGCGTTGTACCCACCAAGCTCGCAGGCCTGTATACCGGTTTCGCGAAGTACGTATAGGGCGCATCAATAGTCTTTTTTCACCACACAACAGCGGCTGCGAGCATAGCCACGACGACTCCTGCGATGTTGACAAACCACGCGCTTTTTCGCGCGAGGCGCAGCGGAGACCCGAATTCGAAATCACTGAGCATGTGGCGCACACCACCGAACAAGTGGTGCGCCAGTGCCCAGACAGCGATGACAGCCGTCACCTTGAAAGCAAGATGCATCGAGATCGCTTTCATGCGCGCGAAACCAGTCTCGTCGCGCAGCGACAGGTCAAACAAATAGATCGCCACCGGAACGGCTGCCGCAAGCACTACGCCGCTGATACGATGACCGATCGAAGTCAGCGCGCCGACCGGCATCGAGATCTGGGCCAAGTTCAAAAAAACAGGACGTCTATTGCGAATCGTCATGGGTTAACCCTTATCGCGTAAGCATGGCTCTCGACGCCACGACCTTTTGCATTGCGAAGTGAAAGACAAGCCAATCTTGATGTTGTGTTGCCGCCGATTGATCCCTCGATCAACGATGAGGGCGTTGGGGTCGAGTCACCACTCATCCCGCCACAAGCGGGAAAGCTCGAAGATTACTTGCGCCTTCAACGAAATTGATCATGCGGGCCACCGTGTGTATGGTTAGACGATCTTGTCAAAGTTCGGTGCGCGGAGGCAGACAGAATTCTAGTTCCAGCCTCCGCTCGCTGATGTCCCTTGGCATCTTCCAAGATCACTGTGGAAATGTGCTGAATGACGATTCCAAGGACATGCAGATGACCGAACTCAGCATTGGTTATCCGGCGCCCGTCAGTCAGCGAGGCGCGCCAACCGGCCGCACGCGTCCGCCTTCACCGGCTCCGCCCTCGTTGTCCCATCTAGACACCGCTTTCGCGAGGAGTTGGGCGCGCTCACGGGAATTAGCTTTTGCGTCGGACATCTTTGATTTACCTCAATTCCATTATTACAGTCATGCCGACCGACTCAGCGTCATCAACAAAGGCAAACAAACGGTTAATTTCACGCGCCGACTTTTCTGCCAAGAGAGTGCACGAAGGCTCCAGTCGCGCTTGCGGCGGAATTTCTAGGTAAGCGAGAACTCGCGCAGCTGCATATCTGCTCGACTGTGCGCTCGACGAGTGCATTCGACGGTGCGCCAGCACACATAGCGTCAAAACAAGGCTGTCCGTTAGTACACCGGATCGAGCGTGCCTCGGCCCGACCGACGTTCCGATTGGGGACCGATTCAAGCCGATGATCAGGTCCCCCTCCCAATGCCCGGGCACCGCACGAAGTGCTCGTGATACCCCGCCAGGCTAATTCGCAGCACCCGGCATTGCACCGAGATCGGCCACACGCGTCGGTCGCGTTGGACAAAGGCGTACTTCACCGCTGCGCTTTCGCGAAGTACGCCGTCGCTTTTTCCAGAATGTCGCGCTCCATCTTCACGCGTGCCAGCTCGGCACGAAGCCGGCTGATCTCCATCTGCTCGGCACTCACTGCCTTGCTGTC
>JBBSVJ010000345.1:0-2354 GCA_038233665.1 Lysobacterales bacterium
GCCCGAAATTGCCAGGCCTGCGCGTGGTCGTCGCGTGTGCCGCTGAAAGCCTGATCGACAGTGAATTTCGCGCGCACTTGCTCGATCAGTTGGAAAAACGAGGCTTGAACGATTCGGGATTGATCCTGAGCATCGATCACAGTGAGGCCATGATGTTTCAAAACAGACTGCAGGAGGCACGTGATGAACTGCGCGCGTCGCGAATTTTGCTGGGTTTTGGACGGGTAAGGCTGGACGCCAAGGATGATGAAATAATCAAAACATTCCGTCCTGAAATCATCTCAGTCGATGCCGCCGCATTTGCGACATCGCAGCAGGTGCCACCAATGCTGGGATTTGCTCGCGATCAGGGCGCTGAAATCCTAGTTCACTTTATTCCAGATCCGCAAACTTTGGCGCGATTGTTTGGCATGGGCGTAGATTACGGAATGGGTGGCTTCATCGGACTGCCCGATGCGCGTATGGAATACGACTTCGGCGAAATGCAATTCTGATTGATCTATGTCTTTTATCCCCTGGAACACTATATTTACTTAACCCCAATGATTCCTTTTTCCTCAGCTTTCCGCGCGATTTCCTTGATCCTGATCAGGCGCAACTGCTCCGCCTTTTTTAGCCCTTCCCGAGCTTCTTTTATCACTTGATGGGCGAGGTTATGGTTGGTGTGATGACGCTTCGCATCGATCGCAGCGTCCAGTCGTTGCTGGGCTGCCATGATCGCCTTGTCGACGCGGTACAGAGGACCATGTGGGTTGGTGGTCAGAGCGGGTTCGTAAATTTTCATGAAGGTGTTTTGATGTGATAAGGACGCAACGATAGCCGGGTTCGCAGCAGTTTGCGCGCGCTTGCCCGCTGGCCGTTTGCTTGCTCGTCTCCGTCGATTTCGTGCCGAAATGAATCGCTACGACTCTTGAACACAAATTTTTCAGCCTTTCCCATCGTGTTGCGACGATGGTTACCCGTTGTGCTGACGCCATTAGTCGCCACCTGTTCAAGAGATACCCACTTCGAGGATGCCATCATGAGCGACAAGGCAATGCTGATTCCGTGCTTGCACTGCGGGGCCATGAACCGATCTCCCGAATCGCGGCTGGGCGATCATCCGACCTGCGGACGCTGTCACCAAGCGCTTTATTCCGGAAAGCCGTCCGCACTAGCTACGGCAGATTTCGACGCCAAGGCGCTCGCCGGAGAACTCCCTATCCTCATCGATTTCTGGGCGCCGTGGTGCGGTCCTTGCGTCAGCATGGCACCGCATTTCAACGATGCCGCAAAACAACTGGAACCACGCGTGCGGCTGGCCAAGGTCGATACCGAAGCGGAGCAAGCGCTGGGTTCGCGCTTTGCGATCCGCAGCATTCCCACGCTGGTCCTGTTTGCCGGTGGCCGCGAGGTCGCCCGCCAATCGGGTGGCATGGATGTCGGCCAGATCGTGCAGTGGACGGAACAACAGCTTCAGAGCATCACGTAAATCGGATCAGTTTGGGCGGAGTGCGCGGCAGGCGTGGGTTGGCACTGCGCGATGAAGCCCTTGCTGGATGCGTTGCAGATTTAGCGTTCAATCGCAAACCCAGTCCAGCCGAATACCTGTTCCCGTTCTTACGTGTAGGCCTTCCGGGCTATTCGACCGCCTTCTGGCTACCTCATTTTTAATTCAGCTCCGATCGAACCTGCTCGATTCGACGACGGTTGACCCCAAAATCGAAGAAGCCGACTCGGGCGCACGAGCGCGCCTGGATTTGCGCATTCTCCGGATCGAGTAAAAACTCGACGTCATCGGTAAAACCAAATACCGAGCTGGACTGCGTAGCGTGCAGATAACCATCATTGGCATCGATAATCTTGGTCCGTGGCATGCGCGCAAGAATTTCACGGATTCGTTGCAACGCTACCGCCCCATCGCCCTGGAATTTCAGTGGCGCAATGCCATGGATTCCGCCCGTATCTCGACTCGATACGCAACTGGGACGCGGAGGGCAACTGGTCAAGCCCATCTGCGAGGAGCCCTTGTTCACGGGGCGGACACCGCCGGGACCACTGGCACAAGCGCCCAGACAGCTGATCATGAGCGCCGCGACCGCCCATTTCGTAACTCGCAGATCCAAGATGGCCATTTCTCATTCGCTCCAATCGACTGGTCTTGAGATGCTACGACATCGGGGGCGCCATGTGCTCAAGCGCGTTCATCGACCGAAAACCGCTCATCGCGGATAGCTACAACTCAAAGCGCGCCATCGAAGGATTTGGCCGGGTCTCGTTTGTTTCCAACCTGCCACGCTTCAAGCGGTGATACGGCGTTCGGCTCAGAGATCTGGCACGTCGCCAGCCTTGAACAAGACTCGCGGCGTGCCGTA
>JBBSVJ010000346.1:0-2348 GCA_038233665.1 Lysobacterales bacterium
GATCGCCATTGGCGGCTGGTCCTTTGGATGATCGCGGATGGGTTGGTTGTGACCTCACAGCGCTGGACGAATCCGACCAAGGCAGGCACGATTGTCGGTTCGATCTTGCTGATGGAATCTTCGCAAGCGCATGGACGAATCGCTGTTTCGCCAGTTGTTGTCGCGCAGCACCCATTCGGTGCTGGACCAACCGACGCTCGCAAAAGGTGCGGATTACCTGCGGCGTAGCCGTGTGCGCGATATCTGGTACGAGAGTGCTGATGATTCCGGAACGCTTTATGGATCGGTGCAGGGTAGTGAGCCGAACCCCTATACCTCGGCCATCCTGATCGGTATCAACGGTGGCAAACCGAAGTTTCATACCCAATGCACGTGTCCGCTCGAAGGCGAATGCAAACATGTCGCGGCTGTCGCCTTGAAGATGCTCGGCGCACAGAGCTCGGCTATCGCATCCGGCAAACCCGATGGATCGGCAGCCAGCGGTCCGGCCGCCTGGAAGCCCTGGTTTGATGCGATCAACGCCGAGCCTCGATCAAAGCTGCGCAGGCCGGCGGAGGATCAGTCCCTGGTGTTCGGCATCCTGTTGCGCATGGGCGATGGCACCTTGCCGGGTTTGCAAGCGCAGCCGGTGTGGCTCAAGCCGAACAAGCGCGGTGGCCTCGGATCACCACAACCGATTGGACAATTCCAGTTTGGTGCCGATCCGTGGCAACGTCTCAGCCCGCATCAATTTGAACATGTCGCGCGTCTGCGCATGGCCAGTCCGCACTATGCATCCAGCGCCTGGTATCCGCTGACTGGCGAACGCGATGAGGCGTTGCTGGAAATCCTTATCAAGGAATATCCGTGTTTCCTTGAAAAACCGTCGCGTGGACAGCTTGTCCTGGGCGATCAACGCACGTTGGATTGGGGCTGGCAGCTGTTCGACGATGGCAATCAGAAGCTGGTTCCACAACTCGTTGAAACCGACCCCACTACGCGATTGCTGCGCATCGCGCAGATCTGGTACTACGATCCGGCGAAACCGGCGATCGGTCGCGTCGAAGGCGATCCTCAGGTCATCGATACGGCCTTGCGCGCACCGGCGCTGTTGCCTGAGCACGCCGATTTCGTCGTCGAACGCTGGCATCAGACCCAACATTTGCAAAGCTTGCCAAAACCGTCACGGGCGGCTACGCCGCAAACGCATGAGGTCGTGCCGATTCCGATTCTGACCTTGCGCGCGTTTCCGGTGATTGCCTTGAATCAAGGCGTTACCCATCGCTATCAGGCCGGCTGCGTGCGTCTGAGTTTCGATTATGAAGGGCCGCGCCTGCCGTTTGCGTCGGCCAAGCCGCGCGAACGCCGAATGCACGATGGTCGATTGCTCGACATCGTGCGCGATCGTTCCGCAGAAATTGCGGCGGTCGAGCTACTCGAAGAGCTGGGACTGATCGACATCGACCTTTTGCCACGGCTACCCAATTTGCCGCGCGATACCTTCGCCGATGGCGATTTTCTGCTCGAACCGAGGCGCGGCCAGCTGATCGCCGCCGAGCATCTTTTCGCCCTCGCACCCCGCTTGCGCGATGCCGGGTTTCAACTCGAAACCGATGCTGGCTTCCCGTTTGAACTACTCGATGAGCCAGATGACTGGTATGCCGAAATCGAGGAATCCGGCAACGCCTGGTTTGACCTCAGCCTCGGCATCGATATTGGCGGAGAGCGTGTCGATCTATTGCCGATTCTGCGGCGCTTGCTGGGTGACCCCGGCTTTCCGCTGAGTCCACGCAAGGGCGAGGATGCCGATGCCCTGTGGCTGGTTCCGATCGACGATCGCCGTCGCGTGCCGTTGCCGCTGGCTCGTTTGCGCGATCTGATGTCGCCGCTGCTTGAATGGCTGCAGGATATGCCCGAGCGCGATGCCGAGCAGGGCAGCTTGCGTCTGCGCCGCTCGCAAGTCAGCGTGCTGGATGAGCTGTCGGCGAAGAACGACATGCCATGGCGAGGTGGTGAAAAACTGCGAGAGCAGCTGACGCGCTTGCGCGACGCACGCGAGCCGGCCATCGAGCCGCCCGGATTCAAAGCCACCTTGCGCAGTTATCAGCGCGATGGGCTGGCCTGGCTAGGTTTTCTTGCCGATGCCGGACTCGGCGGCGTGCTCGCCGATGACATGGGCCTCGGCAAAACCGTACAGGTACTTGCCCATCTGCTTGCCGAGAAACAGCGGGGCCATCTGGATCGTCCCGCGCTGATCGTCGCGCCGACCAGTCTGGTCTCGAACTGGCGCGATGAAGCGCGACGATTCACCCCCGATCTCAGCGTGCTGGTCCTGCACGGGCCAGCACGCGCTGGCCTGCATGAAGCCA
>JBBSVJ010000347.1:0-2334 GCA_038233665.1 Lysobacterales bacterium
GCTGACGATCAGCGTATGCGCTTGCGGCTGGGTATCGCCGCCCATCACGCCGAAGCTCATCCACGGCTTGCCATCCTTGGTGATGAAGGCCGGGATGATCGTGTGGAACGGACGCTTGCCGGGGGCGAAGGTATTCGCATGGCCTTCTTTGAGCACAAACATCTCGCCGCGATCCTGCAGGATGAAACCCAGGCCCGGTGGAGCCATGCCCGAGCCCATGCCGCGATAATTGGACTGGATCAACGAGACCATGTTGCCCCATTGATCGGCTGTGGTCAGATAGATCGTGTCACCATCGAGCTTGAAATCGCCGGGCGCGACTTCATTCGCCGCCTTGTCCATCGAAATCAGTTTGCGCCGCTCGGCGGCGTATTCCTTGGAAATCAGTTTCGCTACCGGAGCTTTTGCGAAATCCGGGTCGGCATAGAATTTCGCGCGATCGGCAAACGCCAGCTTTTTAGCTTCAACAAACAGATGGATGTACTCGGCACTGCCGAAACCGTAACTTTTCAGATCATAGCCTTCGAGGATGTTGAGCATCTGCAGCGCGGCGATGCCCTGACCGTTCGGCGGCAACTCCCAGACATCGTAGCCGCGATAATTGGTCGATACCGGTTCGACCCACTGGCCCTTGTGCGCCGCCAGATCCTCGTAGGAAAGAAATCCGCCCTGCGCCTTGATGTAGTCGGCGATGTTGTGAGCGATGGCACCCTTGTAGAACGCATCGCGACCGCCTTTGGCAATCGTTTCCAGCGTGTTGGCGAGGTTCGGGTTCTTCCAGATTTCGCCCTTGGCGGGGGCGTGGCCGTTGATCGTGAACTGTTCGCTGAAGCCAGGAAATTTCGACAGGCGCGGCACCGAAAGCCCCCAGTAATACGCAATCAGCTCGCTGAGAGGAAAACCATCGCGTGCATAGCCGATCGCTGGCGCGAGCACCGATTTCATTGGCAGCTTGCCAAAGCGATCATGCAGCGCGAACCAGCCGTCAACCGCGCCCGGACTCGTCACCGGCAACGGGCCATACGGCGGAACCTTGGTGTAGCCGTTGTCCTTGAACCATTGCAGACTCAGGCTTTTCGGCGAGTGGCCGGAGCCGTTGTAGCCGTAGAGTTTCCCGGTTTTCGCATCCCACACGATCGCGAATAGGTCGCCGCCCATGCCATTGCCGGTCGGCTCCATGAGTCCGAGTGCTGCGTTGGCGGCAATCGCCGCATCGATCGCATTGCCGCCACGCTTGAGGATATCGAGGCCGATCTGCGTAGCCAGCGGCTGCGAGGTCGCAACCATCGCGTGCTGAGCAAACACTTCTGATCGCGTGGCGAATGATTCGCCGGTAACGCGATCAGCGGCGAGCGCGCTCATTGTCGAAAGTGCTGCGAGCAGGACAAAGCTGAGACGGAACATGGTCGACTCCTGGCTAGAACCAAAGCCCAAGCATACGACGTCCTGCTCGCTGCCTACCGTACAGGACCGCAGCGAATTCTCCGCGAACAACGTAACCCTGATGCGCCTTTACTCGTTTTCGGCGCGTTTTTTGCCGACAATTTCGATCCAACACCCGGCCGGTTTGCGACTTCCTGCGATATCAAAAAATGCTCATATACCTGAAATTTTCCGTCATCGCAGCGAATGCTGCGATCCAGTTCTGGATTTCCAATGCGAACTGGGTGAGCTGCGGTATGACTGTTGTGAAGCGCAGCCAGCCGTCGCTCGGATGACCAGGAAAAGAAGGTCAATCCAAAAGGTGATGTGTTCCGGCTTGCACATCCAGCCCTCGAATTCTCCCGGGCAGGAGAGCAATTCCCTCCCCGTTCACGCGAGCATTGCATGATCAAGCCATCGCCTCGATATTGGCCTGCCGATGCGAAGCCGGGGTTTGAATGAAGCGCCATCGTCGAACAGGAATCCAATGACCGTCAGCTTGAGAAGACAGTGGCAGCATTTCATGGCGACGCCGAGTGGTCGGCGTTTCCAGACCCGTCATCGCATGCGCCGTGCGCACGACAGCGGGATGGCGCGCAAGGTGTTGATCAGCGGAATCGGCGTACTGATCGTGCTCGCGGGAATCGCCATGCTCGTGCTGCCTGGTCCAGGCATGCTTGCCATCGTGGTGGGCGCGGCCTTGGTTGCTGAGGAGTCCCTGCTCGCCGCGCGTCTGCTTGATCGCATCGATCGGTGGGGAACGCGCCGATACGAGCGTTGGCGCGGGCGCCGCGCCGCAAGGAAATGAGCGCAAACGTCGATCTGGACAACGCGCAGTGAAATTTCATTATTGCGCTGACGATCTACCCTGCCATCCATCCGCTGCTTGCGCGTCTAAGTCGATCGCGACGA
>JBBSVJ010000348.1:0-2274 GCA_038233665.1 Lysobacterales bacterium
ATCATGCGTGGTTTCAGCGAGCCGAAGCCCGTCAACGTCATGCTCGGCAACAATATCGTGGCCCGCCTCACCGACAATAAGACCGCTCAGGTCTTCTCCTTCGGCGATTTCAATGACTCTATCGAGCTCCTCAGGCGAATCTACGCTGCCAGGCTCCTGCATGGTCGGAGGTTCAACGTCATCTGACTCCGCAAAATCGAGGCCATCGAGATTGACTTCGCCTGAATCCTGATCAGAGTCGGGTCGAAGTGCTTCGCTCTGCCCGAGCGGCAGGTGCTCGCCCCAGCTTGGATAATCCGACATGGCGCTGTTGTCACTTGCCCCGTCGAGATCGATCGCACGCGTGCTTGTATCTGAGCCAGCATTGAGCGGAAGCGTGTCGTCATAGGCGAGTGCCGCCGCTGCCGCAATCGCGTCCTCCGGACTCAGCGGGCTGTTCGCATCCGCTTGGCCGCCGTTGCCGGGGCCATCGTCATCACCGCCAGAGGGAACCGGCCAGTAACCGAGCGATTCCAGGCTCACGCGGGTTACATCAAGAATCTGCTGGCGGCCGCCACGTTGATCGCGGGTCGCCTCAAGGTAGTATTCGATTGATGCCAGCGCATCGGCAAGCTTGTCCATCTGCTCGGCAGTTGGCACGCGACGATGACGAATCAACTCGATTTCGACAAAGCGCACGATACCGCTCATCAATTCCGCTGCAGCGCCCAGATCGAGCATGCGCAAGGCACCGGAAATTTCTTCCAGCAACCGTGGAATCTGTTCGACACGCTCGTGATCCCATGGCGACTCGATGAACGCGATGACATCGTGCTTGGCCTGCTGGATATTGAGCGCCGCTTCATGCATCAAGGCGTCGAGGATTTTGCGCACCTCGGCTTTCGGCAACGCCATGCTCTCGTCGTCACCGTCCTCACTGACGGCACCCAGACGCTCAATGTGATCGTCGAGTGACGCCTCGACGTAGAGAAGCGCGCCGGCAACATCGAGCAACGTGCCTTCATCGGCCTCGCGATGGCCTTGGGCGATTTCTTCAATGGTGGCGCGCTGCTCCGTGACGACGCGGCGTGGCACGCCAAGACCGAGCATGCCGAGCGTATCGCGCACCCGATCAAGCAACTCGACCTGGCTCAGCAGATCGGCGGGATCCCTGTGTTGCGCGCGCAGATAGATATCCAGCGCCTCCTTCACGCGCATCAAGTCGTCCTTGATCGCGATGGAAACGGTATCGAGCAACGCGCGATTGTGACCGGAGATCGAACTTTTCGCGTGCTCAACTTCTTGATCGGTCGGCAACAGCGAACCCAAAACGTAGGTTTCTCGAATTTCGCTTGCGCGAGGCGCCTGACTTCCCGAATGCGCCACGTAATACAGGAGGTTCTGCTCAAGCGCCTTGGGCGGCGCAGTGCGCAAGGCTTCCTCGCCATTTTCGGCGAAACGCCTGATTTCCCGATCAACGCCACCGAACAGCAGTTTCACTGCCGCACTGGACTCCAGTGCGCCGTCACTGACCGCATCAGCAACACCCGCCGCTATCCAAAATAGCCGCCTGGATTCTTCACTCGCGGCAGTTGTCGTGCGTAGTCTATCCAGCACATCGCGCAAACGTGCGGGATGTTGTGGGTCCGTTGAATCCATGAACCACTTCAGCAATGCAGCCTGGAAGGCCAATCGCAGTCGCAAGGCCAGACTACGCAGTTCCTTCAACGGCAATTCTGCAGCAAGCCCATTGGCCGCGGCAGGCAAGGGCCGCGAGAGATCGGGCGCAAACAACGCCGAATCGGTCAGCAGTTTTTCGCCACGGCAGGCGCGCAAGTCATTGAGCAAAGGCAACAGGACAATCGGAATGTCCTTGTGCCCGGTCTGCACTCGCTCCAGATAATCGGGCAGTTGCACCATGCCGCGCATGAGCACGGAATAGCCTTCGTCACGATGAGGGACCTTATCGACCAGCAAGGCGTCGGCGAGGCGCTCCATCTCTTCGACCAGCATGGCGGCGCCGTACAGCTCAACCATGCGCAACGTACCTTGCGCCTGATGCAAATAGGTTGAGCAGAAGCGCATGAGGCTGGCATCGGTAGGCTCGTCGACATAGGCCTCCAAGGCCTGACGCGCTTGCTTGAGCGTCTCGTCGAGCTCGCCCTTTACCCAGCTCAGGGTGGTGAAGTCATCATGCAGTTTCATGGTTTGCGTTCGTCCTGGCGAGACCTGCCACCCATTACCCTCACGCACTGGATTGCCTGGAAACCCTTTCCCGAAAACACGTCCTCAACA
>JBBSVJ010000349.1:0-2269 GCA_038233665.1 Lysobacterales bacterium
CGTGCTGATCACCTGTCTGACCTGGCTGCCGGCGATTGCCTCAGCGGCGACCGCGCCGAAATTGTCGAGCACGACGAGAGCGGTCGACCCGGAATCCACGAGTTGATGATGCAATTCGCGGGCGGTGTACAGCGGATTGACCAATACCGCGATGAGATCGGCGCGCAAGACGCCGAGCAGAGCGATCGGATACTGCAACAGGTTCGGCAACATGATGGCTACGCGGTCACCCGCGACAAGCCCCATTTTGGTGCGCAAAAACGCGGCGAAATCCGCGCTCAATCGGTTGATATCCGCATAACTCAGTTGGCTGCCGAGGTTGCTCGCAGCAACGCGTTCGGCGTTGCGTTCGCAGGAGGCGATCAGCATCTGTGCAATTGTCTGGCCCTCATCAAACGCCGCGCTCGCGACGTTGACGAAATCCGCTTGGCTCAAGGGCGATGACACGTTGCTGCCAAATGGTTTCATTCGCTATGCCTCCAGGGCGGATAGTCGCCGATGAGTGAACCTCGACCATAGCGAAACGCGTCAACACTGGATACCGCCTTTTTCGCCGGAACCCGATAAATCCAAACCGACGTGCGATATCAGTGCTGAAAGGGCCGGAACGATTCAACCGTTGCAGAGCGTTGCAGGGTCAGTCTTTTCTGCTTGCCGAACGTGAAATGACGAATCTGCTCAAGCATGGCTATCGACCCACGACATGGGGGCGCGATTCCGCCTACAGTGGAGCCTCTTGCGAGCGCCGGATTGACCGTTCGGGCATCGCGTCCAAACCGTGATGCCGAGATGAAAATTCGAACCGCTTTTATTGCCATCCTGGTTGCACTCACAACATCGCTTGTCGCGTGCTCTAAGCCGATGACTGTAGCCGACACCAGCGCGACTTCGATACCCATCAAGCCGACCCGTGCGCAGCAACAGTTCTTCGATGCCTTGGCCAGCCATTGCGGCGAATCCTTCGCGGGAAGGCTGGTGTCCACGGATGAAGCAGATGCAGATATGGCCAACAAGACGATGGTCATGCATATCAGCACCTGCTCGTCGGACGAAATCCGCATCCCGTTCCACGTGGGTGACAATCGCTCGCGCACCTGGGTGTTGAGTCGCACTGGGCAAGGCTTGCGCCTCAAGCATGACCATCGCCATGAAGACGGCAGCGAAGACGCGATCACGCAGTACGGCGGAGATGCCATCAGCGAAGGCAGCGCAACGCACCAGGAATTTCCGGTTGATGCGGAGTCCATCGCGTTGTTTACGAAAAACAACATGGTGGTTTCGACGACAAATATCTGGGCCGTCGAAATCGATGCCCACCGATTCGCCTACGAACTTCGGCGCGAGGGTCGCTGGTTTCGTGTCGAATTCGACTTGCGCCATCCGATCGCCACACCGCCAGCGGCATGGGGCGCGTGACACGGATTCCCGACGTCGTCGTTGGCGCGATTGGCGTTAACGCCTGATTGATCACGCAGTAGAGGGTTATCGATTCATGACTATGCGAGTACTCCTGATCGGCGTCGGTCTGGTCATTGCCAGCCTCGCCAACCCGATTGCGGCTATTGCCGCCGACGCGGGTGCCGCGCCGCGAGCCATGACGATCGAGCGGCTTTACAGCCTGCCTTCAATCATCGGCACTGCGCCAGAAAGTCCAACCTGGTCGGCGGATAGTCGCCACCTCGCTTTTCTGTGGAACGACAAAGGCATGCCGTTTCGCGATATCTGGATGGCAGATGTTCACGGCAACAAGCCGATCCGCGTCACGCGCATGCCGCAGCTTGACTATCCCTCCGAGCCAGGTACCGATATCGTCAGGCTGGAACAAGCGGCGCGCGTCGAAACCGATCACGGCATCTCCGAACTGGTCTGGGCGCCGGATGGTCGTCATCTGATCTTCGCCTTGCATGGCGAGCTTTATCAGGTGCTGCCGGGCAAGCCCGCGCAATCGCTCAGTGAGGCGGGTGTTTCGGGCGGAGATCTCGGCACATCTGCGATGGCACATGCCGTCGCCTACCGATCCGAGGCTGATTTATGGGTCGCCGAATTCAAGATGGGTAAAATTTCAACACGAAAGGTTCATTCGCCCGCTCGCAAGGATGTGCGGATTGAGTCGTACTCATGGTCCGCTGACGGCAAGCGTCTTGCCTTCGTCGAGGCTGATCTGTCGAACGTGCCGACGCGCGGCATCCCCGATTATCTCGGCGAAGAGACGCGGATGGTCGAGGTCAAGCGGCCGTTCCCCGGCGAGCCATCGCCCATGCGTCGCCTC
>JBBSVJ010000350.1:0-2266 GCA_038233665.1 Lysobacterales bacterium
AGCAGCCAGCGCGCGAGGGCAAAGGCCAACAGCAACGAGAACGCGAGAATGGCAATGCCAGCGATCAGCGCATGGCGCAACTGCTCGCGAGCAAAGGCCAGATCCGCATCGCTACGAAGTTGCGGCTGGGCAGCCAGCAAAAGACTGCCAATCTGCTCGCCATCAAGCTCGATCGACAGCTTGGCCGAGCGAGGCGAAATGGCAGGATCGCCGACCACCGCGTTGCCCTCGGCATCCACCAGCAGCAGCCGCGAGAGCAGAAGGTTTTCTCGATTGCGTTGACGCCGATCGCGATCGCGCTCGAGTTCACGCCATTGCGGAGCCGCTGGATGGTGGAGACGAACAGTGTCTCGTCGATCTGCTGGTCGGCGAGCGTCATCTCGCGCTGATCGATCTGGCAACCGTCCATGACGCATGCCTCGGCGCAGCTCCGGGGCGATCAGTTCAGCGAACTGCGACGCGTCTCGATGAAGAAACTGCCAGCTTCCGTTTTCGGAATATGCCTCCGCCAGTCGATCGCTCACCGGCTGCAGACGATCCAGTGTTTCGCTGTTGACATACGCGAGGAAACCGCTTCGAAAAGCCTGTTGCTGCCAGATCACGAAGCCGGCCAGGGCGATGCTTGCCAACCCGGCAAAAGTGAGAAAAAGTCGTTGCCACAGGCGTAGATTCATTGATGCGATCAGCTGGCGAAATGCTCCCCTTGCACAATAGCGCGGCAACGAAGCGATGTTTCAATCTGCGCAGAACTTCCATGATTCCTCTGCGCTCGCTGCGCATTTCTGGGCCAGGCTTCAAATCACGAGACGAATCGGTATCCGCTCACGCGAAAGCAATCCACCCCCTGACCTTTGCTGAGCGAGACACCTTGAATCCCGATTAGCGCTTGAACGCCGATTGCGTCTCGTACTCCCCAGCAACCACGGAATACCGTCATGAAAGCATTCAATACCAGATCCATTGCCGCCGCCCTGTTGGTTACGCTGCTCGCGAGCGCTGCGTATGCGAACCCGCGCGCCGGCCAGCAGCAAAAGACCGTCGAGGCCGAACTTGCCAGCGTTCCTGGCCTGAGCCAGGCCCAACGCGATGACATCATTCGTATCGAGAACGAGAATCATGAAGCGCATCGTGCGTTGATGAAAAGCACACGCAGTGAGCATGAGCGGCTGCGCGATCAGGCAACCAGTCAATTGCGCGCCGCCCTTGGCGACAAAGCCTACGCAGACTACGTGACCTGGAAAGTCGAACAACCTCGGCAGCATCGTGGTCGTGGCCATCGCGGTAATCGTGATGGTCGCCAAGGCACGCGCAAGGAACGCCGTCCAGCTCCGTCCGACGCGGACGAGACCATGCCGTCCACTTCTGCCGAGTGAACTGAGCGAGTGCTCTAGAGATTGGACCACCAGACACTACGGTTTTCTCTCAAGCTTTTCCCGCTAGTGAGAAGCTAAGTAGTAGAGACTATTTACACGTCCAATCATTAGATGGTTTGATCAGGGACCGCAGCGACGACCAGTCGCAGCGGTCCTCCGGCGTTCAGCGCGTCAAACGGAAAGCAGGTGACCAGCAGCAGCTCATTTTTGTCCAACGGCAAATCGATTCGTTGCTGGCGTGAGTCGACCACGCGCAAGGAGGCAACGCGCAGACGCTGCGAGCCGTGTGGATTGTCCATCTGAATGTGGTCACCGATTCGAACATCGCGAAGGAAGGAAAAATGCGTATCGCGATGCGCACTGACCACGCTGACGCCGGGCGAACCAGGCATCGCGGTCGATTGCGCCCAACCCGGGCCGAATGCCAGCGTTCGACCTGAATCGCCGCTCAGGATGATTTCATCGATACCCAGACGCGCAAGTTTCAGTCGCGCCACCGGCGCCATGTCGGCCCAAGGCCAGGGCTTCGCGGCAACGCCGGTTTCAAGCCGCTGCTGCCAGGCGCGTTGCAGAAGAATCTGCGCGAGCTCGGCTTTTGCGCTCATGTAGGCGGCATGGCCGAGCGGCAGGCAGGCGCACAAGGCGATTAACACCGCCACGCGGCGCAGCAGCTGCGCTTTCATCGTGTGTTTCACTGCTCGCTCCTACGGTGCAATCCAGTCGTCGGCGGGGTCGGCGTTGCGGCAAAGTTGCCGTGCATCGCTATCGTGGAAAGCGAATGGATGAAGGGTCGCCCAAGTGTCATCTGACTGTCGGTCTCTGATTACGCGCCCATCAGGCTCAGCCGACGAGGAAGTCGCAACTTGGGTGTTGAACAGCGAAATATTCATCTC
>JBBSVJ010000351.1:0-2258 GCA_038233665.1 Lysobacterales bacterium
ACTCTTTCCAACCGAGTACCGATTCCTCGACCAGCACTTCGTGAGTGGGCGAAAGCTCCAGGCCGCGTTTGATAATTTCCTCGAACTCCTCGCGGTTGTAGGCAATGCCGCCACCGGAACCGCCTAGCGTGAAGCTGGGCCGGATGATGGTCGGATAGCCCACCTCGGCTTGCGCCACCAAAGCATCGTCGAAGTTGCGCACGATGCGCGCCTTTGGGCAGTCCAGTCCGATCTCGGCCATGGCGACGCGGAACAGTTCGCGGTCTTCGGCCATGAGAATCGCATCGCGCTTGGCACCAATCAGTTCGACACCGTATTTTTCCAGCACGCCGTGGTCGGCAAGGTCGAGCGCGCAGTTGAGCGCGGTCTGGCCACCCATCGTGGGCAGCAGCGCGTCGGGCTTTTCCTTGGCGATGATTTTCTCGACGGTCTGCCAGTTGATTGGCTCGATGTAGACCGCATCGGCACTGGCTGGGTCGGTCATGATCGTCGCCGGGTTCGAGTTGACCAGCACGACGCGATAGCCCTCTTCCTTGAGCGCCTTGCAGGCTTGCGCGCCGGAGTAATCGAACTCACAGGCCTGGCCAATCACGATCGGGCCGGCGCCGATGATCAGGATGGTCTTGAGGTCAGTACGTTTAGGCATGAGCAGTCAGTCCGCAAAGGGGCGCAAAGTTCGCAAAGAAAGTCAGATTGGTGCTTGGTCATCGTGGCCGAGCGCGAGTCTTTTAATCACCAGCCTCGGTCCACCAAAATTCAACAGCAGACCCACCGGTAAACGGGTCGCTTTCAGATAATTCAAAAGCTGTGCGTCATGCGCGCCAGTAAGCGCGCGCAGCGCTTTGGTCTCGACGACCAACCGCTCTCCGATGATGAAATCAAAAACATAGTCGCCCACCGGTTCATCTCGATAAAACACGGGAACCGCGTGCTGTCTCGTGAACTCGATGCCCGCGCCGCGTAGTTCGACGGCCAGAGTTCCCTCATAGACCTTCTCGAGAAAGCCCGCGCCCAGTCTTCGGCTGACTTCAATGGCACAACCAATTACACCTTCGGAAAGTTTCTGCTTCAACTCAGCCTTCCTTTGCGTCCTTCGCGTTCTTTGCGGAATGCAGTACTTCAATGAAGCGATCAAACAGCCCAGCGACATCGGCCGGACCGGGGCTTGCTTCGGGGTGGCCCTGAAAACCGAACGCCGGTGCTTCGTCGAACGCAATGCCTTGCAGGCTGCCGTCGAACAGTGAACGATGCGTCGCCTTCACGTTTGCCGGCAGGCTGGCCTCATCGATGGCGAAGCCGTGGTTCTGGCTGGAAATCATTACCCGGTCACTGGCGATGTCGATCACTGGATGATTCGCACCGTGATGGCCGAACTTCATTTTGGTCGAACGCGCGCCGCTGGCAAGGCCGAGGATCTGGTGACCGAGGCAGATGCCGAACAGCGGAATTTTCGCTTTGACGAATTCGCGAGTCGCATCGATTGCGTAATCGCAGGCCGCCGGATCGCCGGGACCGTTGGAGAGAAACACGCCGTCGGGGTTCATCGCCAGCACATCGGCTGCACTGGTCTGCGCCGGGACTAGCGTCACCTCGCAACCGCGATCCACCAGCATTCGCAGGATATTTCGCTTGGTGCCGAAGTCGTAGGCGACGACGCGGAATCGCGCAGAAGTCGACGTGAACGCATTGCTGTCGAGATCGAAACTGCCTTCGGTCCAGGCTTGCGTTTCGCGAATCGACACCACTTCCGCCAAGTCCATGCCTTCCAGACTTGCGCAGGCGCGCGCCTGAGCAAGCGCAACATCCGCGCTCGCGTCCGCGCCTGCAACGATGCAGCCGTTTTGCGCACCCGATTCGCGCAGGATGCGAGTCAAGCGGCGCGTGTCGATATCGGCAATTGCAACGACGTTGTTGCGCGTGAGATAGCTGCCGAGGTCCTCTTCGCAGCGCCAGTTGCTGGCCAGCAATGGCAGGTCGCGAATCACCAGGCCGGCAGCATGCACGCGATCAGACTCCGCATCGGCCGCGTTACAACCGGTGTTGCCAATGTGCGGATGGGTCAGCGTCACGATCTGCCGCGCGTAGGACGGATCGGTGAGGATTTCCTGATAGCCCGTCATCGCCGTGTTGAACACGACTTCAGCGGCGCTGCTGCCGTCGGCACCAATGGCCGAGCCATGGAAAACATTGCCGTCAGCGAGGGCAAGGATGGCAGGTCGAATCATGCGGGCACCGTATCCGTATCGAGGGAATCGCTA
>JBBSVJ010000352.1:0-2205 GCA_038233665.1 Lysobacterales bacterium
ATCAGCGATCAGCCACGCCTGGATAATGCTGCGTTTTTCCTCGCTACTCTTGCTCGCCGTGTAGATCTCTCGCAGACGGTCGATGGCCTTGTCATCACCGCTGATGCCGAGCCGGCGGATCGCCTCGCCACGCAACTCGGCATCAGCGGAACTTTTCGCAATGTCACTCAACAGACTCAGCGCCACCACTTCATCAAGTTGGCTCAAGACAAACAGAGCGCGCTTCTTGACCTCGATCGAGTGCGAGCCTTGCAGCACCTTGCGCAGGATCGGGATCGCGCGTTCGGGTGGTGCGTTCATCAAACCGGCCAGCGCAATTTCCGCCAAATCATCGTCGTTGCCGACCGGGCTTGTTGCCGACCCTGAGCCTGCCTGGGCTTGGCGCGACAGACTGTCCGCATCCTTGCTCCAGCGGCTTTCCGGATAATCGCGTTTCAGCTTTTCAAGTGTCTGTTTTGCTTCGACGGTGCGATTCGCTTGCACCAAGGCGTATGCCTGCCAGTAGATCGCCGCATCCGCACTGGCAGGTTCGACCTGACGCAACGAGATTTCGAGACGGCGAAAGCGCTCCAACGCACTCGTCCAATCTGATTTTTTCAGTGACTCCTGACCTTGCCAGTAGAGCGCGGCCAGTTGCTTGTCATTCGGTGCCATGTCGCCATCCGGCAGCGCTTGCGCTGGAGCCGCCGCAAACAGGCTCAAGCCAAACAAGGCAATGGAAATTTGCTTGATCATTGTTGCTTCTCCGAGAGGGTTCAGAGGCTGCGTTTGCTGTCGGCATCGATCCGCGATTCGGTGGCCCGCACCTGAAACACCAGATCGGTATCGCGTAGAAAATCACGCAAGCCTTGCCTGCTTTCGATGGGTCCAGAATCCGGCCGGTTAGCCAACTCGATCAAAACGGGTTCGAGCTGACGCAGAAAATCGGCGAGACGCGGATTGCCAGCGCGCTTTGCGGCAACGGCATACAGGCGATTCGATTCGACGAGGTTTTCAGCGAGTACCTGGTTGCCTTTTAGCAGATCGCCGCTCTCATCGTTGACAGCGGTCAACAGCAATCCTTCGGTGGCGCGCAGATGCCCGGCGACGTAGCTGTCGAGCACCCGCGATGCCATCGATGGCGAATGTGCCGGAATCGACACGATCGTCTCGGGCACACTGTTGCGACCGGCGAAAAAACCAATGCACAAGGCAACCACCAGCACGCCGGCAAACGCACTCGCCCAGACCAGTCGGGGAACCGCTGCGTTCGACATACGCTTGCGCAGAACATCGATCCAAGGTGATCCAGATCTACTGTCCGCGGCCTCTTCGATGCGCTGATCAAAACGCGCCCAGAGACGCTGATCGAAGTTGGCAGGAGGCTCGGGCGCATGCAGGTCGGCGTCGCCAAGCAGGCAACAGAGACTTCCGTAGCGATTGCGAAGCGCCTGCGAAGTCAACATCGCCGCTTCGATCTCGGCCAACCGCGCGCTATCGAGTCCATCGCGATAGTGAAACAGGATCAGTTCGTTGTCCTTGATCGCTTGCATGTCGATCACCTCAGTGGTTCAAGTGCGCTGCGCAATTTGCGCACGGCACGGAAGATTGCCTGCTTGCAGGCATTCGTATTGAGTGAAAGTGTCACCGAAATTTCCTCCAGCGAATGACCCTCGTGATGACGCATGACGAAGGCCGTGCGCTCGATCACGCTCATGCGGTCAAGCTGGGATTCGGTATGGCGCTGGATTTCCGAACCCTGCGCGTGGCGATCCGGTCCGGGTAAATCTTCGGCGACGGCATCGAGGAAATCTTCTTCACACTCCGGCACGTTGATCGCCACCTCGGGGCGACCGCGCCGACGCAATTGTTCGAGTGCCGCGTTGACTGCAATGCGATGCAGCCAGGTCTTGAAAACCGCGCGGCCATCGAATGAGGATAAATGTCGCCAGGCATTGAACAAGGCTTCCTGGACGGCATCTTCGGCGAGCGCCGTGTCGCGGGTGATTCGCGCGCAAAGCCCGAATAGCGCGCGCGTATGCGGCTCAACCAGGCAACGGAATGCCTTGGCATCTCCATCACGGGCGCGGGTTATACAGTGCTCGTCATCGGCATTCATCGCAGCTTGGATGATGTCTCACCGGGATTGGTTAGCCACTCGAAGAAAGTTCTGGGCCTGTCATAGTCTGTACGAGCCCCGCCAGGGGCGAGCTTTTCGGCGAGACA
>JBBSVJ010000353.1:0-2189 GCA_038233665.1 Lysobacterales bacterium
CACGATCGAGGGGCCCCATGTAGCACGCGTCGTGCGCGCCGAAGCCAAAGTCAAAAGCGTCCTCGGCATTCGCGCATCCTTGTGCAGCACAACGCAGGAGCAGTTGCCGAGTCCGGAGAGCGTCGCTTTGGGGTGGCCTTCTCTTTGGTTACTCCTCTCTTGGCCACGCAAGAGAAAGTGACTTGCTCGCCGGAGGCGAGTGAAAAAGGCAGGGATGCTGCACTGCGAAGGACCGTAGACAGCCGCAGAAACGTCATCTGGCTACCTTATCAGCCATCCGGCTGTTGACGACCGCAAGGGCGACGTTGATCTGGAAATCAGCAAACTGGGATGGACTTACGACTGGGAACTAGTCGAGCCACGATGCAAGTGAGTCGAGATCGCCAAAATCCATAACTCGTTGACCTCGCATCATTCGACTCACCGACGAATCAATAGAAAGTTGAGGCTCACCGCAAACCAGAAGATAAAACCTCAGGAAGCCGCGTCAGCGGCAACATTGCCAGCATCAGCGATCAAATTCCGCTGCATCCGATCGGCGATGTAATCCTCGGTCCAACTATTCAACGACAGGCTTCGGATGAATCCGCAATGGCCGCCAGCAGGCGCGATATCGAGTTCGACACACGGTGGCAGGCTGAGTGCGCGAAATTCGGCTACCGGAATGATTGGATCATCCGCCGAGGTCAGGATGGTCGTCGGTACGCGCATCGCACTGAGACGGTCGCCCGCAATCGAGTAGCCGTCGAAGTAGGCTTCGATCGATTCGAAGCTGGTATGCCTGAGAACCAGCGCGCGGGTCAATTCACGCAGATTGCCGCGCATGTCACCCGGAGAAAACAGGGTTGATTGCGGAAACGCGCGCTGCTTTAGCAGTAGCGAGCGCCGCCATTTTCGCAGGAAATAGGCTTCGTAGAACCACGGGCCGCTCTCGATCGCGTCCATTGCGTCACTCGGACTGATGGCCGGACACACGGCTAACGCATACGACAGCGAAATGCCCGCTTCGGGCGCGCGCAGGGCAACGCGCAAGGCGAAATTTCCGCCCAGCGAAAACCCGGCAATGCCGAGTGGAACATCGGGAAACATTTTCGCCACGGCAGCCACCGCGCCGACTACTTCATCGAGACGACAGGAGTGGAACAGTTCCGGATTCAGATCATGGGTCTCGCCATGGTCGCGGAAATTCAGACGAAACACATCGTAGCCATCGGCAAGCAGGCGCGACCCGGTATGCAGCAGATAGCTCGATTGAACGCTGCCCTCCCAGCCGTGCAGCAGCACCACCAGTCCGCGTGGCTTTGCCAATACTCGCTGAGCGGTGTGCAAGCCGAGTAGTCGCACGCCGTCTCCGCAATCAAGCACGTGCCGGGTTACGCCGCGCTCAAGCATCGACACGCGGCGCCTGAACAACAAACGGCGCACACCGCTGGATGCGAGTACGGATTGCAGGTGCGGATTGCGCAACAGGCGCGGAGGTTGGTAATCAGAGGCGTTCATGGGCCAAAAATGCTCAGGCGCGGAAGGTTGGCGGGATGCAGCGCCAATCACTTTCGGCGCCATCCAGAAAGCGACATTCTGGACTCTATTCGCTGAAGCCCAGAGTAGCGATTATTCGTGCGCGACTTTCCTCGGCCATGCGTCGACGTGCATCGGGCGTTGATTCAACCGGTTCAAGAAAATGGACCTCGGCATCCGCCGATGGGTTACCGAGAATACGCAGCAGATTGGCAAAGAAACTCTCGCTCGGGCCGAATGGCATCGATAAATCCTGATGACCGTCGCGACCATAGCGCAAGGCGACCGGCTGCACAGGCACCCCGGCATCGAGTGCGGCCTGAAAAATGCGTGCATGAAAGGTGCGCACATGATCGCCAGTTCCGGTTCCGCCCTCCGGAAAGATGCCAACCGGCTCTCCTCTATTCAAACGCTCGACCACGCGGCCGATCACCGTGGCCATTGAGTCCGAACTGCCGCGCTGGTGATAGATGGTGCCGGCACGTGACGCCAGCCAGCCGACCAGCGGCCATTCGGCGATTTCGCTCTTTGCGACAAAGCTGATCGCGCGCTGGCTGTGCAAGAGTTCGATATCCAACCAGGACAAATGGTTGGCTACATACATCACCGGGCCTGGCAACGACGTGCCGAATGTGCGGATGCGAAACCCAAAAACGCGTACCAGGGTTCCC
>JBBSVJ010000354.1:0-2179 GCA_038233665.1 Lysobacterales bacterium
AGCGCGCGTTGGCGCTGGATCCCAATTTCGCCGGTGCGCATACGGCGCTCGGCCACATCGCGATGATGAGGGGCGATAACACCCGGGCCGAACACTATTTCCGCACCGCTCTGCGCGTCGAAGAGGATCCGCAGGCGATCAGCGGGCTCGGCAATCTCGCCTTGAACAGCGGCGATGCCGAAGGCGCACTTAAATATCTTACCCGTGCGGCAGACCTCGCGCCGAATGACGCATCGATCGCTTTCAACCTTGGACGAGGATTTGCCGCACGCGGCATGTCCGCATTTGCCGAGCAGGCATTCCGCAATGCCTTGCGCCTCAACCCCAGCTTGCCGCACGCCAACAACGCGCTAGGTCAGCTGCTGATCCAGGACAAGCGCGTTGCCGAATCCGAGCCGTATTTCCGCGCGTTGACCGGAGCTCGTGGATTTGAATTGGCAGCTGACCTTGGACTTGGCGATGTGGCCCGCATGCAGGGGCGCTTCGAAGAAGCCGCCGAGGCCTATCAACGCGCGATCGTGCTTAAACCCGATCACGAAGCGTGCTTCGAAGCGCTGGTGTGGTCGCTGGGCAAGCTTGAGCGCGGTAGCGAAGTGATGGCCCTGCTCGATCAACGCATTGTCGATTTCCCGGATCAGCCGCGCTGGCGAGCGACGCGTGCGCGTATCCGCGCAAGCAGCTCGCGCTATGTCGAGTCCGCAAACGACTGGCAAGCACTGCTCGACCGCGATCCGACCAACACCGAAGCGCTGATTGAACTGGCCCAGATGCGCGAGCGCAATGGTGAGTTTGATCTCGCCGACTCGATCGCCGACAAAGCGGTGGCACTCGCACCGAGTGATCCCGCCTTGGCTGCGCTGCGTGCGCGCTCACGCCTGCGCAACGGCGACGACGACGCTGCACGCGAGCTGCTGGCGACCATTCCGTTGAGCAAGGTCGATGAGGACTTGGCACGTACCTGCATGAACCTCTACGGCCAGTTGCATGATCGCGCGGATGAGGTAGCCACCGCTTTTGATTATTTCCGCGAAGCGCAAGGTGGACTGCGCGGCTCGTTGCCGAAACTCGAAAGCCTGCCGGAAAATCTTGCAACCGCCCTGGCCAAGCCCACCGGTGAGGTGTGGAAGCACGCCCCGATACTCCTGATCGGCGCTCCCGGAAGTGGTGTTGAGCGAATTGCGGCTCTGCTTGCCGATCACGCGGATATCAACGTGTTGCGCGATCGGGTGCAGGGATTGCGCAACGATTGTTTCGATATGGCACCGGTCGACTTGAGCATCGAGGAGACGCCAACAGCCGATATTGAGGCACACCGTGAAGCCTACTTGTCGACCATGCGCCTGCGCGGGCTTGATCTGGACAAGCCGCTGATCGACTGGATTCCACGTTTCGACGCGCACTATCTGCTGGTCGCGCAGCGCATCATGCCCGGCACCCGGGTCATCCTTGTCGACAACGATGCGCGTGACGCGATGCTCAACTGGCTCGGATTCGGCTGGTTGCCGCACGCCGGCCTCAATCATTTCGACAGCTGTACCGACTGGCTGGGCCGCGCGATTGAGCATTTGCGATTGGCCGCCAGTGAAGGCAGCCTGCCGCATATCGTCGTCAATGCCGAGCAGATTCTTGCTGATCCGCTCAACGCAGGCGCCGATCTGGCCCGTTTTGTCGGCGTCGATTCGTTGCAAGCCGGTGATCTCAGCCGACGTATCGATCGTGGGCCGTTCGGGCTTCCGACACGCTTCGCCGAAGGTCACTGGCAAGCCTATTCGGAAGTCCTCGGCGCTGCTTTCGCCAAACTTCCCGCCTGACTACCGATTCGGAGAACGCCATGCATATTCGCAGCAAGAATTTCCACGACATGCAACCGATTCCCGCCGAGTTCGCCTTTGGCAAACCGGGGCCGGACGGAGAGCATTGCGTATTCTCCGACAACCGCAATCCGCACCTGACCTGGAGCGACGTGCCTGATGGCACGCGATCATTTGTACTGACCTGTATTGACGTCGATGTTCCCACGATCGGCGATGAAGTCAATCAGGAAGGCCGCAGCGTAAGCGCAAGTCTGCCGCGCACGGACTTCGTGCATTGGTTGATGATCGACATTCCAACTGAGTTCCGTGAGTTCGGTGCGGGCGCTTGCGCCGAAGGCGTCGTCGCGCACGGCAAGCAGGAAACC
>JBBSVJ010000355.1:0-2168 GCA_038233665.1 Lysobacterales bacterium
CAGCTTTCCTGGGAAATGTTTGCCGACGGTCGTCAACGCGAAAAATGAACGCCGGGTATTCGCGGGATGAAGCGCGTCGGCCGGGGCTGACGCGCTATTTGTTCTTGCAGGTGGTTGGCGTGTGCGTGTTGCTCAGCATCTGCGCGTTGTTTCTGCGCGACTCGGGCTGGGATCTACGCATCGAGGATGCCTTCTATTCGCCGGCCGGGCACGGTTTCGGTCTGCGTCATGCCTATTGGCTGGAACTGATTGGTCATCAACTGATGCTCATTCTTCCGATCGGACTCGGGCTGTTTACATTGATCGCTGGCCTTGCCGCCTCGAGGTTCGCGCCGTTGCGCCCGTTCCGCGCAGTGCTCTGGGCAATGTTTGCATCGATCTGTCTCGGCCCGTTGCTCATCGGCCTGCTCAAGCAGGTCACTGCCGCTCATTGTCCCTGGGATCTCAGCCGATACGGCGGCTATGCCCATTACTCGCTGCACTGGTTTGTGACTTCGCGGGCTGATTCCGGACGCTGTTTGCCGAATGCACATGCCGGCGCCGGGTTCTCCCTGATCGCGCTCTATTTCGCGGGTTGGGCCAGCCACCGCGCCGACTGGCGCTGGTGGGGATTGTTCACCGGCATCACCGCCGGCATTCTCTTCAGCCTCGTACGCATGGCTCAAGGCGCACATTTTCCAAGTCACTCGCTATGGGCGGCTGCCGTCGACTGGCTAGCCACAAGCCTGATTTTTCTGCCGTTGATTGCGCAGCGCGGCAAGCAGCAGCAATAGTCAACGCTGGCTTCACCTGGGTGGATGGGTGCAGCGCCGATCAAACGGGAACATCCAAATCGCCATCATTCGCGCGGTGCGGCAGGGTCGAGCAAATCGTTCGGTGCCTGCGTCCGTTGCTCATGGTCGATTTGATCCTGCACATCCTTGTTCGCATGGGTATCGATCGCTATCGAGGACGAGGGTTTGGATGTCTCCTGTGCATCCTTCTTTTTCTTTTCGGCTTCTGCTCTGCCATTTTCGCTCAGCTGCACGCGGTAGATCGGCTCTGGCATATCCATGCCGGCGCCTTCCAGCACGAGCTTGACACGCCGGATGGCCTCGCTGCGAACCTGCAGAAACTCGTGATCGCGCTGGTCGACCCAGCCATGAAAACGGACTTGTACGTTGGAGTCGCCCAACGCCGTGATCAGTGCTCGCGGCGGTGGCTTGTCCATGACCCCATCGATGCGACCCAGCTCCTCGATGCCGAGAGTCTGCGCGCGGATCAGATCCTCATTGACGCCGATGCCGACCTCAAAATCGAAGCGGCGACTCGGGTTGCGCGTGTAGTTGAGAGTGACCCCGCCAAACACCAGGGCATTTGGCAAACGCAGATGATTGCCATCGAGGGTCATGAGGATGGTGGCACGCGATGTCAAGGAGACGATGATGCCCTCGTTGCCATCAATGACCACGTGATCGCGCGGCGCGAACGGCTGACGCACGCTCATGAGAATGCCGGCCAGATAGTTTTCGAGGATGCTCTTGAAGGCAAAGCCGAGAGCCACCCCGAGCACGCCGGCCGTGCCGAGAACCGCGCCAACCAGCGCAGTAGCTTGCATGATTTCGAGCGCGATCAGGATGCCGATTCCGAGCACGATCCAGCGTACCGTCGTGCGTGCCAGCTCTTGCAGAAAAGGATTGGATTTCGATGCGCGGCCGATCCACGCGCGACGGGAAATCCAGCGACCCGCCAGCCACGCCACCCATATGATCAACAAGGCGAGCAACAACATCGGCAGCGCAGCGATCAGGCGATACGCCTCATCAAGCAGACGCTGCAGCACGGCAGACATGTCGAATCGGGTCGCGTCAGGCATGGAGTACACCGAATGAAAGCGGGTCTGCAATCATAGCCACACTGGGTTGAATATCAGCCAGCAAACCAATGACCTGCGGCCTAGTTCCCGCAACGGTGTCGCTTGCTCGCACAAGAGGGCCGGATTCGCAGCGCCGTACTCGATCAGTGCCCGGTCTCTTCCTTCAAGGCAATTGCATTGAAACCGTTGTCGGCCAGGGTCGTTTTGGCCGTTTCGAGATCGCTGGCAGTGGAGTAGGGTCCAAGGCGCACGCGATTCCAGGTCTTGCCGTTGATAGTCACCGGGGTGACCTGGGCGACGAAACCGAGAATGG
>JBBSVJ010000356.1:0-2151 GCA_038233665.1 Lysobacterales bacterium
CGCACCGCCCTGAAGGGGTCGATCTGGCCGCACGTTCGCGCTCGCGTCGACGCGCACTGCAGGCGATCTACGCCTGGCAGGTCGGAGGCAACCGCATGATCGAGGTGATCGAGCAGTTCCGCCACGAGCAAGATATGGAGATCGCAGATCTCGAGTATTTCGAGGATTTGCTGCGCGGTGTCGAACAACACCTGGGCGAACTTGATGCGGCCATTCGCCAGCACATCGATCGCGAAATTTCCGAGGTTGATCCGATCGAGCGCGCGGTGATGCGCATCGGCGCCTACGAGCTGCGCTATCGCCCAGACGTGCCCTATCGGGTGATCATCAACGAAGCGCTGGAGGTGACCAAGCGTTTTGGTGCCGACCACGGCCATACCTTCGTCAACGGCGTACTCGACAAGCTCGCCGCACAGTGGCGCGAAGCCGAATATCGCAGCAAGGGACGCTGAGCCGATACCGACCCGATCGCCGTCATGGCCGAATTCGACCTGATCGAAATCATCAAGCAGCGCTGCGAGTTTTCTCGATCCGACGTGTGCATCGGGATTGGTGATGACGCGGCTGTGGTTGTCGTGCCCCCTGATCACGAGCTCGTTATCTGCACCGACACGCTGGTGGCGGGAGTACATTTTCCGCTCGATACCGATCCGGCGGACATCGGCTGGAAGGCGTTGGCCGTCAATCTCAGTGACCTTGCCGCGATGGGCGCGCAGCCGGCCTGGGCAACGTTGGCGTTGACCTTGCCGGAAGCCGATGCCGAATTCGTCGCGCGCTTTGCTGACGGGTTCGCCGAGCTTGCCGCAGAGCAAGCAATCGATCTGATCGGTGGCGATACCACCCGTGGGCCGCTGACCATCACGGTGACCGCGCACGGACTCGTGCCGCGTGGCTGCGCGCTGCGTCGAGCCGGCTCCCATCTCGGCGATGCGGTCTTCGTGACCGGCACACTAGGCGATGCGGCGAGCGGTTTGCGCTGCCTGCTGGAACCAGATTCTGGGCTGCGAAAAACTTCGCAACAACCGTGTGAAGAGACTCCCGAAGCCGCCGCGACGGCATCGGCTCAGTCGAACGCGGTGCTGATTGCGCGCCTCAACCGTCCATCGCCGCGCGTCGCTGCAGGCATCGCGTTACGCGGACTGGCCACTGCCTGCATCGATATATCCGACGGTTTGCTGGCAGATCTGGGGCATATTTCGACGGCCAGCAATATCGGCTTCGAGATCGAAGAGGATCGTCTGCCGGCAACCACCGAAATGCTGGATCGATTCGATGCAGAAACCTGCAGGCATTTTCAGTTGAGCGGCGGTGATGACTACGAACTCGCGTTCACTATCGCCGAAGCAGACATTCAAGCGATGCGCGAAGCAATGGAGCGCGTGCAGTGTCGGGTCACGTGCATCGGACGCGTCATCGACGAATTGGGGGTCCATGTCGTCGATTGCAGCGGCGCGCGCAGAAACATGGCGGCAACCGGCTGGGAACATTTCAAATGAAACTCGATGCACAACAACGGCGTGCGGTACTCGGACATCCTGCCGGCTGGATAGCCAGCGGATTCGGCTCGGGTCTGAGTCCGTTTGCGCCGGGAACGGCAGGCTCGGCGGTGGCACTGATTCCCTGGTTACTCTTGCGCGAGCTGCCGCTGGTGTGGGTTATTGGATCAATCGCGCTGGCTTTCGCAATCGGAGTCTGGGTGTCGGATGTCGTCATTGAACGTCTGCGGATCAGTGATCCTGGGGTAATTGTCTGGGATGAATTCGTCGGTCAGTGGATCAGCTTGCTGCCGTTGCTGATCTGGCCTGCTCAATGGCCCTGGATCATCGTCGGGTTCTTCCTGTTTCGTCTGTTTGATGTGTTCAAGCCGTGGCCGTGCTCGTGGGCGGACCGCCGCGTAAAGGGCGGTTTCGGGGTGATGCTCGATGACGCAATGGCGGGGCTTTACGCCGCTGCCGTACTTGCGTTTCTACTGAAATGGTTCAGCTTGAGCTGAGATCGCCGTGCCTCGGCGTCGCCCCGAGCAGACCATACAGGCGCGATTCGCTATCCTTGACCATCAATGCAACGGAGATTCCCATGTCATTGCGAACACTGCTTTTATTGATCGCCAGTCTGACCCTGATGCCGATTGCTTACGCGCAAAAGGTGCCG
>JBBSVJ010000357.1:0-2093 GCA_038233665.1 Lysobacterales bacterium
TCGCGACCGCGTCGTCGCGATGATCCTCGACGGCGTGCTCAAGCAGGGCGATGCATTGCCGTCCGTTCGCCAAGTCGCTGCCGATTTCCAAATCAATCCGATCACCGTATCCAAGGCTTATCAGGAACTCGTTGACGAGAATCTGGTAGAAAAAAGAAGGGGGCTGGGCATGTATGTCACCGAAGGGGCGCACGGCGCCTTGTTGAAATCCGAGCGCGAGCACTTTCTAAATGAAGAATGGCCCCCGCTGGCGGCTCGCCTTGCGCGCATGGGTATCGATCTGGCAACCCTCCTCAAGAACGTACCCGAATCCGATGGAGAGGTCCGATGAGCGCCGTCATTCACGCAAAAGGCCTGAGCAAACGCTATGGCAGCACCATCGCGCTTGATGCGGTCGATTTCGAAATTGAACGTGGCCGCATTGTCGGCTTGATCGGCCCCAACGGCGCCGGCAAGACCACGGCGCTCAAGTCGATTCTGGGTTTGTGTGAGTTCGAAGGTGAACTCTCCGTGCTGGGACTCGATCCGCGCAGCCAGCGCGAAAAGCTCATGGAACAAGTATGTTTCATCGCCGATGTGGCCGTGTTGCCGCGCTGGATCCGGGTGTGTGAAGCGATTGATTTCGTGGGAGGCGTGCATTCGCGTTTCTCAAAGCCGAAGTGCGAGGCGTTTCTCGCTCGAACCAAGATCAATCCAAAAATGCGCGTGCGCGAAATGTCCAAGGGCATGATCGTGCAATTGCACCTGGCTCTGGTGATGGCCATCGACGCGAAGATCCTGGTGCTCGATGAGCCGACTCTGGGCTTGGATATTCTTTACCGAAAGACCTTCTACGAAAATCTGCTGACGGATTACTTCGATGAAGACAAGACGATCATCGTCACCACCCATCAGGTCGAAGAAGTCGAGAACATCCTCACGGATCTCATTTTCATCCGCGACGGCAAGATCGCCTTGAATGCCACGATGGACGAAATCAGCGAGCGCTACGCCGAGGTCATGGTCAACCCGGACAAGGCCGATGCCGCACGCGCACTGAATCCGCTCAACGAACGCCAGATTTTCGGCAAATCCATTTTTCTGTTCGACGGCGTCGATCGCTCACGCCTGGCCGAACTCGGTGAGCTGCACAAGCCGAGCATCGCCGACCTGTTCGTCGCCACCATGAAAGGAACTTACGCATGAACACCTTCGGCTGGCTGGTCAAACGCGAATACTGGGAGCACAAAGGCGGCTTCTTTTGGACCCCAATCTGGGTCAGTGGCGTCATGTTGCTGCTGACTTTGCTGGGAATCATCACCACTGAAGTTTTCGCTTCGCGCAACCGTCTGGGTGACAGCATTCCATGGCGCGAGATTTCGGAACGCATGAGCGCGGGCGATTTTGTCCATGCCGGAGCCGGACTCGATGTGGCGTATGTGGCACTCGCCGCAATGCTCTGCGTCGTACTTTTCTTCGTCTTGTTCTTCTACCTGCTCGGCGCGCTCTATGACGATCGACGCGACCGCAGCGTGTTGTTCTGGAAATCGTTGCCGGTTTCCGACACAGCGACCGTGCTCTCAAAAGTGGCTGCTGCCGTCCTGCTTGCACCACTGATCGCGTTCGCGGTGGCGACGATCGCCTATCTTGTCCTGCTGGTGTTGGTCGCCATCTGGGCTATTGCCCACGGCATCAATCCCTTACCGGCCATGGGTGCCTCGCATACCATCGGTTTACTCTGGCGCTTGCTGTTGACCCTTCCCGTGGATGCGCTGTTCGCCTTGCCTACCGCCGGATGGCTGTTGTTCTGGTCAGCCTACGCACGCAGCAAACCGTTCCTTTGGGCCGTGCTGGTGCCCTTGTTCGCATACATCGCGAATGCCTGGATCGGCTTGATGGGTCTTCCACACCTGGACAAGGACTTCATGCTCAAGGATGTCATCGCCCGTTTACTGTTCGGCATCATGCCCGGCTGGTGGCTCGATGAGGCGAATGGCGGTCGACACTTTTTTCGCAATGGCATGAACGGCAGCGACAACGACAGCGTCGTGGCGATGTTCGATCCGGGACAGGTCTACGCAAGTCTTGCCGCGCCGGATGTCTGGATCGGTGCA
>JBBSVJ010000358.1:0-2017 GCA_038233665.1 Lysobacterales bacterium
AATACCTCAACCGCGTTTTTGCGGTCCAAAGCGGCATCAACGCCCTGATCGTTCGTGTACAGGACCACGCAGAGTTGTTCAGGGAAGCATGCAATATCGCCGTCCACGCGGGTGGCTTTAAAATCGCCATGCTTGGCTTGATTGATGAAGATGCGCAGAAGATCGTTCCAACCGCAAGCGCTGGAGCGGATGAGGAACTGTTGACCGCCATCTTCAAAGTGCTGAATTCAAACGAACTAGCGGCAAAAACCCTGTTCGCAAGGGTTATCCTGGATAAGCAGACCGTTGTGTCGAACAATTCGATCAACGACACCCAGCTTGTCTTCCAGAAGAATTACGCTGAGCGCGGGATCCACTCGCTGGCAATACTGCCGTTGCTTTCGGCGGGGGAGCCAATCGGCGCGCTTGCACTATATGCTGGCGAACCTGATTTCTTCCATGACGAGGAGCTCTCGCTCCTGACCCAATTGACCGACGACATCGTGTTGGCCATGCAACACATCGGGAATCGGGAAAAACTCCACTATCTTGCTTATTACGATGCGCTGACTGGGCTGCCGAATCGCAGCCTGTTTCTGGAGCACGTTGCGCAGTACATGCGCAGCGCGGAAAGCGGCGGGCACAAACTTGCCATTGGCCTGATTGACCTGGAGCGGTTCAAAGGCATCAACGACAGCCTGGGCCGGACGACGGGCGACGGATTGCTGAGGCAGGTGGCGGAGTGGATGACGCAACGCGCGGGAGATCCCAGCCTGCTGGCGCGTATCGATGCCGATCACTTCGCCGTCGTGCTGCCGGAGGTGAGATCGGATGGCGACGTGGCGCAACTCACTGAACACCTGCTGGATTCTTTCCAGGGCAATTCGTTCCACCTCAATGAAGCCGCTTACCGGATTGGGTTCAAGGCGGGCGTCGCGTTGTTCCCGGATGACGGCACCGATGTCGATACCCTGTTCAAGAATGCCGAAGCAGCGCTAAAGGCGGCCAAGGCGGGCGGCAACCGGTATTTGTTCTACACGCAAAAAATGACCGATGCGGTGGCGGAAGTGCTCGCGCTGGAAAACGCACTGCGCCATGCCATCGACGACGAACAATTCGTGCTGCATTACCAGCCCAAGGTGGATCTCCGCAGTGGCATGGTGACCAGCGTCGAGGCACTGATTCGCTGGAATCATCCGCGGACCGGTCTGGTGCCGCCGGGCAAGTTCATTCCGACCCTGGAGCAGACCGGGCTCATCTATGAAGTGGGGCGGTGGGCGCTGCGCCAGGCAATCGCAGACTACGTGCGCTGGCGCCGCGCGGGTCTGTTGGCGCTGCGAATCGCAGTGAACGTATCGCCATTGCAGTTGCGCGACCCGGGTTTCATCGCCGAGGTCGCGAAGATGATCGATACCGAACCAGACGCATCGGCCGGTTTGGAACTGGAGATCACCGAGAGCCTGATCATGGAGGATGTCGAGCACAACATCACCAGCCTGCAGGCGATCCGCGACATGGGTGTCACGATCGCGATTGATGACTTCGGTACCGGCTTCTCGTCACTCAGCCATCTGGCCAGATTGCCGGTGGACACGCTAAAGATCGATCGCTGCTTCGTGGCCGACATGACAACGTCGCCGGATGGCCTGTCGCTGGTCTCCACGATTATCAACCTCGCGCATGCTATGAAACTGAAGGTAGTGGCGGAGGGCGTCGAAACCGAGGAGCAAAAGCGTTTGCTGAGTTTGCTGAGTTGCGATGAAATGCAGGGCTTCCTTTTCAGCAAGGCGGTACCGGTGGCTGAGTTCGAGGCGCGATTCCTCAAGCAAGAAAGTCACTAATTCGAGACGAGTTCAGTAGAAAGTTGGCTCGAGATGCCTGCAACGCGGCACGGCGGCGGCGATTATGCCGGGCTTGCTCTCCTCGTCGCTGCTAGTGCTTTACCCGCAGGCCCTGGTTGATCGAGTCCACCAGCGCCTCGGCGTTCCAGGGCTTGGCAAGGAAATCATGCAGGCCTGCTTCGTGACGGGCACGATCG
>JBBSVJ010000359.1:0-2017 GCA_038233665.1 Lysobacterales bacterium
CCAAGGTCAACAAAGACGCCCCGCTGGAAAAAATTTGTCTGCTCGGTTGTGGCATCACAACCGGCATCGGTGCGGTGCTTAATACGGCCAAGGTCGAAGCCGGAGCGAGCGTTGCCGTATTCGGGCTCGGCGGCATTGGCATGTCGGTGATCCAGGGTGCCGTCATGGCCAAGGCCGGACGCATTATTGCGATCGACATGAATCCAGCCAAGGCCGAGATGGCCAAGGCGCTGGGTGCCACGGATTTCATCAATCCGAAAGACTACCCCGACACGCCGATTCAAGAGGTCATCGTCGATCTCACCGATGGTGGCGTCGACTACTCATTCGAATGCATCGGTAATGTTCATGTCATGCGATCGGCATTAGAGTGTTGCCACAAGGGTTGGGGCGAATCGATCATCATCGGTGTAGCCGCTGCCGGTCAGGAAATCTCGACACGTCCGTTCCAGCTAGTGACCGGTCGAGTCTGGCGCGGCTCCGCGTTTGGCGGAGTCAAGGGGCGCACGCAATTGCCCGGCTACGTCGAGCAGTACATGGCTGGAACCTTGAAGATTGATGAATTCATCAGCGAAGAGTTGCCGCTGGAGCAGATCAACCACGCTTTCGATCTCATGCACGAAGGCAAGGTCATCCGTTCGGTGATTCGTTTCTGAATCAGCTCAAGGCTTCCACTCGACGTCGGTAGCTTGCGCCTCGGAGGAAGCCAAGGCGACATCGACGACGTCGTAGTGGTGTACCAGCGGTTCCATTTCGAGAAGGTATTGCTCGTCGTCGGGATAATAAACCGAGCGATCGTGATTCTCGCCAGCGAACGCGCTGACCGCATCCATCGAATCCCACAACGAAATCAGCATGATTTCGCAATGCTCACCCTGAATTCGCCGCAGCACTTTGAAGCCGCGACTTCCAGCGGTTTTCGCGTAATCGCGCAAGCCGGTCTCGCGAAGATAATCGAGATAGTCGTCGGCCTTTTCGGCCAGAGTGATACCTCTCCATATGCGCGCGATCATAAGAGCATCTCCGCCAAACGGGTTGCCGATACTCGCACAACAGGCCGCCCTGTGCAGGTTCGAAACGAATCGTGCCTGCCAGCCAACCGGAGCAACGAGTGAGCCGGAACGTATCCAGTGAATGACCGCGTGAAGAGGTTCGCAGCATCGCCACGTGCTAACTCGCCTGACATCCGGGATAGACTCGCTTGATCCCCAATCGGGGGAGCTCGGAGCAGAACCATGTGGGCTGATAGTGCAACCATCGTGCTCGGAACCGTACTTTTGCTGTTCGGAACGGATTCACTGGTCAATGGCGTTTCCGGATTGCTCGCGCGCCGTGTCGGTGAAACCTATCTTTTTTCAATGGTTTCGGCGATCACCGCAGCGTTGGCGCCGCTGCTGGCCGTGGTCGTTGCCGCGCTGTTTCTCAAGCAGGCGGATATGGCCTTGGGTGGGGTGATCGGCGCGGCGATTGCACAAATAGGTCTACTACTTGGCTTGGCCGCCTTGCTGGCCCCACTTGTCGTTCGCTTGAAAGTGTTTGTGCTGATCAATCCGGCCTTGATTGCCGCGGTGGTACTGGTCTGGGTTCTGGGTCTTGACCACACTTATTCCGCGCTTGACGGCGGCATCCTGCTGCTCGCTTTTGTGATTATTGCCGCGTTGGTTCTGCGTGGCATATCGCGAGAGCGCAGCGCAGCCAGGCTTTTGTTCGACGCGCCGCCACCGACGTTCGGCGCAATGTTGTTGCTGCTGCGTTTGCTCGTTGGCAGCATCCTGCTCGGACTCGGCGCGTGGCGTTTGATGGCTGGCAGTGCCGGTCTTGCGAGCACATTGAACCTGAATCCGCTGATTATCGGATTGCTCGTTGCAGGGCCGGCCTGCGCTTTTGCTGGCGCGCCAACCGCCTTGCTCGCGGCTCGAAGAGGCCGCGGCGATTTTGCTCTCGGTCAGGCCTTGTTCGGCGCGCTATCGGCGATCCTTCTTCTGCTTGGCGGGATGGCGCTGTCGCATCCGCTGGC
>JBBSVJ010000360.1:0-1965 GCA_038233665.1 Lysobacterales bacterium
CAACCTCGGCGCGATCACCCGACAGTTTGCGGTAGGCAACAGGATCGAGCGTATCGACACTCAAGGTAATGCGCTGCAAACCCGCATCACGTAGAGCTTGCGCCGATTTTGGCAGCAGGCTGCCATTGGTGGTCATCGCGATATCGTCGATGCCGTCGATCGTTGCGAGTTGACGCACGAGCTCGGGAAGCTCCCGGCGCAACAAGGGTTCGCCGCCTGTCAGGCGCAGCTTGCGAACGCCGAGCCCGGCAAAAATCCTCGCGAGTCGCTCTATTTCTTCAAAGCGCAAACGACCCGCCTTGCTGAGAAATTGGTGATCGCGCGGATAGTCCGCCTCGGGCATGCAATACGGGCAACGGAAATTGCAGCGATCGATCACTGAAATGCGCAGATCGGTCAGTGCGCGCGAACGCTGATCCAATGGCGGTGCGCTAACGATTCGCATCGGAATGCGAGCACCCATCAACGGCCCGCCTCGATAGGGACGACAATCGACGATTCATGCGGCGGCGACAGTTCGATCGCTTCACCGAGATTGGCAACGCGATAGCCACGCTCGCGCAAGGTTTCGGCTTCGGCAAGCGACGCATAGTGGTAGAGAACCAGGCGCTCTCGCAGCTCGACTGGATATTCGCGCTCGATGTCCTCGATGCCGGTGTGTGAGGGATTGCCATGCACGACGCAATCGTGGGCGACGAGTTCTTTCGAGCCTGCCATACACGAAAGCACTTCCGGGATGGGTCGCGTATCGCCGGTCCAAACCATGCTGGCACGCAGTGAAATGCCAAACGAGGACATCGGCGCGTGATGCCGGGTCGGGAATACATCAAACCAGAAACCTTGATGCCAGAAACCTCGCGACAGCGCGATCAACTGAAACGCATCCCAAAAGTTCGCGCCGCCCTCGGCAAGCACTTGCGGGTAATCGGCAACGCGCGATTGCAGGATCGGCACGAGCGCCGCGTGTGCGTAGATGCGCAGACGGCCGCATGACGCGGGATCGAAATACGTCGAGAAAAACAATCGCTCCAAACCGCCGACGTGATCCATATGCGCATGGGTCAGATAGATCGCCTTGGGTGCCGATTGGTAACGCTGCAGATACGCGGTCAGCGCGTCTGGGCCACAATCGATCATCAACAAGGGCTCGCCATCTTGCTCGATCACCGCCGAGGACGATCCAAGCTCGACCGCATGCGCATTGCCGACACCGAGAAATCGCAGGGCAAGACTCACGAGCGCTCACCATGGGCATAGCGATCCGCCAGGTTTCGATGATAGGCAGCCAACATCGGATGCCAAAACACCTCATCGAAGTTGCTCATCTTTCGCATCGCCTGCAATTTGTGGAATGAGCGCAACAAGCGCTGCAGGTTGGCTTGCTGCCAAGTCATGGCCGGCTTGCGCCTATCGCAGCGATCAAAATCGAGAAGCCAAACCTTGCCTGCGGCATCAACCAGCACGTTGCTCGCGTTGAGATCGGCATGCCACACACCCATCGCGTGAAACAGGGCAAGGGTTCGCCCAACGCGGGTTGCCAGGGCGGCATCGAGATCCTGATCCTGCAGTCGATCGGCCAGTGTCCGCGCGCCCGGAATCTGGCGGGTGATCAGATCTGCTTGATAGCTCATGCCCTTGCGCACGTAGCGCGCCATCACCGGCGCCGGAACCGGCATTCCGGCATCGAACAACTCACTGAGGAGTCGAAATTCGCGAAACGCGCGACTGCGCTTTTGACCGGTCCACAGATAGCGATCCGTGTTGACCCGCCCGACCAGTCCGCCGCGATGGTAATGACGCAACACGCAGGCACCGAAAGGCGCGTCAAAGAAAATCACTTCACCACGCCCGGCGCGGGTTGACCCCAGCGCATCCGGCTCCGGTTCGAACCAATGCTCGGAAGCCTGTGCCATCTGCGCGGAATCAAACAGAATGGCACCGCTTGAGGTGGGTTGGATCTCAGCC
>JBBSVJ010000361.1:0-1950 GCA_038233665.1 Lysobacterales bacterium
GAAGAACGGCGTATCCACCATCCCCGGCTCGATCAAGGTCACGCGCACGCCATGCTTTACGATTTCCTTGCGAAAGCCGTGGCCGATACCGGTCGCGGCCCACTTGCTGGCACTGTACATGGAGCCGGGAATGGATCGGCGTCCGGCGACTGAGCTGGTAATTACCGCGTGTCCCTTGCTTTTTTTCAGCGACTCGGTCGTCACTTGCAGAGTGAGTGCCAGACCATAGACGTTGGTCATCAGCATTTTCTTCCAGCTCTCTGGATCCGCACCGCTGATGCCACCCGGTGAGCCACCGATTCCAGCGTTGGCAAACACCGCGTCGATACGGCCGAACGCCTTGTGAGTGGCATTGACGGCAGACTTGAGATCGTCTTCGGACGTCACATCACAGGTGCAAGCGATGGCGTTGCTGCCGATTTCATCGCGCAGAGCCTGCAATTTTTCGGCCGACCGCGCCAGCAAGGCGAGGCGATAGCCCCGCTTGGCGGCCATTCGCGCAACTGCTGCGCCGATACCTGTGGATGCGCCGGTGATCAGTAAGACATTGTTTTGGTCGCTCATTGGATAACGCTCCTGAGGGTGGGTAGCCAGCATCGTGGCGCAAAAGTTTTTCAGCAAACGCGCACATGTAGCTGGAACCCATCAAGGGTAGCGAAGGCCGCTGTAACCTTGGATAACCTGAGCGCATCAATGATTTCGCGAAGTCTCGCGCACGCTGAGCACTCTCGCCAAGAGGAGAGTGATGAGACGCCCCAAGACATCCTGGGTTTTGCGCTCTATGGCCTGGAGCGTGGCGACGGCGACGGCGAGACTATGAAGTTAGAGAAACGACAGTTCGCAATGCCGATGCTAAAAATGTATTGGCAAACTAAAAGTCTATATCTACGCGCGATCATCTCGACTCACATGGCATCACGCGCTACAAAAAATTCGAATAAGACAAACACGCGTGGGGGTGAATCCGCTTGCCGCGTTGGAGACCAACCGAAGGCAGGGTCGGAAAATGTTCGTTAGTCTCTATCCGGGTTCCTGCGTTGTATTAGCCGCATCGACTAATCGGAAGAATCGTTAATCAATGGCAAGTTGCCACCGAATTCTGCAAGACAACGTTTCCAATGGCCAGGTTCGCAGGCGCTGGCGCCCTCGCGACGCAGAGCGAAGACACGGTTCTGTGGGATGCCCGCGTTGGCATAGGCTTCAAAATCGCTGGACGAATCACCGAAGGCCACGCCTAGACGCCAGCCACGAGCAACGTAGGCGTCCAATATGCGTTGTTTGAAGGCTGCTGGATCATCCCGATCCGTGTCGTTTTGCGGCACATGTACAGCGCCCTCGGGAAATCGATTACGACGTAGCCAGCCAGGAATGCCATGTTGAAACATCGGCCTTCTCGCGCTGAGATAGACCACCGTGTAGCCGTGATCAAAATAAGCGCGCACCGCTTCTGAGGCATGAGGACGAACCAAGTCGATGGAGCGGACCCGCGGCGTCAGCGTGCCATCAATGTCGAATATCACCACGTCTGCGCCGGCGTGCGGCGGCTGCGGGATTTCTGTGGGGGGCAATCCCTTGCACGCGCTCAACATGGCAAGCAGACAAGCGAGCAGCGATCTACGCATCACGCATTTGACGCTGATCTTATGACCACTACTCATGTGGAAGCTGCCGCGGGCTCGGTATCCAAGCGGTCAACGTCAAGGTTAGTCGGCTATTCATCTGCGCAATCTCGTTGAGGAAGATTCGAAGTTCATTGTCCATGGTCGCCATTGAACCATGGCACGTGAGCCGCCCAGACATCAATCCAAGGTGAAGTGGGGGCCGCGTTCACCGACTCATCCAAGGGTGTAGACAATGCCCCGGTCGACGTTTCCCATGTCTTATGAGGCAATTTGGTTCGCAGCAAGCTCGACCAATGTCAATCAATCGAGTGACGGAAATACCATCAGC
>JBBSVJ010000362.1:0-1931 GCA_038233665.1 Lysobacterales bacterium
CGCCATCAGCTTCAAGGTCAAATCCTTGTCGACGGCAACGGCTTGAACGCTCTGCTGCTTCAACGACGCCCTCGGCGGGCGATTCGCCGCTGTCGCGCAGGCGCTTAAAAACGTGGTCAAGGCGAGAGACAGCGCAAAATTGGACCATCGTTTGTCCAGCCTCGCGTCGAATGACTTGTTGAAACTTTGCTGTTGCACGCGTCGAAATCCTTGAAAAACCTGTAATTGCTTGAACTTGCACGGTGTCGCCCGCACAATCCCGACACCTTCGAACACTGATCGAATCCCGCAGAAACGGTCGGAAAAAGCATGCCTCAGACCGTCCAGAACCGCTTTTCGTTCACTTCCAAGCGTTCTTGGATGATGTGCAATTCTACGCAGTCGCATCCGCGCTTGCTCGCTCATCACAGCTGCGCCCGGTCTCAGGCTCCTGTTTCCTGCCCATGGCGCTGATCGCACTCGGACTCAACCATCTTTGCGCGCCCGTCGCGCTGCGCGAGCGCGCCGCGTTCACGGCAGATGCCACCGCCAGCGCCTTGACCGATCTGGTTGCCCAACCCGGCGTGCGCGAGGCGGTGATCCTGTCGACATGCAACCGCACCGAGTTGTATTGCAATGTCGATGCGGGCGCGGAATCCTCTCCGCGCAACTGGCTGCATCATCACCAGCAGCTGCACGGCACCAATATCGAGGAGTTCCTCTACCGCCATCACGAAGCGGATGCCGTACGCCATCTTTTTCGCGTCGCCACCGGGCTCGAATCGATGGTGCTCGGGGAGCCGCAGATTCTCGGCCAAGTCAAGGATGCTTACACGTTTGCACGCGTTGCGCACACGCTTGACGCACCATTGGAACGATTGTTCCAGAACACCTTCTCGGTGGCCAAGCGCGTACGCAGCGGTACGCGTATTGGTGCGAACACGGTATCGGTCGCGTTCACGGCAGTGCGTCTGGCCGAGCGCGTATTTACCGATCTCGCCGATGCCTGTGTATTGCTGATCGGCGCGGGCGAAACCATCGAGCTGGCTGCTCGTCATCTGACCGAAGCCAAGGTGCGCCGACTGATTGTCGCCAATCGCACCTTGGACAACGCACAAGCGCTGGCCAGCCGCTTTGGAGGCTACGCGATCACCTTGAATGATCTGGACAAGCATCTGGCCGAGGCCGATATCGTGATCTCCTCGACCGCGTCGCGTGATCCCGTCTTGAGCAAAGCCATTGTTTCGAAGGCAATCGAGGCACGTCGTCGTCGACCGATGTTTCTGGTCGACATCGCGGTTCCGCGCGACATCGAGGCAGACGTCGCCAAACTCCCGGATGTATTCCTCTACACCATCGATGACCTGCGTGAGGTCATCGACGAAAACCTGCGTTCTCGACAACAGGCGGCGCAGGAGGCTGAGGCAATGATCGAGCTCTCGGTCGAGCACTTCATGGGCTGGTGGGGCTCGTTGGAGCTGAATAACCCAATCGCCAGCGTGCGCGGTGCTGCCGAAGCCAATCGCGATGAAGTGCTGGCCAAGGCACGCGGCATGCTGTTGCGCGGCAAGAGCCCGGAGGAAGCGCTTGAATTCCTCGCCTACACACTGACCAATAAACTATTGCATGCACCCAGCGCCAACCTGCGTGCCGCCGCCCTGCGCGGTGACAGCGAGTTGTTGCAAGCGGCCGAAAGACTGTTCGATACGGAAACCGGCGCAAGAGTCATCAACCCGCGCAAATGAGCGGACTTCCGTGCGGTCGTCGTAGTCGCATGCACAAGATCACGTATCATGCGCGCCGCTGCCGCAAGCCAGCGTTCCGAGCAAGACATTCATGACGCCGTCGATCCGCCGCAAACTCGAACAACTGGCTGAACGCCACCAGGAACTCGAACATCTGCTCGCCAGTGCCGAAGTGGTCGGTGATGTAAAGCGTCTGCGCGAGATTTC
>JBBSVJ010000363.1:0-1888 GCA_038233665.1 Lysobacterales bacterium
GACGCAGCGATGGATGCCGATATACAACCAGCAACGATGCCACCAAGCCATCGGCAACCTGCCGCCGTTGGTATTCAAACGTCAATGGCAGGAACGAAAGTCTCTACTTTCGAATGGCAGCGCTTGAGGGGTATTGACCCGGCTTGCAAACATTCCACCGGCCACTTGCTCAGGCCACAACGCAATCAGCCCAGCGAATCGCGCAGACCGCCACGCGCAAGCTCGCCGATCGAGATCAATCCGACAAACCTCGGTCGGCAAGGGCGAGGACCGAGTGGTGACTGTCCTCACTGCCGATGGCGTCGACAGCGAATCGACAATACCCATGAAGCGCCTGGCGCGCATCAAGCCTTGTCCGCGGCGCTTGAGCCAGCGGAAAATCACTGCGCGAGCAAGCTTGACTCAGTACTTGCGTGCCTTGGCAGGCGCAGAAATGCCAACCTCGACAAACTGATCGGCACCGATGTCGTAGGGAACACTACGGCGCTCACCATCAATGTCATCGGTGACCTGCTTTATGTTGACGCCCCTGCCCACTGCTGGACTCTTTGCCGATAGATGGCCGGTTTCGTCGACAGCGAACGGCATTTCAACACTGTGCGAATCGGTCTCTTCATGCGATTGCCAGCGCGCGAGTGGCGCCCCGCCGAGCAGAACCAAGGCGCTCGGGCGCCAATCAACGAACCGGCACGATCCGCTCGAATTGTAGTAACCGTTCCAGTCGGTGTTCGGGTTGCCAGTCAGTGCCGCGAGGCCTGCGAACTTGGGCGACCAGCGGATCTCCACGCAATCACCACCATTCTGGATCACCAGGTTGTTGCGAATCAGCGGGTTGACGCTGGGCGGGCGACCGGCAGCCGGATCATCATCCTGGAACGAGATGCCGAAGAAGATCGCAGCCTGGCCCTTGCTTGCGGTATTGACGATCGTGTTGTTGACGACGATCGCATCGAGCGATGCATGGATGCCGATCCCCGCATAGCGCGCGTTGCGGATGACATTGTTACGCACGATGCCGCGGATCGATTCGTAGTATTTCGGATTGGCGTCGGTATCGAAGAACTCCTCACTGGTATCAAAGCCAACGCGGATTCCGGCCGACCCGACGTTCTCGATCCGGTTGCGCTGCACGACGACATCACTTGCACCGCCTTTGAAGTAAAGACCGGTCGAGGCGATGTCATGGATATAGTTGTCCTCGACCAACATGTTCGAGCCGCCGACATTGTCGATGCCATCGGCATTCCGCTCATCGGCAGGCGTGTCGGCCGAATAGGCAACGCCGGTGTTCCGGATTTCACTGTGGCGGATCGTGACGTGATTGGATTTCGGCGTGATCTTGATGCCGTCATGTCCGGTATCGTGAATTTCAAGATTTTCCAGAGTGACATGCGATGCACCGATACCGTTCGGCTTGGTGTTGCGGTCCCAATCGGTGTCCATTTTGACGCCATACCACTGCGAGCCGCTGAGCTCGAGATTGGATACAAGGCTGCCCGAAGCATCGGCGTCGATGCGCAGGACACTGCTGTCTTCAACCGAGGTGTCGCACTGAATATGCGCGCGCTCGCCCGGGTAGGAGCGCAAATTTATTTTTACAAGCAGTCGGGCCGAACACTCTGCATAGACATTCTTGCCTGGCGGGCCACGTAAGGTCACGGTATCGCCGGCGTGCACGATATCGTTGCCTGTTTCCAGCACATGGGTGAGCGTCCGATAGGGCTTTGCCAGGGTGCCCTGTCCCTCGCTGTCATCGCCGCTAGGCGAAACGATCCATTCGCGCGCAGCGACTGAGGCCGAGTGCAACATGACAAAAGCAAGCAGGATGCGAATCATGAAAATCTACTGCCTCTTTTGGCGGCCCTCGGTACCCGCCTGCGGCAAGCCC
>JBBSVJ010000364.1:0-1879 GCA_038233665.1 Lysobacterales bacterium
GACAGGAACGCCATCGGCAGGTAGATCAGATTGACGATCGCTGGCGCGGCTTGGCCACTGACGCTGGTGCCGATCCACAAGCCGATTGCACTGAATGGCAAGGTACCGATCACGTTGATGGTCAATAGCAGCAGCCACTGCGTCATGGAAAGCGAAACGCCGGCGAGGGTGACCGCGATCACATCGAGCATGAGCGAAATGATCATCGCGAAAATCATCGCCATGACCAGCTTGGCAAACAGGAATGCACCGGGCGGCATCGGCAATGCACGCTTGAGCGTGAGGAAACCGCGCTCGCGCTCTACCGCCACGTTTACTGCAAAGCCGAACAAGGCCGCGCCCATGATGCCGAACACGCCGTAGCTCGCAAGCAGATAGCGCGCCGCCTCGTCGTTGCCCGCACGCCCTCCGCCGAGCAGAACCCCGAACAGCACATAGAACATCGAAGGAAACAGCAGCGAAGGCAGCACGAACGAGGGTGTTCGCAACAAACGCAGAAACTCGTACTTGGCTTCGCGGTAGTAACAACCCAGCAACTGCGCAGGTGCCAACATCGTCGTACTCATCACGCGACCTCCCGGGTCAATTCGATAAAGGCCTCGGCCAATCCCGCACGTTCGACTTCGAGCTCTTGCAGATCGTGATCCTCATCCAGCAGTCGACGCACAACCGGTTCGGCGCAGTCGGCGATGATTTCAAATCGACCCCCGGTACGCTTCGCGCTGCGTACGCCGGGCCATTCGGCGACGCATTCTTCGGCCAGTGTTGAAATACAGCGGATGCGTCGTTGCGAGACGCGCGAGCGCACTTCCTCAACGCTGCCTTCGGCGATGATGCGTCCGTTGTTGAGGACCACGACTCGATCGGCAAGGGCCTCGGCTTCTTCCAGATAGTGCGTAGTCAGCAAGACCGAACAACCGTCGGCGACAAGCTCACGGATTGCCTTCCATAGGCCTTGCCTTGCTTCAACGTCGAGCCCGGTGGTCGGCTCATCGAGAAACAGCAACTTGGGGCGTCCGCACAGCGCAAGGGCGAACTGCACGCGTCGTTGTTGACCACCGGAAAGCTTGCCGTAGCGTCGATCGAGCAGCCCATCGAGGCCTGCCAAGGCAACACAATCAGCCACCGCTCGCGGCTCGGCATAGTAGCCTCGGGTCAACTCGATCAACTCACCGACTTTGAAAGCATCCGGAATACCGGCAGATTGCAGCATGACGCCGATCTGACGGCGCGCCGTCAGTGATTGCGGCGCCTGACCAAACAAGGTCACGCGACCGGATTCTGCAGCGTAGAGCCCAAGCAACACACCGACAGCCGTGCTCTTGCCTGCTCCGTTCGGACCGAGCACGGCAGTCAGCTCGCCGGCACGTAGAGCAAGGTCCACGCCATCCAGCGCCAGCACCTTGCCGTAGTGTTTTCGCACATTGCACAACTCGGCAAGCACTTCGCAACTTGAACCATTTGCACGCATATCAAACCTCCATGAGCTGCGATCAGTCTGCAGATCTGTGCGCTCCGGCGGCAGTCGCAACGATCAGTCATTGCCGGTGACAGGCGTCATGTGGAAGGTGCCCGATGACCGCAGCCAAAGTGAGCTTTTGACAAGTGCACAAGCGGCTCAAAATGGAGTGCTGCCACGCTGGCGAAAAGCGATCCTGACGACTGAGGGTCGATGCGGGTCGAGAGCGACATGGCTGTCACACAGGCAGCCCAAGCGACCGCCGGGGTATCGGATACAGCCCCAAGGTGATACACTTGTGTGACCTGTTTTTCTTTCCTAATCAATGGCTAAGGCCTGACTGCCCGCGACGTCCCCTCGGCGCGGGCTTTGTGCTTTTCAGGAGATCACTATGAATGCGTTGTTGGTGAAATTGCATGA
>JBBSVJ010000365.1:0-1860 GCA_038233665.1 Lysobacterales bacterium
AGGGAAGAGATCGGGATCACCGGCAGATCCAGCGCAAGCGCCATGCCTTGTGCCGCCGAAATCGCCAGGCGAACGCCGGTAAATGCTCCCGGGCCTCGACCGACGGCGATCGTGTCAAGTTGACGACGCGATACACCGGCTTCCGCCAGCACTTGCTCGCACATTGGCAGCAATAACTCGGCATGCCGACGCGGAGCGATTTCGCTGCGCGAGATCATCTCGCCATTGCAATGCAGCGCAACCGAGCAGTTTTCTGTTGAGGTCTCTATGGCGAGCAGGATCATGACTGCATTCTACCTTTGCTTGCTGGCGTTAAGCCTAAGCCGTACCAATCGATTCGGCGAGTCAGATACATCAAAGCGGCGATAGCCATCAATAGCGCGATCGCACCCATGAGCAGCGAATACTGTTCGCTGATCACCAACCCGTATAGCAGCACGTAGACCAGAGTCAGCAATCCGCCAAGGATGCCTCCGGCTGTTCGACTTCGCGCCGCGGCCGCCGCGTAGCCTGCGATGATCGCGACAACCGAAATCGCGGCGATTGCATAGGCTGCGGCAAACCCGATCTGTTCGGATAGAGCCAGCAACACCACGTAAAATGTACACAGGGCCAGACCGACCATCAGATATTGCACCGGATGCACGCGCCAACGACCGAGTGCCTCAAACAGAAACAAGGCGACAAAGCTCAACGCGATAAAGAGGATGCCGTACTTGCCTGCCCTTTCATTGCGCTGGTAAGTGCCTACGGGTTGATAGAGCGCGACACCAAATGTCGAGGCCCGCATCGAGCTGTTGTCCAGATCCTCAAGTTTACCGTTCTGCCCGTAGCTGCGGTTGAGATCGAGCACTTGCCAATGCGCTTCGAAATTGGCGTCCGATTCGGCGTGACTCTCAGGCAGAAACGCGCCGGCAAAACTCGGATCCGGCCACGCGCCTGAAAGAGTGACATCGGTTTGCCGCGAGATCGGCAGAAAATTCAAACTCGCGGTTCCAGCGAGACGCATCGTGAAAGCAAATTCATGGGTCGCACGATTGGAATCCGGATCAAGCGCCCACGCCACCTCGGTCGCCGTGATGCCGCCGACACCATCAGATCCAGGGCCGAACGCGACATCAGCACCATCGATCTTCAACACCGACAAACTGCGAATTCCGCGCACATCTGAAACAGGAACCCGCAAGACCGCCTGATCCCACTGCGGCTCGCCGCCGTGACGAGTCAACGCGGCAATGGCATCGCTGCGAAACTGACCGCTGAGCTGCAACATCGCCGCATAGATCGGCGTCGAATAGATTCCGTACTGGCGGACCTCGGTGGCCAAGCTGCCGCTGATTTCAAGCTGGTCCGGTAACACGTAGCGCAATTGATCGCGATGGATCCAGCCCTTGTCACTCTGCACCTGCCGACGAACAGGAACGACCAGAATTGGGCCGCCAACACTCTGCGAGCCGCCCCAGCGTTCGGCGATTTTCTGGCGCGCTTGCCCTTCAAGGTCTCTTCGCTCACCGATCAGGCCTTGAACCTGCAACAGCGGAATCATCATGATCATGGCGAGAAAGCCGACGCCGATCGCCTTGAAAGTAATACCTTGTGTCCAACCCGGTGCCTGCATGTCTGCTCCCCTCGTTCAGTGAGGAGAGAATTGGGCACTACTCGGCAGGCGCGGCGCTGATGCGGTGTGACCATTTTCGGGCAAGTTCGGCGAACGGTCTGTCATACGCGCCGTTGCATCCGCACTCTTCGCGGATCGAACCATCGCAATTTTCAAGCAAGCTGCTGAAAAGACGGACCGGATTCACCGCTCAGCAATCAAGGTCAAAAACCGAGGCGCTGAACCCCTGCCTGCGCAGGGGC
>JBBSVJ010000366.1:0-1841 GCA_038233665.1 Lysobacterales bacterium
AGCACAAAATCTGGAAGGCCGGTGCAGTGAAGCACTGCATGTAATTGCTCAGCAGCACATCGCAAGGATGGCGCAGGGCGAGAATGATGCGGGCGTTTGGAAAAAGTCGATGGATCAAGGGCAATTTCAGGATGTTCAACGGATTCTTGTCGAGCAGACGCTGCTCCGGCGCTAACGTGAAGACGCGTTCAACACACCTCCAGTAGACATCACGCAATTGCGCGACCGCCGAGGCATCAAGCTTGTCCAGATCGTCCGGATAATTGAAACCCCATGCCGACTGCATGTGATTGATGACATCTTGCAGAAATGCACGTTCATCCATCGAGCGCACGCCCGGGTGTGCCTCTATCATCTGTTCGAGCAAGGTGGTGCCCGAGCGCGGAAAACCAACGATAAAGATCGGCGACCGCTCAACATCCGGCGCATGCGGATCGGCTTGCCATTGCCGATACCATTGCTCGGTGAAAGCGAAATCGACCAGATTCAACGGGTTGGATTCCGGATCAAGCATTTTCGGCATCAAACGCCCCGCGTGCGCGACCTGCACACGATGCCCGCGATGCAGGGTTTGCATCGCCAGCTCGGGCTCGTTGGTGCGATCGTAGGCTGTGGCCAAGGCAAACAACGGTGCCGCACTTAGGATGCTGTCATTTCCGTCGCTCAGCGAATCGATATAGAGCGGTATTGCCTGAGCATAGTTACCACGTCGCGCGGCGAGGGTGGCGCGCAGAGCTGCCTCTTCTTTGCGATCCGCTTCAGCAATGCGAGCATCAGCCAGCACCGCATCGGCTTCATCAAGGCGATTGAGGCGCTCCAGCAGACCCGCAAGACGCAAGCTCGCTATGCTTTGCGCGTCGCTGTGTTTCAACAGCGCACGCAGCCGCCGTTCCGCCTCATCAAGCCGATCGATCTGAATCAGGCTTGCGCAGAGTTCCGCTTCGAGGTTTTCACCGAGAAACACCCAATTCTCGCAGCCTTCGAGAAGCTTCTTCGCGGTTTCTGCATCCGCGCAATTGACGCAGGCTGGCGCGCCGTAAATACGCGGCTCCGGTAAATCTGGATTGATCTTCCAGGCCTTGAGCATGAGCTCGCGAGTTTCCACGGGATCACCGCGTTGCCAACGCAAGGATCCCAGGTCGGCCAAGCCAACGGCGGAATCAGGGTTCAAGATCAAACCTTGTCGATAGGCGGCTTCCGCGCCATCGAGATCAGCGGTCTCGCGCAGCGTTGATCCGAGGTTAAAGTAGTGCGACGGCTCCAGAGGTTGTTTTGAAATCAAATCACGATAGACCGCCGCGGCGTCATGCGGCCGCTTGAGCAATGCCAAGGAAACGCCGACCAGCGCCTGAGAAAACAGATCATCCGGTAGTGCCGCCGTCCGTGCGCTGGCGAGGGATTCGGCGCGAGCAAAATCACTGGCGTTGAGCGCTGCGGCAATGGACTCGATGGACGGTGGGGAATCGGACATTTTCAAGCACTGAACCTGGATCGGTGTGGCATTTTGATCACGGAGAGTGGGTCTTCGCGCCCGCGATCATCAGCTGGTAGGGTCGACTTTGGCAGTCGGGCCGGACATTTTACCTCGTCCAGCCAAGGTGGCGGCTGATCATGGTTCGATTGATCGGAGGTCAGCGGGAAAAAAGCGCTGACGCGGTCGGACAACGGCTCGTTGAGAACAGTCATCCGGTTGAGAAGCAGGAGCTCGCACGTAAACGAGCTCCTACAGGGTTACCGCGATCTTGTACGGGCTCCGCCAGGGGCGAGCTTTTCGGCTACGTTGAAGCAAGATCTCGCACTTGAACGAGCTCCTACAGGGTTACCGCGATCTTGTAGGAGCT
>JBBSVJ010000367.1:0-1800 GCA_038233665.1 Lysobacterales bacterium
ACGCCGCCAATCATTCATTGTTCAATACACCGAACACGTTCGGCTGGTATCTGGCATCCCTGGTATTCAAATGGCTCAAAGTGCAGGGCGGCATGCCGGTGATGGCCGAGCGCAATCGAATCAAGGCTGAGACCTTGTATTCGGTTATCGACGACTCGGGCTTCTACACCAACCCGGTCAGCGTGGACGCACGCTCGAAGATGAATGTGCCGTTCTTTCTGCCAAGCAGCGATCTCGACCGTGTCTTCCTCGAAGAGGCCGATGCTGCCAACCTGCTTGGACTGAAAGGTCACAAGCTGCTCGGTGGCATGCGCGCATCGATTTACACCGCGACATCGCTCGCGACAGTCGAGGTGCTGGTCGATTTCATGCGCGATTTTGCGCGTCGTCACGGTTGAGCATCGCCTCAATCGGGTATTCAGGGTTTCGCAATCACGGGGCGTGCGCCAATGACTAACGAGCTTGAGCAAGCAACACTGCCGATGGATCTGGCCAAGGTTCGCGAACGCATCGATGGTATTGATCGATCGATCCAGAATCTGATCGCCGAACGAGCGCGCATGGCGCATCAAGTCGGCCTGGCCAAGGGGCCGCTGGCTGCCGCCGTTGATTACTACCGTCCCGAACGCGAAGCGCAAGTCTTGCGCATGGTGGTCGATCGCAATGAAGGCCCACTCAGCGATGAAGTACTGGTGCATGTGTTTCGCGAAGTCATGTCGGCGTGTCTGGCCCAGCAAGAGCCTTTGAAGATCGGCTATCTCGGTCCGGAAGGCACTTTTAGTCAGCAGGCCGTACTCAAGCACTTTGGCCGCTCGGCGCATGGCCAGCCGATGGCGAGTATCGAAGAGGTCTTTCAGGAAGTTGAAAACGGCAACGCCGATTTCGGTGTGGTCCCGGTGGAGAATTCGGGGCAGGGCACGATCCAGATCACCCTCGACATGTTCCTCACCTCAAACATCAAGATCTGCGGCGAAGCCGAGTTGCGCGTGCATCAATACCTGCTCTCGCGCAGTGGCCGCATCGAGGATATCGAGCGCATCTACTCGCACCCGCAATCGTTCGCGCAAACCCAGGCCTGGTTGCGCGGAAATCTTCCGGATGTCGAGAAGTTGCCTGTATCAAGCAATGCCGAAGGCGCGCGGCGGGCACGCAACGCCGATGACGCCGCTGCGATTGCTGGTGAATCGGCCGGGCTGGTCTATGGCCTCAAGAAAGTCATCATGCGTCCAATCGAGGATCACGCCGACAATACGACGCGCTTTCTGGTTCTCGGCCGGCAGATTTTTCCGCCGTCCGGACATGACCGCACCTCGGTGCTGGTCTCGATCAAGGATCAGCCCGGAGCCTTGTTCAATGTCTTGAGCCCATTTGCCAAGCACGGCATCACGATGAACCGCATCGAGTCGCGTCCTTCTCATCACGCCAAATGGGAATATGCGTTTTTCATTGATCTGGCCGGTCACGTCGAAGACGAGCCGATGCAAAAAGCGCTGGCCGAACTGGATGCCTTCGCCGCGCAGGTCAAGGTTCTTGGATCGTATCCGGTCGCCATCCCATGAGTTTCGACGCGGGATTGTTGGCCAATGTGACAACCAAAGGGCTTCGCGCCTACGATCCTGGGCACGATCTTCCCGACTTGCGCGCGCGCTACGGCGAGCTGCTGGCCGAGTTGGGTTCGAACGAGACGGTCCTCGGGCCAAGTCCACGCGCATTGACCGCGATGACAGATGCCTTGGGAGAGTCATTTCGCTATCCGGATCCGCAGGGCGGTGCGCTCAAGCGTGCCTTGGCCGAGCACTG
>JBBSVJ010000368.1:0-1794 GCA_038233665.1 Lysobacterales bacterium
GCGCGCGATTGGAGAAATGGACTTCGGAAGGATCGCTCGGCTGGGTGTTCGACAATCCCCAAGATAGCATGACGCTCGATGCTCGGTTTGTCGGCTTCGACATGACCGATTTTCTCGACAATGCCGACATTCGCACGCCTGTCATGCTGTATCTGTTCCACCGGATCGACCAGCTTCTCACCGGCGAGCGGATGATTATCTGCATCGACGAATTCTGGAAGGCGCTCGGCGATGAGGCATTTCGGCGCTTCGCTCAAGACGGCCTCAAGACCTACCGCAAACGCAATGCGGTGTTGGTGTTCGCCACACAGTCTCCAGCGGATGCGCTTAAAAGCGATATTAGCCATTCGATCCTGGAACAGGTCGCCACCAAAATCATGCTGCCAAATCCGTTTGGCGCGCGGCGCGATTATGTCGACGGGTTCGCGCTGTCCGAAGCCGAGTTCAAGCTCGTGCGCGAGGACCTGGCTCCCGAAAGCCACAAGTTTTTGGTGAAGCAAGGCCATGACAGCGTCGTGGTCGAGCTTGATCTGAGCGGCCTCGATGACGCGCTGGCGGTCCTGTCAGGCCGCGCCGAAACCACCGCGGTTGCCGACGAAATCATTGCCGAGGTCGGCAGCGACCCTGCCCTCTGGCTGCCCCTCTTCCATAAACGGAGGCGACGCAGTTGAACCCAGCAAATCCGCTCAACCAAAAAGAAAGGTAAGATGATGAAAAAAGCGATCAAAGTACTCAGCGCAGCGCTGCTCTGCACAGCCCCACTGCCCGCATTTGCGCAAGGCATGCCCGTTCACGACAGCGCCAGCCTGATCCAGCAGATCAATGCGGTCAGGCAGGCACTCCAGGTCGTGGCCCAGGGCAAGGAGCAGATTGCCGAAGCGCAGAAACTGTATCAGGACTTGAACAAGCTCACCGATATTCCAAGAATGGCACAGCAGCTCAAAACCGATGCGCTGCGCGAACTCGATACGTCGAACGGTTCGCTCGAAGGTTTCGGCAACGGCGATCTCGATGTCGTCGGCGCAGGACGTGCCAAGGCCGACGCCGTCTATCGTGGACTGCTCGATAAATTGGGTTTGGCTGGCTCGGAGCAGTCTCGCGCTGCCTTTGATGTCAACGCCCGTAACATCGGTATCAACGCCGCCCTCGCAGAGAACATGGGCACCGCCGTCACGTCGCGGGCGCAAGGGCTGGATCAGCTACGCGCACGTTTGACCACCGCATCAACGGCTAAAGAAGTCGCTGATCTGACTGCGCGGTTGCAGCTTGAATCCGCCGCAATGCAGAATGACCAGCTGCGCTTGCAGGCGATAGTCTTGCAGCAACAGGCACTGGAGCGGGCACGCGCCGCTGAAGGGCAAGCTGCACTCGCCAAAAAGCTCGATGCGGCCAACCGTTACTATCGGGGGCAGTGACAATGCGGGTCGCACGCCTAATCGCGTTACTGCTCACGGGGTGCGGCACGCCAGATTCATCAGGTGCACCCCGGGCCGGAATGCCAGCGAGGACATGGCAATATTACGCGGCCCATCCCGCCGAAGTCGAACCGATGCAGGCAATTTGCCGCCGATGGTCGGAGTCCAATGCGCCTGCGAACGCGCAGCCTGCCGTGGTGACAACTAACTGCCGCGCAGCGGCATTCGCCAAGTCGCAACTTCAACTGAGCAAATGAAGCAACATACAAGGACTGAGTGCTGGATATGGATTTTAGCGATCATGTTTTTTCCACGATGTTCGAGGCGCTCAACACCGCCCTCGGCGCCATCGTTGGCAAATATGCCGCTGTAATCGGGA
>JBBSVJ010000369.1:0-1780 GCA_038233665.1 Lysobacterales bacterium
AGCAAAACCCGCCTCGGCGGCGACGCCGCACCGGCTGCAGCCATCGATGATGAAAAGGCGATCGCAAGCAAGGTCACCGCGCTTTCCGCAGCCGAGAAGGAAATGATTCAACGTATTCGCACACTGCCGTTCGGCAGTTGGTTTGATTTCGTGACCAACCAGCAAGGCGCGACGGTACGGCGCAAGCTTGCTTGGTTTTCAACGGTCACGGGTCGCTGCCTGTTCGTCAATCAGCGAGGCGCGCGCGCAGACGAAAAATCGATCGAACAACTCGCCAGGGATCTGGTCTCCGGTCAGATTCGACTGCACAAGGATGAATCGGAGAATTTCGTCGATCGAGCATGGAAAGCGATAACCAGCAAGCTGAAACAATTCACCGGGCCGACTGCCCTGCCAGCCTCTGCCTGAAGGGTGCACTGATGAACGAATATCGACGCTCGCCCCGAAAAGCCCCTTTCGTCAACACCACGGTCACCGATTTGATGACCGGTGAGGTCATGGGCCGCATCGGCAATCTGTCATCCGACGGCATGCTGATGGTTTGTGATGCCGAAGTCGTGGATGACGCGCTTTTTCAACTCGCCTTTGACCTCTTCGAAGCGGACGGCTCTTCGCAATCGATCAAAGTGGGCGTACAGGAGATGTGGTGCGAGGCAGCCAATGTGCCTGGCCAGTTTTGGGCAGGCTTCCACTTTATCGACATTTCAGATGACAACTTGAACGCCGTTGAATCCTGGCTTGGTGAACTCGAAGAGTGAGGGCAATTGTGCTCAGCGCTGCGAAACAGTTGGCGCATAAGCGCGCATGAACATCCCCACCGTTGCCTCAAGATGCTGCTCGATCTCTGCTTGAGACACCATCGCTTCAGGACAGCCGCATAGCTGTCGCGCATGCAGCTCGCCTTTCAACAGACAGAAAAACTGGGAGGATGCGCGCTTGATATCGCCGATATCCAGCTCGCCGGCTTCGACCTCGCGCTGTAGAAAACCGCAAAACTCGCTTTGCAGAGTTTGCGGCCCCGCTTCCCAGAATCGCTGCGCAAGTTTGCCCGAATCGCCCGCGCGAGCGGTCAGCAGGCGGTGCAATGCGATCGACTCGTCGCTGATCACAAGGGCAAAAAATGCCTTGGCGATTGCCCGCAACTGATCGCGTAGCGAGCCGCTGGAATCCACGTCGAACAGGGTATTCGGCATCTGCTCACTGCACTTTTCACGCACCGCTTCGGTAAACAGCGTTTCCTTGTCGGTGAAGTGGCTGTAGACCGTGAGCTTGGAGACGCCCGCCTGCGCAGCGATCGCATCCATGCTGGTGCCATCGAATCCATGTTCAGGAAAAAGGTTTTTCGCCGCCCGCATGATCGCTGCGCGCTTGCCGAGATCCTTGGGCCGACCTGGTCCACAGTTTTTTGTCGTTGCTGCGTTCATTCGAAAATTTACTGGACTCATGAGTTCTGATTCATTACTATACCACGCAGTACAACAACTGTCGCCCTGCGCGAGATTCTATTCGATGCTTTCGATTCACGCCTCTCGGCCGCTTGCGGTCACCGTCCTGATTGTCCTGCTGGCAGCCTGCGGCACCAAGCCTGAGGTTGCGGAGGCGCCACGTGTTGCACGCGTGGCTCAAGTCGATGCGGCCACGGCACTGGATATCTCGATCTACCCGGGTGAGGTGCACGCGCGCTACGAGAGTGCTTTGGGCTTCCGAGTCGGCGGCAAGATCAGCTCACGCCAAGCGGATGTTGGCAGCCATGTCAGCAAGGATGAGATTCTGGCCAAGC
>JBBSVJ010000370.1:0-1613 GCA_038233665.1 Lysobacterales bacterium
CCGTTCGATCATGACGCGGTGTTGCTGGGGACTGGAAAGGTTCGTGAACTTCTGCGCGAACAAGGCTTCGAGATTGTCACCCAACGCTACCTGTTTTTCATGCCATTCGATCGGCCTTGGGCGCGCCGGTTTGATCGACTGCTGCGATGGTTGCCGTTGGGTGCCCAGTATGTGGTTTGTGGGCGCCGGCCGGTGGGTGATGAATCAACCGGAGTGCAGGACCCAGCGTGACAGCAAAAATGTCACGGGTATGGTCAAAACGACAGCGAAGCCGAGTGCCGCCCATTGCGGTATGTGGATCACTTCAACGGCCAATCGCAGCAGACCCAGACTGATCAGAAACTGCGCCACATAGACGAGAGGAAAACGCATGGCCGAGCGCTTGCGCATCGGTTGGCGGAATACGAACATCGCACTCAAGGCATAGGCCATGACAATGCCGACCGCATAGCCGATCGAGTAGGCAATTTCGTAGCGCATCCACTTGAGCAAAAGCAGATAGATTGCGTAGGCGACCAGCGTGTTGGTGCCACCCATGATGAGATAGCGCAGAAATTCGCCAACCACTTTGCGGTAGTTGCGCGCGGGCTTTTCCGGCAGTGAATCTGGGCTTGAAAGGTGTTCGGGCTTCACGAATGTGTGTCGTGGGAGACGGCGGCATGTGAGGAAAGTTTTTGTTCGACCAGATACACGGGTTTTCGGTAGGTCGCGCCCATCAACCGCCCGAGATATTCGCCGAGCACGCCGAGAATCAGCAACTGGATGCCACAGGCAAACAGGATGACTGACATCAGCGAGGTATAGCCGGGATTGGTGATGCTGCCGCTGAAATAGCCGTACACGACAAACAGCAGGTAGCCGAAGCTGACCGCCGCCAACGCGGCACCGCCGTAGCTGGCGATACGCAATGGCAAGTGCGAGAACGTCACGAAAATATTGACGGCATGCGAAATCAATTTGCGCCAGGTGTAGGCACTCTCGCCGTGCTGGCGATCACCATGCGTTACTTCGACCGTTTGCGCAGAAGAGGTCATCCACGAAAGCATGCCGTCGATATACGGACGAGCGAGTCGGAATCCGGTCAACTGTTGTGCCAGCGGGGCGTGGATCGCGCGGAATGACGAGTAGTGCTCGTTGAGATCGGGAAACGCGCGCTTCAGGGTCCAGCGCATCAGTTCCGAACTTACGTTGCGCACACCGGAATGGGTGCGGCGCGGAAACAGTCCGTAGATCAGTGGAGTTTCCTCGCTGCCGGCATCGAGCATCGAGGAAATCGCTTCCGGTGGATGCTCCAGATCATCGTCCATGGTGACGATCCATGCGCCACGTGCATGTTCGATCCCACAGATGGTCGCCGCGTGCTGACCGAAGTTTCGACTCAGGCGCAGACCGGTCACTTCAGGATGAGTCGTCGCCAGATGACGAATCGCTGGCCAGGATTCCGCGCGACCGCGATCATCAACCAGAATCAGCTCCCAGGTCAGCTGCGCCTTCGACATGCTCGATGCGAGCCGACCGTATAACTCGGCCAAGGCTTCATGGCCGCCATAAACCGGCACCACGACAGATACGTCAATCATTGGAGCCGTTGTTGGATGCGTCATGCGGGATAA
>JBBSVJ010000371.1:0-1553 GCA_038233665.1 Lysobacterales bacterium
AATCTGCTGCTTGAGCGTAGTGACCCGTTCGGGGAGTCCATCCTGTTCCTCAACATCACCGTCATAAAGTGGAATGCCGTGCAAGGTGGCGGCATCGACGCTGATGTTTTCCGTTGACAACGATTGCGCAACACGCAGCAAGGCGGTATTGAATGATTTGCGACGCAGGCTTCCGGAAATTCCGAGGATCTTTACAGGGGCTCTCATTGTTGTTTCCTTTATCCACAAAAGGCACTAGCGCCGGGAATCACGGTCATCTCATGCAATTCAGTAACCGATCTTGCCAGAATTGCCAGTTCACCTGTCATCAGCTTGCATCCGGGCGTCAGCGCTGCCAAAGAATACCTGCTACATCTGTCTTCAACTCAAGTAATTCTCATTGAGCGGAAGCACTTCGGGCTGAACGCACGCTACGCGCCATTGCCGTGGCTATTGATCGGTGCCAATTACCCACGCTCGCATTTTCGCTTCAGCGATCCAACAAAGACTGGATCAACCGACGCCGCGATTTTTGCCCTGCCACGGCGCGTAGAAAGTCCGCAGGCGTTGCAAGTCGGCGTTCACGTCAGCGCTGGTTACGAACAGCGGACCGATACCAATCGTGCGCTCGGGGTAGTGGAAATAAACCGGCAGGATCGGCACTTCTGCAGCGCGCGCGATATGCCAGAAACCCGTTCGCCATTTACTTACGGCTTTGCGTGTGCCTTCAGGCGCAATGCCGAGCCAAAGCGGTTGACCTCGCTTGAAGCGCTCCGCCATTTGTTCTACGACGCCATGCGTGGCGTTGCGCTCAACCGGAATGCCGCCGAGCTTGCGAACCACCCAGCCGAGCGGGCCGACAAACAATTCGCGTTTTCCCATGAACGAGATATCGATACCGACCGCGACCTTGATCACCAGGCCCCAGAATCCATCCAGCCAGGAGGAATGCGGTGCGGCGATCAGCACCAAGCGATCGACATCAGGGAAATCGCCAACGAGTTTCCAGCCGCAAACGCCAATGAACCAGCGTGCCAGGCGTCGACCCAGATGGGACTTCAATTGCGGTACGGACGGCGGAAGATGTTTCGGCAAGGATGGCTTGCTCAATCACCACTCCAGTTCTGCGAACCGCGCCCTGATTTTATCGTGGCGCGCTTTTTCTTGGCAGTGATGCGACGCTCCTTCGAGGCACGTGTGGGCCGCGTCGCCAAACGTTTCTTCGGCACAAACTGGGCAGCCCGGATGATTTCTGCCAGGCGTACACGCGCATCGTCTCGATTTTTGACCTGATCGCGAAAGCGATTGGCTTGAATCACGAACACGCCCTCGGCCGTCAGCCGACGATCGCGACGCGCGAGCAAGCGCTCACGCAAAACTTCCGGCAAAGATGGCGAGTTCGCTACATCGAAACGCAGCTCAACCGCGCTGGCAACCTTGTTGACGTTCTGTCCGCCAGGCCCGGACGAGCGCACAAAACGCTCGACCAGCTCGTCGTCGGGGATTTGCAGTTGGCTGTCGATCTCAAGCATCAGCACATTCTAGCCGGGCGACACCTATTGTGTAGGAGCCCG